>QKEJ01000138.1 GCA_003252375.1 Halodesulfovibrio sp.
GGGGATATCTGGGTGGAATCGCCCCTTGATCCCGCCACGGGCACGGGCGCGGCGTTCTTCGTTACGCTGGAGGCCGCGTCCATGGAGGATGTGGTGGACGAAGCGTAATCTTCCCCCTCCTGCGGATTCACGAAAACAAGACGCCGGAAGTGCTGAGCACTTCCGGCGTCTGTTGTGACTGAGAAAGGAAAAGGGCTACATGCCGTTGTAACAGACGCGGTCGTCGTATTCCATCTGCTTGCCCTTGTTCCACTGGGAAACGGGGCGGTAGTAGCCCACGATGCGGGTGTACACCTCGGCCTCTCCGCCGCAGGTGGGGCACTGCGGCTGCTCGCCGGCCAGATACCCGTGGTCCTTGCAGATGGAGAAGGTGGGGGTGATGGAGATGTAGGGCATCTTGGTCTTGGAGAAGGCCTTGACGATGAATTTCTTCAGGGCCTTGTGGTCGGCCACGGCTTCGCCGAGGTAGGTGTGGAACACGGTGCCGCCGGTATACAGCGGCTGCAGCTTGTCCTGGTGTTCCAGGGCGGCAAAGACGTCCGAGGTGGTGCCCACGGGCAGCGAGGTGGAGTTGGTGTAGTAGGGCGTGCCGTTGCCCGAGGCCTTGATGTCCTCGTACAGCTTCTTGTCGATGCGGGCGAGGCGGTAGCTGGTGCCTTCCGCCGGAGTGGCTTCCAGGTTGTACAGGTTGCCGGTCTCCTCCTGAAAACGGGAGGTGATGTCGCGCAGGTGGTTGAGCATGCGCTGCATGAGACGGATTCCCGATTCGGTCTCAATGCCTTTGCCCAGCAGGTTCAGGCAGGCCTCATGGCCGCCCACCAGTCCGATGGTGGAAAAGTGGGCCTTGAAGCCGTTCTTGAGGTAGCGCGCGGACCAGGGGAACATGCCGCGGTCAAGGTTTTCCTGAATGAGCTTGCGCTTGAACTCCAGAGAATCCTTGGCCATCTCGGCATATTCCGCAACAAGATCAAGGAAGTCTTCCTCCCCTTCGGAGAGATAGGCGAGCTTGGGCAGGTTGAGCGTGACCACGCCTATGGAGCCGGTCAGGTCGCCTGCGCCGAAAAGGCCGCCCGTTTTCTTGCGCAGTTCGCGCAGGTCCATCTGCAGGCGGCAGCACATGGAGCGCACATCCTCGGGATTCAGGTCCGAGTTGATGAAGTTCTGGAAATAGGGAACGCCGTACTTGGCGGTCAGCTGCATGAGCAGGTCGCCGATCTCCGAATCCCACGGGAAGTCCTCGGTCACGTTGTACGTGGGAATGGGGAAGGAGAAGATGCGTCCGTCGTGGTCGCCCGCCAGCATGACCTCAAGGAAGGCCTTGTTGATCATGGCCATCTCTTCCCCGTACTCTCCGTACGTCGAGTCCTGGTAGGCACCGCCGATGATCACGGGCTCGTTGGCAATGTGCTTGGGGGCCACAAGGTCGAGCGTGAGGTTGGTGAAGGGGCTCTGTCCGCCCCAGCGCGAGGTGGTGTTCAGGTTGAAGACGAACTTCTGGATGGCCTGGCGCACCTGCTTGTAGCTGAGCTTGTCGTTGCGGACAAAGGGGGCGAGGTAGGTGTCCACGTTATTGAACGCCTGCGCACCGGCCCATTCGTTCTGCAGGGTTCCGAGAAAGTTCACCATCTGCCCGAGGGCGGTGTCCATGTGCTTGGCAGGCCCGGCGCTGGAGCGGCCTTCAAGGTTGAAGCCTTCCAGCAGCAGGTCGCGCAGGCTCCAGCCCGCGCAGTAGCCTGCAAGGCCGAAGGAAAGATCGTGGATGTGGAAGTAGCCGTGCTCATGAGCCTGACGGACTTCCATGGGGTACTTCTCAAGGGCGTACTTGGCCTGCAGGGTGCCGGAAAGGTGGAGCATCAAGCCCTGGAACGAATGGGTCATGTTGGCGTTTTCGCTGACGCGCCAATCGGCCTTGTCCAGGTAGTTGTTGATGGTTTCCTTGATGTCGAGGTAGGCGGCGGTCTGTTCGCGCAGCTGGCGGCGCTGCTCGCGGTAGATGATGTAGCGCTTGGCTACGTGGAAGAGGCGTGATTCCATCAGCACCTGTTCCACCATGTCCTGCACGAGTTCCTGCGGGGCGATTTCGGAATCGGCGAGTTTCTGTTCCACCTTGCGCGCCATGCGGCGGGCAAGGAGGGGGTCCTTAATGCCGCTGGCTTTCAGGGCCTTCAGGATGGCCTGTGAAATCCGTTCGATGGACCAGGTCTCCAGACAGCCGTCCCGTTTCAGTATCTGTTTCAGCATGGGGTCTCCTCGGGGGCACGTAACTCTGAATCTTCAATGTAAACCCTTGGGGCAGATAGCTCCGGGCTTCCTCCACGTCCGTGTCGCTGAGCGCCGGGACATGGGTGAGCCGGAACAGGAATGACTGGGGGTGCATCTCGGCCATGGCGAAGATGGCGCCGAGGTTGCGCTCGGCCTCGTCCGGCTGGGTGGTTCCGCCGGTGAGCTGCGGATACTTGCGGTACGGGCCCTTCACGTCCACGGCAAAGAGGTCGACAAGGTTCAGGCGCAGCAGCTCCTGCACCACGTCCGGACGCATGCCGTTGGTGTCGAGCTTGACCGGCATGTTCAGGGTGTGCAGGTCCCGGATGAGGTCGGCAAGGCCGGCAACGGTGGTCGCCTCGCCTCCGGTGATGACCACGCCGTCAATCCAGCGCTGGCGGGCCTTGAGATAGGCCTCGATCTCGGTGCGGGGATAGACGGTCATTTCATGGGAGTGCCATGCAAGATTATAGTTGTGGCAGGTGGGGCAGCGCATGTTGCAGCCGCCGAGGAAAATGACGCTGGCATTCATGCCGGGCCAGTCGCACAGGCTGACTTTTTCAAAGCCGAAAATTGCATCCCAGGCAGAAGCGGTCACGTCGGGTTTTCCTCGTTTTGCAGGCAGGTTAGCGAATAGTTCCAAATGGGAACCGACCTTGTGGAAGGTCGGAATTGCATTGTAACCATCTTTTTTAATTTACTATATTAGCCTAGAGTTTCTCTAGCAAATATATAAAGTTTCAATGCCCACTAGAAATGGACTCTAGCCAATGGGGGATTTTTTGTACAGTCCCGGTCGTGCCTGTCGGGCTTGGTTACGCCTTGACATGGCCGGAACTCCACATGACACAAGGAGAAAAAAAAATGACCTTTTTGCCATCTCCTGTATCCGCACACAGGCTGTGCACAGGGAAAAACATGTGGAAAACTCCGCCACGCGGCACGGGCTGCGGGGTGTGGCCTGATATGGGTGAAAAAACTAAATTTTGTCCAATGAGTACGCTGTATTGCTGTGTGTATAAGTGGGTGTCACAATAATGTAGCCTTTGGGGGAGTGCTGTGGAGGAGCATGTGTGTTTTTGCACAAGCTTGTCCCGGGAAATCCGGGGCGGGTTTGTCAAAACCACAGCCGCGGGGTACATAGGCAGCGGTACGTGAAGCGGACGCTTGAAAACCCCTTCGTAATGGGGGCTCCTTCCGCTCCATCCACATCTGCCAGGGATGGGTTCGAACCGGCAGTGCAACCACACGGCAGGGCAACAGCAAGGAACCGGCCACAGGGCCAGAGAACGCTCACACATGCATACCTACATATTTCTTCCCCCGCTCAAGGGCATGACGGGCGGCGTGGCCGTGCTGCATCAGGTGGCGCGGCATCTTGTCAGCGGCGGTTTCCCGGTTTCCGTGGTGCCGCGCGAGGCAGGCACCCCTCTGCCGGACGGAGTGCCCGTGTGCGCCTGGGGCGAGTTGTCCCTGTCGCCGGATGATGTCTGGCTTGTGCCCGAGGGCTGGGTGAACGCGCTCATGCCGGGGTTGCAGGCCGGAGCCCGCACCGTCGTGTATGTGCAGAACTGGTCGTACCTGCTTTCCGCGTTGCCCGAAGGGGTGCACTGGCCGCAGTTGCGGGTTTCGTTCCTGAACGTGTCCGAGCCCGTTGCCTGGTTCACGCAGCAGGTCACCGGCCGCGGGGGCCCTGTGTTGCGGCCGGGCATTGACGGAGGGCTTTTCCATCCCTCCCCTGCGAAAACGGGATCCCGGACAACGGATACGCCGATCATTGCGTGGATGCCGCGCAAGAACAAGGCGCTGGCGGTGCGCATCCGGGAAACCTTTGAAGCGCGGCGCGCCCTGCTTGGCCTGCCTGCGGCGCAATGGACCGAAATCCACGGTCTCTCACCGCAGGGGGTTGCGGATGCGTTGCGCCGTGCCCATATTTTTCTGGCCACCGGGTTTCCGGAGGGCTGCCCCCTGCCCCCGCTGGAGGCGCTGGCCTCCGGCTGCGTCCTGACCGGGTTTTCCGGCATGGGGGGCTGGGATTACATGCGGCAGGCTTTGCCCGCGTCCCTTGGGGGCGCCATGCCATGGTGGCCCCTCCGGGAGGTTCCGTGGCAGGGGAACGCCCTGGTGGCCGCCGACGCCGATGTGGCCGCAGCGGCCAATGGCCTTGAACTGGCGGCCCGATGGCTTGCGGAGGACGCGCCCGAGCTGGCCGGATTGCGGGCCCAGGCCGCGGCCACGGTTGCGGAATACACTGTGGAAAAACAGCAGGAGGCCGTGTGGTCCCTGTGGCATGATGCCGCGCAGGGGACTGTTTTCCGGCCGTAATACTTCGGGGCTCCGGCCCTTCAACAAATCAGACCAAGCATCCAATCGGAATACACACACATCATGTCCAAGAAGAACAAGGCTCCGCTTCCGGAGCCGGAATCCCTTGCCCTGCCCCGTACCGGTGTGGAATCCCACGCCCACCTCGATCTTGAACCCTTTGCCGCAGACCTGGCCGAGGTGCTGGATAGGGCCAGACGGTCGGGCGTGCGCGGCATGGGGAACGTCTTTCTCGGCCCCGATGCCTACCATGCGGGCAAGGCGCTGTTCGCAGCCGCACCGGATGTCTTTTTTCTGCTGGGAATTCATCCCGGGGATGCGGACAAGTGCGATGCGCAGGCCGTGGCCGCCATGCGGCAGGCCTTTGCGGATGATCCGCGTCTGCGCGCCGTGGGCGAGATCGGACTCGACTATTACTGGGACGATCATCCCCGCGATCTGCAGCAGCAGGTTTTCCGGATGCAGTTGGCCCTCGCCCGGGAAGTGGAGCGGCCTGTTGTCATCCATTCCCGCGACGCCAATGCGGATGTGCTCGCCATTCTGGAGGAGGAGGGCTTCCGGAACTATCCGCTCCTGTGGCACTGCTTCGGGGCCGATGCCGCCACGGCGGAACGTATTGTGGCCAACGGCTGGCACGTTTCCATTCCCGGCCCGGTGAGCTACCCCAAGAATGACGGGCTTCGGGAGGCACTGCGCGTTATCCCGCAGGACAGGATGCTGCTGGAGACCGACTGCCCCTATCTCACGCCCATGCCCTACCGGGGCAAGCGGAACGAACCCGCTTTTCTGGTCTTTACCGCACGGGTGGTGGCGGAGACGCTGGGCGTGCCCGTGGCGGACCTGTGGACGCAGTGCGGGCGCAATGCGGCGCGATTCTTCGGACTGGCAGACTGGTCCACGGAGCCTTCCGGGTCTGTCGGAGCCGTTGGATCTGGCGGGCCGGGAGCATAGGGCGCGCAGGCATGAAAGGCACGATGGGCAGGCATGTTCCGGTTCTTGCGCCGGGGCAGCGGCAGGCGCTGCTTGCACAGGGCATGGCGCTGTTCAACGCCAGGGAATGGCTTGCCAGTCATGAGGCCTTTGAACTGCTCTGGAGG
>QKEJ01000104.1 GCA_003252375.1 Halodesulfovibrio sp.
GTGCCGGAGTGCCATCGCTGTTGAGGATGTGGCGGGTGATGAGCAAGGGCCTGAACCGTTTTGAGAAGACGGCGAAGTCGGCTCCGTCCATGATGGTGAGGGGCTGCTCCAGAGTGGGAGTGTCTGCGGCCTCGCCTCCGCGCTGCAAGAATACGCATCCCTGAATGCCGCACAGGGTGCAGAGTGTTACAAGAGCCACCGCTAAAATCGGGGAAAGCCGTGTGCGTGCATGCATGGAGGGACGTCCGTATTCGGTAAAAAGGTCAGGTTACGGGGTGGCCAGTTTGAATCTGATGCGCAGCACACCGTCCGCAGCATCCTGTGAAATGATGCTGAAAGCGCCTATCTGTGCCGTGTGTTCCACATGTGCTCCGATGCAGGGGCAGGCGTCATAGTCACCAATGTGCACGATGCGAACGGCATCTCCGGCGTCCTCTGGCAGCCTGCTCAGGTTGAAGCGCTCGGTGGCCAGCTCCCTGTCGAGCATGATCTCCCGTACCGGAAGGTCCGCCTCAATCTGTTCGTTTACCCGCCGGGCCAGCTCCTGCACTTCCGCTTCTGAAAGAGGACGCGCAAACCGGTAGTCGCATTTGGACTTTTTCTTGTTCAGATGGGCCGAAAAACACCGTCCGCAATCGAACATGCGGACCATGGTCTGGTTCAGGATATGCTCTGCGGAATGCATTCTGGGGTCGTGTTCACCGCTCATTGCAGGTCTCCAAGAAGAAGCGGGTCCGTGGCGCAGGCGGCCACAGACCCGTCGTTGTCTGTCATCGTATTGCCGCGCTACAGTGCGGCCTTTTTCTCCAACCTCTCCGCCAGGTCGATCAGGACATCATGCACGGCCATGAGGGCCGGGAAGATGCGGTCGTTGTCCAGCATGCGGCGATAGGCCCACTGGGCCACATAAATGTTTGCGTCGTCGCTCTGCTGGGCAACCCACTTGTTCTTTCTCAGCTGGTTGGCCAGGGATTCGCGGGTTCGCTCACGCTGGATAATGGCCTGCTGGTATGTCTTTCCGGCAACGTCCATGGCCGTGCGGGCCTTGGCGATGACCTTGCTGTCCTTCTTGGCATCGGATGCTTCCTGATACTGGAGCAAGGCAGTCTGGAACGTCTGGTTGGCTGCAAGGGCCTGCTTGGTGGCGGCGTGCAGGGCTTCGACGCGGCTCATGCCGTCTTCCATCACCACGCAGGCGCGCAGCACCCCGGCCGTGGCCTGGGCGCGCAGGGCCAGCAGGTGATGCATTTCCTTGATCTCCATGCGGGTCAGGGGGCGCTCCTCGCCTTCCACGGTGCGGACCATGCGCTTGGCGGCACGCTGCAGGGAGTCCATGAACCGGTCCACATAGAGGTGGTACAGGGCGTCCACCATGGTGGGGTTGAGGGCGTATCGCAGGATGCTGCGGCGGCCCTTTTCCAGATCGTCCCCACTCCATTCGAGCCCGGTCATCTCAACGCCGTAATGCATGTTGAGCATTTTGGGTCCCTTTGAAAGGACGCCGTGCTCTCCCTTGGCTGGGCCGGAATTGGCCGGATAGTATGCGTCGGCAAGGTACCGGGTCAGATCCTCGATGAATGCAAGGCGGATGACACTGTCGTCTTCCACCTTGGGCATGACTCGTCCCACATCCGGGGCATCGGTGGCTTCCGTTGTGGCGGGCGGCGTTGCAGGCTGGGAGGCGGGCAGCGTATCCGTGGCGTTGGTTGCGGGGGCATCGGTGGCGTTGTCGGTGACCGCTCTTGATTGGGGAGGCGGCGCCGGCAGCTGCAGACGCATCTGCGTTTCCGTCCTGACGGGAGGCTTCGGGGGATGCGGAGCTTCATTGCGGAAATACCAGAGTGCCCCTCCGGCGACCACGGCACAGAGGAGAAGGATCCATATCATCTTTCCCATGCCGGACTGTGGTTTCGAGGCCATGCTGAGCTGGTCGGGGTTCTGTTCTTCTGCCACGGTAACTCCTTGATAGGTTATATGCGCAGCCCGCGCTGCTCCATGAGCCAGCACAACGTGGCGCCCAGCAGGAACGCCAGGGCCAGATTGACGGTCATGGAGATGACAAGCATGAAAAATACGATAAACAGTCCGCTGCGTTCGGTCAAATCGCGTACGGCCAGACAGAGCTCCAGCCCGGCGAAGAGCAGCAGGACGCCCAGGACAGCCATGGGGAGCAGGGAAAGAATGTCAGCAAGGGAGGGGCCCAGGGCCACTGTTGCCACGAGGAAGATGAGCCCGATGATGACGTTGGAGCCGCCCGTCCGCGCACCGAACCGATAATGGGCCGCAAGCCCTCCTGCGCCATGGCACATGGGCATGCCGCCCACCAGGGAGGCGATGATGCAGGCCGACCCCATGGTTACGCAGAGCGCCTTGGGTGTCACCCGTTCCTTGGCTTCGGGAAACAGTTGTCCGGAAAGGTCCGCGTTGGCAAACACCGCGTTGCCCAGAGTCATGGGGAGCTGTGGCAGCACCAGCATGGGCAGGGCAAAGGCGAAATCGGCCCAGGCCGGCAGCCCGAAAGGCAGCAACGAGGGGCCATGCAGACCGATGTGCAGGGAAGCCTTTCCCACAAGCGCACCGAAGAGCAGACCCAGGGAAACCACGACCAGCGCGGCAGGGAAGCGCTTGTTGTTGAGGAGGAAGAGGATGCCCGCCATGGCGCAGATGCCGAGCAGTATACTCCACGGAATGCCAAGAAGGGTGGAGATGCCGAGGTGGGGTTCCGACATGTCCTGTTGCAGCAGGGAGGTGCCCAGCACCATTTTGGCTCCCTGCATGGCCAGCAGGCTGCCGGTGGAGACCTGCACGCCCCGGATGACCGGAAGCGGAGTGAACCGCTTGAGAAGGGTGAGCATGTTGCCCCGGGAGGCGAGCAGCAGGAACGCGCCGAGACACAGGCCGGAAGCACCGATGACCTGGGCGGAAACCCCCGTGGCCACTGCATAGGCCCCTACGGTCTTCATGGGCTGCACGGCAATGGGGACCCGGTAGTAGCTGCCTGCCAGCAGGTAGAACATGGCCACGCAGAAGAACAGCCCCACGGGGTCCAGGCCGTTCATGATGATCATGCCAAGCGACAGGGGAAGCAGTGCTCCCAGATCCCCCAGAGAACCGGCAAATTCCATTCTGTCGAAACGCATAGGCAACGGTCTATCCCTCGGATGCATGGGTTGAGATGGCCGCAAACAGCCCCACAGGTACCACTGAGGCGGGCGGGTGTGAAGGGCTTTTCTCCTTAGATGGAGGGGGCAGGGAGACTTTTTTTCGGTCGGAGATGCACTTCGATGCATTCGGCCAGTTTGGCTGCATCAAGGGGCTTGCAGAGCACGCCGTCAAATCCAGCCTGCAGCATGTTGTTGCGGTCCTGTGCCGAATCATGAGCGGTCATGGCCACCACGGGCATGCTGTGGCAGGCCATGGTCGGTTCGGAGCGCAGGACGCGCAGTGCTTCCAGCCCCCCCATGACGGGCATTTCAATATCCATGAGCACAAGGTCCGGCATCGGGCCAGTCCGGAGTGCGTCCAGCCCTTGCTGCCCGTTTTCCGCACTCAGGGAGACATGCCCGAGCTTGCCGAGCATGTGCTCTACCGTGATGCGGTTGATGGTGTTGTCTTCAACAACAAGAATTCGTGCCATGGGGGTCTCGTACCGTACTGGTCCGCTCCGGTCAGCCGAGCAGCTGTATGCCGTCGCGCGCCGTGCGGATGTATTCCGGTCCTATGCCGCAGCAGCCTCCCAGAATGCGGACGCCGGAAGATATCCACTTGCGGGCCCGGGAACGGTATTCCTCAGGGGTATAGGCATCGGCAACGGACTGGTTGGGAACAGGGGACCGGGATGCATGGGGCGCGACACCGATGGGGCCCGACCAGTGCTGGCGCAGCACGTCGAGGCAGGGGCCCATGTCTCCGGCCACGGTGTGCATGAGGCAGACCATCTTCAGGCCGATGGGCAGGAGCGCCCTGAGCCCCTGCTCCAGGGGAATGTCACTGCCGTAGAGCAGGGGAACCCCCTTCTCGCCGATGGTGCACGAGAAGCCGCCCCACAGGGCTATGCCGGCTTCCTTGGCCCCCTCGAGGGCAAGCCGGGAATGCTCGATGTCGTTGATCATCTCCACCAGGACTGCCTCGACTCCGGCATCGGCAAGGGTCATTGCCTGCCGCGCGAACATGCGCCGTTCCTCCTCGGGGGGGATGGGGGCAGCGGCGGGCGTGGTGGTTGCGAGTGAGCCGATCACGTGTATCTGACGGCCCGCGCCGACTTCCTCAATGGCGTCATAGGCAAGACGTACGGCAGCGGTGTTGATTTCCACCCACCGGTCGCCAAGACCGCATGCATTGAGCATGAGCGGAGAGGCCCGGAACGTGTTGGTGATGATGATGTCCGATCCGGCCCGGATGAAGTCCGCATGCACTTCACGCACCGCATCCGGGTAGTCCACAACTGCCCGGGCGCTCCAGCAGGGATCGTCCTCGTGGGGAATGCCCCTGCGGGCCAGTTCGGTCCCGGTGCCGCCGTCCAGAAAGAGGAATTCGCCTGCTTTGATACGATCGTAGAGTGTAGCCATGGGGTGCTCCTTGAACAGTCTGTTACCGCGCGGATTCACCGGCCAGCGGTGTCTCCGGGCAAGCGGCGGAGATGGCGCTCCGGTCGAGGACGATGACGAACACGGCCAGCAGGACCAGTGCCCCGCCGAGGTAGCCGGACGGGGAGAGCCGTTCATCCCACCACCACAGCGCCAGTACGGCTGCAAGTACCGGCTCCGCATTGGCAATAACGGCAACCCGGGTGGGCGAGAGGCGCTTCAGCCCTTCACAGTAGGCATAATACGCACCATATGTGCATACAACGCCGAGGACCAGAATGACAAGAACACCTGTTCGACTCGGCGTGGAGAAGTGGACCCAGGGCAGGAGTGCGAGGGCTCCGACCGGCAGGCTCCACATGTAGAGAGTGACCGAGGCGTAGTCCCGGAGATAGGTCTTGCCAAAAATATAGTGCAGCGAGTAGGTGAAGCCGGACAGCAACCCGAACAGGATGCCCGACAGGGTCACGTCTCCTCCCCCGCCGCCTGAAAGACATACCAGACCGGCTCCTGCCATGGCCATGCACAGGGCAAGCACCTTGCACGGACTCATGAGTTCGCGGAAGACGATGCGCGAGAGCAGGGCCACCCATGCAGGAGCGGTGTACAGCAGGATGGACGCGAGTGCGGCGCCGGCCCCCTGCACGGCGAGCTGGTATGACCCGAAGAAGAGCGCCACACCAACGAGACCGAAGAGAAGGAAGGCGGGCAGATCCCGTGTCCGAACGCGCATCAGGTTATGCCTGCGGGCGTGCAGGATGAAGAGAACTGCACCGCATACGGCCCGCCAGAACGCCAGTTCCAGCGGATTCATGCCGACGGCAAGGCCGAAACGGGCCACGGGACCCAGCAGGGCCCACAGGCTTGCGGCGAGAAGGACGTAGGCATATCCGGCCATGTGGTGTGTCTTCGTGTTCATGCTATTCTATAACATTCTGTAAATATGGAAAAAAATCAAGAGGAATTCGTGGTGTCGAGTTATTGTGTGTTCTTTTGTGTTTCTCTTGTATTTCGGGTGGATAGGTAATGCGTAGTAGACGTGGCGCAGGAAGGCTGCTTCGTGCGGGGCTGCTGGGGCTTGCCATAACAGCCTGGATGGCTGTTCCGGTTCCGGCCAAGGGCCCTTCGGACTGCCCGTGGGTGGTGGCGGACGGTGCATTCCGGGGAAGCGCTCTTGAGCAGGCGTTGTGCCTGCTTGCAGGACCGGATTCCGGTGCGTCTGTTCTGTCTGCCCTGCCTGCGACCTTTGACGCCCTTGTGGGAACGCCGTGCGCCATTGCTCCGGACCGCATGGAGCGGTTCATGGGCTTTGTGGGCGTCTCTGCGGAGGACGTGGGCGGGCCCGGTTTCCTGCGAACATCGCTCAGTGCGGGCAAGCCTGCGGAGTATTTCGTACTGCATGGGGACAGGGTGGGCGCAACCGGATGCCATGTGCGCGTGCGTGCCGATGGCAGTTCCGAAACCATGCATGATTTTTTTTCCCCTCTCGTTGCCACGCAATTTGAACGCAAGGATGGTGGCGTGCTGGCCCGTGGCCGCTTCCTGCATGTGTCTGTGGCTGCTCCGTCGCCAGGCCGTCCGGATTGCTCGGATTGTGCGGATCGTGCGGCCCAGTATCGGCGGCTGGCCCTCGTGTACCTTGTGGCCTCGCGGCGGGCCGGCCGATGGCTGATACCCGTTGATGCCGGGGTGCTGGACAGGGGGTATCGGGGGGGCGCTTCCGGCCCGGCGGAATTCTCGCTGGAAGCGTGGGGAACGGCTGTCCGTGCGGCATACCGGGAGCTTCTTTCGGTGCAGTGATCTCCGGCAGGCCTCCGTATCCGCTTTAGAGAATGTGGAACATGCGTTGCACCTGCGGGCGATGCGGTATACTATTCCCACATCCTTTGGAAGATGGAGAGGTTATAGGATGGGAGAACTGTTCAGACGCATGCGGCTGCGCCCTGTGCCCGCCTTCGAGTTGCTGGTGGCGACCGTCTTTGTCACGTTGCTCAACCTTGCCTCGCCCATTTTCGTCATCCAGATAATGAACCGGTACGTGACCTTCGGGTTTGACGGTACACTGGTCACACTGACCACGGGCATGTTCGTGGCCATTGCCCTGCTGTACGCCTTCAGCTCTCTGCGGTCGCGTCTTGCCGACGTGGTCAGCGGGGATGAGGATCATCAGCTTGCCGCTGCCTGCAATGACGTTGTGGTCAATGCCAGAAGGCAGGTGCTTGGTCCGGAGGTGAACCGGGCCATTCATGAGATTCCGGCCAGGGTGGCTGCGGTACGTGCTGCCTACGAGGGCAGCGTCATCATGCAGGCGCTGGATGCGCCGTTTGCCCTGCTGTATCTGGCAGCCGCCTGTCTGCTTTCTCCTTTGCTGGCCCTGATTGGTCTGCTGGGCATGGCGGTGCTGGCTGTGGTCTCCATGTGGAGCAACGGGCAGCAGGAGGGGCTTGCCCGGTCACTGGAAAAGGAGGAGACCGAACGGCGGCGTCTTACCGGCGCAGTGCTGGACGGTGCGGACACGGTGCGGGTATTCAGGGCAGCCGGCCTTGTCCGTGGTCTGTGGAAGGACAAGAGCGCATCCATAGACGCGCTGCGCTTTGCCCTTACCCAGTTGCGGGAGCGGGGGCGTTCCCTGTCCACGGTGGTCATGCTGCTGCAGAGTGTGGCGGTCTACTCGCTGGGCGCCATGCAGGTGGTAAACGGCGACATCTCCATCGGGGTGCTCATAGGGGTGAATATACTTACGTCGCGGGCCACGGGGGCGGGAGCCGGGCTTGCCAGCGCCCTGACGCTGTTCTCCCGCGCAAGAGCCGCGCGTGCGGATCTTGGCCGTCTGCTATCCCTGCCGGTGGAGGCAAGTTCCGGGACCGCCAAGCGAGAACTGGAAGGACGCCTTGAACTGCATGATGTGGGGTTCAGGTGGCCGGGCAACCCGAGTCCCCTGTATGAGTCGCTGGACATGCGCATGGAGCCGGGCATGCTGACCCTGGTGCAGGGGCCCAATGGATCGGGCAAGACCACCTTCGCGAGAATGCTTGCCGGGCTTGTGGAACCTGCACGGGGAGACGTGCTGGCTGACGGCATTACCCTGCGCCAGCTTGCCCCGGACTGGTGGCGGACCCAGATAAGCTATCTGCCCCAGGAGCCGACCTTTCTGCCCGGAACGTTGCGTGCCAATATCTGCATGGCCGTGAGCCAACCTGATGAGGCCCGGCTGAACCAGGTCATCAATGAGGCGGATCTGGCCACCTTTGTCTTCTCCCAGTCCGAAGGGCTGGAAACCCTGATCGACGATGCCGGGCGATCGTTGCCCATGGGCATCCGGCGGCGCATTGCGCTTGCCCGGGCCCTCATGACAGGCGGCCGGGTGGTGATTCTGGATGAACCCACCGAGGCGCTCGACACGCAGGGCAGAAAAGCTGTTCTGCGTTGTCTGGTGCGCCTTGTCCGTGAGCGGCATACCGTTGTCGTCGTCTCCTCGGATCCGGAAATAGAGCGTATTGCCCTGCAGAAGCTGGACCTCGGAAGCAAGCCGAAGCCCCATGTATCCCGGAGGATGCTGCCGGGAACCGTGCCGGGAGACGGCAACGGTGGGGCCGGTGCCGAAGTTGCGGCATCCCCGGCTGAACAAGGTCCAGGTGTCATGGGGCCGGATGCCGCGAGTGATGCCGTGGGTGCTGATGTTGCCGAAGGGGGACAGCATGAGTGATTCGACGCGTCTTTCACCGCAGGATCTGGCCACCACGCGGCGGTTTCTGTGGATATGCGTGAGCGGGTGCCTTGCATTCCTTATCTGGGCCGGCGTGAGCCCGCTCGATATCGTGAGCATGACGGAGGGGGAGGTTGTTCCTTCCTCGCTGGTCAAGCGGGTGCAGCATCTGGAAGGCGGCATTGTCCGCGAGATACGGGTGCGGGAAGGGGCCATTGTGACCCAGGGGCAGGAACTGGTGGTGCTGGAGGGCGCTTCCCAGGGGTCGTCACTGGAGGAATTGCGGGTGCGCCTGGCATCGCTCATGGTGGACATCATCCGGTATCAGGCCATGGCGGACAAGGTTCGGAGTCTGGAATTTCCCCCGTCGCTTGTCGCGGAGCAGCCGGACAAGGTCCGCGCCGCCCGGGCCCTGTTCGAATCCTCCATGGGGACTCTTGCCGGGCAACTCGCCGAGCGTCGTCAGCAGGTGGTGCAGACCGAACAGGAAGTGCGCAGCGTGACGGTGCGCATTCGCAAGTTGCGTGACTCGCTGACCCTGCTGCGCAAGGAATTGTCCATAACCGAGGGGCTGTTTCACGAACAGCTTGCCACGGAGCTGCAGTTCATCAAGCTCAAGCGTGAAGCCACCAATATGGAGAGCCGTATCGAGCAGGACAAGGCCAATCTCATCAAGATGCAGGCGCAGTACGAGGAGGCCCTGGCTACAGAGGCGCGGGTGGAATCCCAGTTCCGGGAAAAGGCCCGGGAGGAACTGCGCAAGGCCCAGCAGGAGCATGATGAACTTGCCGAACGGGCCAAGAAGTTTGAGGACAGTCTCAAGCGGACCGTCCTTCGTTCCCCCGTGGACGGAGTGGTCAAGCAGTTGGCTGTTGCTGCGCCCGGAGAGGTTGTTGAACCCGGGGGCACGGTCATGACCATTGTCCCGTCTTCCGACAGGTTGGTGGTGGAAGCCCACCTGCCCATCAATGACATTGGGTATGTTGCCAATGGGCAACGGGCCCGTATTTCCCTCGCATCTGTTGACGCCCGGCGGTTTGGCAAGATTGATGGCACGGTCGTGCGTATCTCGCCCGATGCCGTGGTGGATAGGCAGGGAAGGACCTTCTACAAGGTGCGCATAGAAACGGAGCAGGCCTGTTTCCAGCGCGGCAGCAACCGCTACTGTCTGTATCCGGGCATGGTGGTTGCGTGCTCCATTCATACGGGGTCGAGGACCGTGCTGGAGTATATCCTTTCTCCGTTTTTATCATCATTATCCTTTTCCTTGCAGGAGCGCTGACACTGCGAATACCGAGTGACGCTTTGTTGTTGCTCGGCTGTATCGTGTTTCCTGTTTTCAGATAGAAGATGTGTGCGGTGCATATCTTCGTGTCTTGGTATTTCTATTTCTTATTCCATTTATTATTTTTATTGAGGTGTTTTCTTGTATCGCGCTTGGCGTTATGAGTGAAGGTGCGGTATGCGCTCAGTCGCATCGGGGTGGGAGAAGAACCTTTACCTGGAGTCTGCGTACATGAAGAACCTACGGTTGGCCTGGAAACTTGGTATCGGCTTTGGGGCACTCATTGTGCTGACCCTGGGAATAGCCTGGGTGGGGCTGAGTGGCATTCAGGGCATTCGCGAAAGGGTGGCAAAGGCGGATGACATGAACCGTCTTGTGAAGTTCATGCTTGATGCCCGGATACAGGAAAAGAATTTCATGATCCGCCGGGACAAGGAGTCCATGCAGAAGCATGGCGAGCTTGTCGCCGGCATTGTGTCGCAGGTCGCTGACAGCAGAGCAAAGTTTTCGGATCCGCTCAATCTGAAGCAGATGGATGATGTTTCCGCTGCCGTAGGGAAGTATGCCGGCGCCTTCAAGGATTATGTGAAGGAGAGTGATGCCCGGTTTGCCTCCATGGATGTCATGCGGAGCAACGCCCGGACAGCGCTGGAGGTGGCCGAGGCCATCCGGGCTGACCTGAAGGCCCAACTGGTGCGGCTGCGCCAGGCCAATGCCCAGTCAACCCTCGTTGACCTGAAGTTGCGCAATGCCGACGACGCGAACCGCATGGTCAAGTGGTTCCTGGATGCGCGCAAGAATGAAAAGGAACTGATCATCTCCGGCGAGGAACGGTACGGCAAGGCCGTGCATGATCAGATCGGCAAGATTCTCGGACAGGCCGGCGATTTGCGTACCCGTCTTGAAACCAAGGAGAATCTTGAGGCCATCGCCCGGTTCAGCGAGGCCATTGCCGCATACCTGAAGGAGTTCGACAAATATGCCGGGCTCATGCAGAACCAGAAACGGGCCAGTGAGGTCATGGTGGCCAGCGCCAGACAGGCTCGGACTGTCTGCGAAGAGGCTCGGAACAACCAGAAGGAAAAGATGGACAGCCAGATACAGGCTGCCATGACCATGATGATGACCGGGACCGGGATTTCCGTTGTTCTCGGCATTATCTGCGCCCTGTTCATCACCCGCGCCATTGTCATTCCGCTTTCCAAGGGCATTGTGCTGGCGCAGGGGCTTGCCGAGGGTGACCTGACCGTGACGGTGGACGTGAATCAGCGGGATGAACTGGGCATGCTGGCCGACGCCCTGCGCGCCATGGTGAGCAGGCTCAGGGAAGTGGTCGGTGAGGTGCAGGGGGCGGCTGAAAATGTCTCCTCCGGCAGCGAGGAGCTTGCGGCATCCAGTACCAGCATGTCGCAGGGCGCGACGGAGCAGGCCGCCTCGGTTGAGGAAATCTCCTCCTCCATGGAAGAGATGGCCTCCAATATCCGCCAGAATGCTGAAAACGCCGTGCAGACAGAGCAGATGTCCATCAAGGCCGCCAAGGATGCCGAGGCGGGCGGAGACGCCGTTGTCCGCACCGTGGAGGCCATGAACAAGATTGCCGAGAAGATTTCCATCATCGAGGAAATTGCCCGGCAGACCAACCTGCTGGCCCTGAACGCGGCCATCGAAGCCGCCCGTGCGGGTGAACACGGCAAGGGATTTGCCGTTGTGGCCTCGGAAGTGCGCAAGCTGGCCGAACGGTCCGGCGAAGCCGCGGCGGAGATTAGTGAACTCTCGTCGTCAAGCGTGCAGGTGGCGCAGGCCGCCGGCGAGATGTTGCAGAAGATCGTGCCGGACATTCAGAAAACCGCCAGCCTTGTGCAGGAAATCGCCGCAGCCAGCAACGAGCAGAACGCCGGGGCAGACCAGATAAACAAGGCTATCCAGCAGCTGGATACGGTGGTGCAGCAGAATGCCTCGGCTTCCGAGGAGATGGCATCGACATCCGAGGAGCTTTCCTCGCAGGCCCAGCAGTTGATGCAGAATATTGCCTTCTTCAAGGTGGATGGCCATGGGACCCGCACTGCGCGTGCAAAGGGGGGAAAGAAGGGCTCCGGCGGTCTTCCGCGCAAGGTTGCGATTACTTCGGAACCCTCCCGCCAGGCCGAGTCGCCCAAGGCATCGGCTCCCCGTTCGCTTTCCGGCGGTGTAGCCCTGGAGATGCACGACGCCAGTGACGAGGATTTCGAACGCTTCTGATCACCCCGCATACCCCGCTCGCAAGGCGCCTCTCCGTCGTTGTCCGGAGAGGCGCTTTTTTTGCAATCTGTTGCCCTGCCTGCGTGTTACGGATAGAGTACCGTCATGAGTCTCGTACGAATATCCGAACAAAGTGACTCGGTTCTGCAATTGGTGCCGAGTTTTGTCCCCAAGGTGGCCATGGCCCTGTGCCTGGTGGCCGGAGCCGGTTTTTCCCTCGCTTCCCTCGTCCGGTACCGGGATCCGGTGCAGATGGTCGTTCTGCTGGTTGTCGGCTGTGCGTTCCTTCTGACGGTTCTGCTGATCCGGAGCCAGCAGCGGCAATACGAGGTGAACGGGGATGATGCGGCGATCTACGTCATCGGCAGGCAGACGCCGGACATGTATGCCATCCCCTATGGCGCAATTGCCGGTCTGCGTATTGCCACGCGGGTGCGCATTGACACCGTTCTTGCGGAGCGCGAGGAGCGGCGTGGCAACTATGAGCGGGCGGAAAAGGCACGCAAGACGGAGTACTATCTGGATGTGCTGCGCCGGGATTCCGGGTATGAAACCCTGGACCGTTCGGTTTCGGCCGAAGAAATCATACGGCTGGGCACGCTGCTGGCGGAGCGCATCGGAGTGGGCATCGTGGATGAAGCCGGACTTGGTGCAGAGCGAAGTGCAGCGGCAACCGATGCTTCCGGCTCCGACGTCCGGGGGGCAGATGTTCAGGAGGTGCCTTCTTCACCGCCTCCGGGGTCCATCCTTCAGTTCCGGAAGGACAAGGCTTCCATGAGTTATGTGTGGTCCCGTTCGCCGGGGCTGCTGGTGCTTGTGCTGATGGGACTCGTGGGAGTCGGCATGCTCGGCATCGGGGCGCTGGGCATTCTGGAACTGCTGCGGGAAGGCGGGAGCCACTGGGTGGGCATTGCCGCCACACTCATTGCGGGGGTGCTTGCCTATCAGATTTCCTGGCGGTTCATGTATGGCGTGTTCTGCAACGGGTTTGTTGCCATGAACGCCAGCGGTGTGCACGCCGGATACCACTGTCTTGGCAACGAGCATGAAGGGCTGATCATTCCGCTGGAGCAGGTAGTGACTTTCCGGGTAAAGGCGCCGCGCTACCGCAGGTGCACGCTGGAAGTCGTGACCCGGGACGGCCGTGCCCATACCCTCGCCTCGCTCAGTCCCGGCCTCTTTCCGCTGACCGTGGGAGACCTGCACTGGATGAATGCCAGCCTGGCTGAAGCATACAGGGCGGGGACCTACGTCTGACACCTGCCGCAGGGTGATTATTTTCCCCATGCTCTTGCCCGCACTCTCGATTGCACGTTACCGTGTGTCCATGAATGGTCAACTCCTGCGTGTACGCCGGGGGAGCGCACTCCTGCTGGCTTGTGCCGCACTTTTCTGGTGCGCCTTCCATCCGGTTTCCCTGTGGGCCGCTCCCTTCCGGGTTCTGCTCATCAACTCCTACCATCCAGAATTCCCCACGGGGGAACAAATCCGTGCAGGAGCCCTTTCCGTTTTTGAGCAGGCCCACATAGAATTCGATGTGGAGTATCTGGACAGCAAGCGCCATCCCGAAATGGTGGAAAGCCGGGAGTTCTCGGAACTGCTCGCCTTCAAGTTTCTGCGACGTCGGCCCTATTCCGCGATCATGACTTCAGACGACAATGCGCTGCGGTTTGTCATGCGCAACCGGGAGCGCCTGTTCAAGGGGCTGCCCATCGTTTTCTGCGGGGTCAACGACGTGCGGTACGCGTTATCCTTCAGTGGAGATCCTTTGATTACCGGTGTGGTGGAAGCGGTTTCCATGAGCGAAACCATTGATCTTGCCATGCGTCTCAACCCCTTTGTGCGCAAGGTTGTGGGCATTGTTGACAGTACGGCCAGCGGCTCGGGAGACAGACAGACCTTTCAGGCGCTGCGGGACCGGTATGGAGAGGACAGGCTTGACGTCCTGAACCTGGGCGAGATGTCCTGGCGCGAAATGGGAAACAGGCTGCAGCAGCTGGAAGCGGATACCGTCGTACTGCTGCTTTCAGCCTATGTGGACGCCAAGGGATTTCGTCGTGACTTCGAGGACGGGGTCCGGTTTATCGTCCGGGAAAGCGCCGTTCCCGTCTACCATCTGTGGCGACACGGAATAGGGGAGGGGCTGGTCGGAGGACAGGTCATAAGCCATTACCATCAGGCCCGGGAAGCGGCACTGCGTGTGCTGGACATCCTGCAGAACGGCAAGTCGCCCGGCGCTATTCCCGTCCTGAGTAACAGCCCGAACATTCCGCTTTTCGACGCGTCCGAGCTGGATCGGTGGGGGCTGGACAGTGGCAAGCTGCCGTCGGACACGGAGTTCATCAACGAACCTCCGACCCTGCAGCGAGTCCTTATGGACCACATTTTCGTGATCATTGCGATTATCGGAGCGCTCGTTTTGGCCATCATGGCCCTGGTCGGCTATATTGTGCCACGCCGCAGGCGATTCTACGGACGCAAGGAGCTCATGCAGAAACTGGAGGCCGCCAACCGGGAGCTGCAGGACTCGCATGACTACCTGCAGAGCATTCTGGACGCCCTGCCCGCAGGGCTTGCGCTGCTTGACTGCAACGGCAAGATCGTGGGGAACAATGCTGCGGCGTACAAGTGGGCGTCCGGGCCGCAGCGGGTTCTGCGGGGTGAGAGTTTCTTCAGCGCCTTTCCCGCCGTTCCTCTTACCTCGGCCATGCTGGACGTGGCCATGGCCCGCATGGAGACGATGCGGATCGCCAACTGCTCTTTGCGTCTGAGCGAGATGGATCTTCATGCGGACATCATGGTCTATCCCATCCATTCGCCGGAAGGCGACCGGGCCGTCATCCGCTGCGAGGACGTGAGCGGCAAGGTGCGTTTCGGCGAATTCATGGTGCATTCGGAGAAGAGCTATTCCATGTTTCGCATGGCTTCCGGCGTGATCGACTCCGTGAACAATCCCATGTCCGCCATGGGGCTGGATATACAGACCCTGCAGCGGCGGCTGGGCGGCTCGCTCGAGGAGAACCTGGAGGCGGCGCATGCCAGCGGGGGCAGTATGGAGATAATCCGCCGGTACTGTGAGCAGCGGGGCATAGACGATATTCTTTCCAATCTCAAGACTTCGTGCATGGACATGATGTCCATCATCGGTGAACTGAGCTTCTTTCTCAAGGAAACCGAATCTCCTCCGCAGCTGCTTTCTCCCGGGGCGGTTGTGTCTGCGGCCATGAGCCATGCCGCACAGGAGCATGCCCTTTCGGCATCCGGTACGGACGTGAACGTCCGCTTCTGCATGACGGAAGGGAGCGATCTTGCCCCGGTGCTGTGCGACGCCATGGAGTTCGAACAATTGTTCCTGAGCCTTTTCAAGTGGCACATCGACATGTGCAGGCGCCTTGGTCCCTCCGGCATGCATCGCATAGAGGTGGCGCTGGGCATGCAGGATGATGTGCTCACACTTGATCTGCACAACAGGGACATGCCGTATGACGAATCCATGCGGGGGATTTCCGATGCCTTTGCCGAGCGGTCGGTGCGCAATCTTCCCTTCATGGGGGTGGAGGCCACACTGATCTACCTTGCGGTGGTCGTCCGCCTCAACGGCGTGGTGGCCATGCAGCCGCATGCCGATGCAGGGACCATGCTGCAGGTCCGTATCCCGCTGTAGGGGCGCACACGCCCCGGTGCTGCCAGTGGGGGCTATACACCTGAACGTATTTGCGTATAATGCATCAACCGTGCACCCGATGGGGGGCACGACGCGAAACTTTGCAACGCTGGAGGAATCCGAATGCTTGATCCAAGGGAGTGCATACTGTACAGCGGCGGCGCGCGCGGAACCGAAACCTGCTTTGGAGAAACGGCCGAGAAGTACGGACTTCAGGAAGTGAACTACAGCTTCGAGGGGCACAAGGTTGACCGCCGACGTGGTGTCCGCGTGCTGACCAGCGAGGAGTTGGCGCTCAAGGATGTGAGCCTGACCTATGTTTCCCGGCTCATGAACCGCAACTATTCCACGGCTCCCTTGTTCCGCAAGGTACTGCAGTCCATCTGCTGGCAGGTCTCCAGCGGCCATGAAGTCTTTGTGGTCGGCGAAATCCTCGAGGACGGAACGGTGACCGGCGGTACCGGCTGGGGGGCCGAATTCGCCAAGATCTGCAACAAGCCGCTGTTCGTGTTCGATCAGATTCAGGGCGGATGGTTCCAGTGGGTAAAAAATACGTGGAGCGCGGTTGAGGCGCCCTGCGTCACGCACCGGCATTTTACCGCCACTGGGACCCGATTCATAGACGAATCCGGCGTGGACGCCATTGAGGCCCTGTTTGCACGTTCCTTCGGGTAATGTCCAAACCGCACCGACGCCGGAGCCAGTTTGGGTCCGGCGTTTTTTTTTGCACCAACTGCAGCCTCTTCAATGAGGCGGAAAGACGTGAACGTGATGAAGACCGAGAATAATGGCGAAGTGGCCGGCATGCTCGCCGCCGGAGGTGCCTTTGTGCTGTGGGGCTTGCTGCCCCTGTACTGGAAGCTGCTGGGCAGCGTGCCCGCAATGGAGATCCTTTGCCACCGCATTGTCTGGTCGGCCGTGTTTGTGGCCCTTCTGGTAACCTGCACTGGGCGGTGGAAGGAATTCCGTGAGGCTCTCGGTTCCCGCAAGACGCTGCTCACCATGGTCTGCAGCAGCCTGCTTATCGGTGTGAACTGGGGACTGTACATCTGGTCCGTGAACAGCGGACACGTGCTTGAAACGAGCCTTGGCTACTACATCAACCCTCTGGTGAACGTGCTGCTGGGCTTTCTCATCTTTCGTGACACCCTGCGTCCGGTCCAGCTTGTGGCTATCGGGCTGGCGGCTGCCGGGGTGGTCTATCAGCTTGTCCAGCTCGGCCAGCTGCCGTGGATTGCGCTGTCGCTGGCGTTTTCCTTCAGTCTGTACGGACTGTTGCGCAAGATTGCGCTGGTGGAGTCCATCCCCGGCCTGCTGTTCGAGACACTGGTGCTGACCCCTGTGGTGCTGGCCTATCTTGTGTATCTGCATGTGGAGGGAACAGGGGCCTTTGGCAGGCAGGGGGCCACAATAGACCTCTTTCTGGCCGGGGCAGGGGTGGTGACCTCCCTGCCGCTGGTCGGTTTTGCCTTCGGCGCCCGGAGAATTCGACTCGTCACGCTGGGACTTCTGCAGTACGCGGCTCCCAGCATCGCCTTCATGCTGGGCGTCTTCGTGTTCAACGAGCCGTTCTCGGCAGACAGGCTCATCACTTTCGGGTGTATCTGGTCAGCGCTCGTGCTCTATACGGGCGAGGGAATCATCCGGGCCCGACAGCGTCAGCATTCCTGAGGAGGAACGGGCCTCGATATTGGCGCTTGTCTGAATGCACAAAAACGCTCATAAAATGAGTGTGTCACTTTACCTTCCGGTCTTTGGTGTGGTATATTTGCCCTGACGGCGGGAGGTGTGCCATGGGAGAGGTAGGAAGCGTCATATCGCTTGCTGGCAGGGTTGTCGCCATTCTTGACGGCACCGAACGGATTCTCAAGGCCGGCAGCACCATCTTTGAGGGAGAGGTCATTCGCACGGAGGCCGGAGCCAACGTCGAAGTGCGTTTTGACGATGAAACGGTTCTGTCTCAGGGGCCCAGCAGTGAGCTGACCGTGGATTCGTATGTCTACAACCCCAATGCCCCGTCCCAGAGCAGTTTTCTGTTCAAGATGGCGCAGGGCACATACCGCATGGCCACGGGCCAGATTGCGGAGGACAACCCCGACGGGGTGCGCCTTGAGTCCCCGCTGGCCACCATCGGCATCCGGGGCACGACCACCGTATCGCAAATCCTTCCCAACGGGCAGGAACTGCATGCAGCCGAATCCCTGACCGGGGGACGGTCCATCATCATCGCCGACCAGTTCGGCAATCAGCAGCTCATCACATTTCCTTCCGGTGGTGTCCCCATGACGCCGGGAGCCCCCATGGGGGCGGTATTTACCGTGCCCCCCAGTGTGTTCAACGCCATCCGGGCCGGTGCGCCTCTGACTTCGCACGGGGAACCCCCGGCTGCGGGGGCGGAGGGCGGCGTTCCTCCCGGAGATGACCAGCCCCCCGTGCCGGGGGATGGCGGGGATGGAACCGGCGACCCGGCAGCTCAGGATGCCGGTGGAGACGGGGCAGGCGGCGAAGGCGATGGTGCCGGTGATGGTACCGGTGGCGATGGCCTGGGTGGAGACGGTTTGGAACTCCTTGGCGGCGATCCCGGAGCCGCCCTGCTTGGCGGCGGCGTTGCGGGCTTTCTTGGCGGCGGCGATGGAGCCGGGGAAGGGGACGGAGCGGGCGACAACAGCGACTTGTTTCAGGAATTTCTTGACGCGGCATCCGGTGGCGACGGCGGCGACGAGGGCGGTGACGGAGAGTCGGAGAGTTTCTTCGATCTCGGTGACGACGATCTGCAGCAGGTCTTGGACGATCTTCTTGGTGATCAGACGGGTATCAACTTCGTGTTCGGAACCGCAGATGCCGATACCCTTGTCGGCTCGATGAGCAACGACCTCATGTACGGACTGGCGGGGGACGATATCCTCATCGGTCTTGGCAGCGGCGCCATTGGCGACGTCCTGAGCGGCGGAGAAGGGTATGACACTCTGTATGGCGCGGGACTGGATCAGACAACGCGTCTTTCCGAAATAGGTTCGCTGCAGCCAGTAGCTGCCAACGGGGTGGATGACGGCGCCGTGATCGACATGGACGGCGACGGGTACAATGATACGGTCATGCTGCTCTTCGACGGCAGCAGCTCCAGCCAGCTTGTCTGGTATGAATCCCAGCTGGACCTCTCCACGGGCGAGATCAGTTTTACCGTTCCGCAGGTGCTTGCCGTGACTATTCCCAGCAACGGGGATGATGTGCTGGCGGTGGGCGACCTGAATGACGACGGCAGGGCGGATATTGTTGTGGGCACGCCCGATTCCGTCATCGTGTACGAAAATCAGGGCGACGGGACTGTGGATACGGGAACCGTCATAGCCTCCAGCCTGTCTGCCGCGGCTGTGGACATGGAGATTGTAGACCTGAATGGCGATGGTCTTGCGGACATCGTGGTGCGTGAGGCCTCCGGCGGCAACCTGGTCTGGTATGATCAGGATGGTTCATGGGTGTCCGAAACCATAGCATCCTCGCTGGGAGCCGGGGATGGCATGGTGGTTGCCGAGGTTCTGACGACCGACCAGCCACTATACAAGGAAGTGGTGTACACCAACGCAGGCGAGCTCAAGGTCGCTGCGTACTCCGGTTCGACGTGGGCTCCAACCTACATTACCAATACCACGGGAGCCTTTGCGCTTGCGGATTTCAATGATGACGGCAGGATCGACCTTGCCGTCGCGGATGCGAGCGGCACGTCCGTGGGCACCTATGTCGGCGACGGCACCAGCAGCATTTTTGGTTCCGACAAGATCCTGAGTGGTTTCTCCGGAACCGTGACCAGCATTGCCGCCGTCAACCTCAATGCGGATACCCTGTACGGCGGGGATACAGATGTGGACCTTCTGGTCGCCACGGGGTCGGAGGTGTACGCCTTTATCAACGTGGATGGGCTCGGAAACTTCGCCATGGTTTCCGATCCGCTCATTTCCGGCCTTTCCAACATCGATGAAGTGATTATCGGTGATTTTGACGGTGACGGCGTTGCGGATGACGTGGCCGTGCATCTGGATGGCTCCGACGAGGTGCTCATTTATGAAAACCTCTTCAGGGAGGCCCAGCTCAATACCGCGGACTACAGCTACTTTGGCAGCAGCGACGGTATCCACGGCATGACGATTGATCTGGCACAGAATTCCGCCATTGACTATGATGAGAATGATTTCGATGAACTGTATCTTTTCGACCACGCCATAGGCTCCGCGTACGCTGATGAGCTCAGGGGCAACATGTACGACAACTGGTTGAGCGGCGGCGACGGCAATGACTCCCTGACCGGTGCCATGGGGAATGACACCCTGTACGGCGGCGAGGGAGAAGACAATCTGGTCGGCGGCATTGGCGATGACCTGCTCTATGGTGGCGATGACGACGACACGTTGGAAGGCCAGGAGGGGAATGACTACCTCGACGGCGGCGAAGATGCGGACGAACTGTATGGTGGTGCCGGGAACGACCAGCTGTACGGTGGTGACGACAACGATACCCTCAGCGGACAGCTGGGGGCGGATACGCTGCACGGTGGAAGCGGGGATGACTGGCTGTACGGCACGGATGCGCAGGGAACGAATGCAACCGTGGGGAATGCGCTGTATGGCGACGCCGGCGATGACCACCTGTTCGGTGCCTGCATGCAGGATACGCTGGATGGCGGGGACGGGAACGACGTGCTCCAGGGCGGATTGGGAAGTGACCAGATGTCCGGGGGCGCCGGGGCTGATACCTTCCATTACACCTCGACCAGTGAAGGGGGCGACACCATTGCCGATTTTACC
>QKEJ01000175.1 GCA_003252375.1 Halodesulfovibrio sp.
GCCTGTCTCCGGGCCAAGGACTACATGAGATCCAGATGGCCGGTCAGTTCGCTCACCCGCTCCCGGTGACCGAACAGGGCGATCCCCAGAAACCGCAGCCCCCCTGCATCCAGCCCGGCCATGCGGGAGGCGTAGGCATCATAGCTGCGGGACTGCTGCGCCACATCGGAAAACCCGGCCACCAGCAGGTCGTTCGCTTCACGGGCCCGGTCATGCAGGGTGGCAAGCTCGGCGACGGAAGCCCGGAGCATGGGCAACCCCACGCGGGTTATGGCGGGATGCAGGTACCCCGCAGCATCCGCAACATCCCACCCGACCAGGTCCTGTACCTTGCTGGTCAGTGCCGTGGCGAGCACGGCTGCCGTGTTGGCGACCAGCCCCACGGGCAGGGAGGCGTCTATCACGAATACGCACTTGGAATTCTTGTTCACGGTCATGGCAATATCCTCCTGTTGCACAAAACAGGGGGACCCTACCCGCACCAGCCAATGATGTATGGTAGAATATTGCGACACCACAGGCCGCAGGGCAGGAGAGAAATGAACGGCCGTGATCAGCCGGCGGCGCCGGCCAGACGATACAGACGAGGTGTTGCGCCGGTCACGGAGCGGAAGATGCGGGTAAAATGGCTCTGGTCCGTAAACCCGGTTGCGCAGGCGGCATCGGCAATGGGAGTGCCCTTGGCCAGCAGGGTCTTGGCGTGGTTGATGCGCAGCTGGGTCTGCCACTGATGCGGGGTAAGCCCCACCTCGGCCCGGAAGACACGCAGCAGGTGATACCCGCTCAGGCCGCTCACGGCGGAAAGGTCTTCCAGGGTAACCTTGGCATCCAGATGGTCCGCCAGATACTCGCGCACACGCCGCACGGCTCCGCGGTCATCCCTCCGGGACGTCTCTCGCACGGCGGCATGCCGCGCCAGAAGCTGGGAAAAGGCTTCCGTCATGGCGCTGCGTCTTTCCAGCGCATCCACGCCATGGCTGTCCTGACGTGCAACAATCCGCTGAAAGGCGGACAGTGCGGCAAAGACCTCGGCGTCATCAATGACAAGGGAATCGAAGGTCACCGCATCCGTCCCCATGGAAGCCGCTGTCCCGTCACCGTCGGAGATGTCCCGGGCCAGCGCGCGCATCAGGGAATCCTGCACGTAGAACATCCGGTAGGTCCATGCTCCCACGTCCGGGTTGCAGTCATGCACGGCACCGGGAGGAATGACGGCGATCTGCCCGGCCTGAACGTCCTGCCCGCGCCCCGCGAGCCGGAAGATGCTGTGCCCCTCGTCCACCAGTCCCACGGACCATGTGTCGTGCACATGCGCCGGAAAACGGTAGCCGTTGAAATGCGAGTAGCGCACCTCCACGGCGTCCAGCGCCTCGTCACGCCAGAAGCGCACAACGGCACCCCCCGCAACAGCGGCCTGTGCGGCACATCCCGTGTCTGCCTGTTCGTGCTTCCGCTCCTGTCGCTGCTGGGTCATGTCGAATCCTGCTCCTTTTCCGGCTCCGTCAGCCGCTCCATGCAAAGGACGATAGCCCCCCATCGATGGTCCGTCAAACAGGAACGCCACCACGGAATACGCCCGCACCGATCGACGCCGCATCCCTTTTCCGGACATATCAGCAGGTTGACAGGCAGGAGGTTTTCACGGATTCTTCATAGCATGGGAGGCATGGTATGCAACTGACTATAGGCTTGCTCCTCGTTGTCACGCTGGGGCTCATCTACGGGGTCATCCGCAGGGCCATGCAGATAGACAATGAGGCCCCCACCGATCCCGATTGGTATGACATCCGTCACTTCCGCGAAGCCGCAGGCATCATCGACGACCTGGACATGCGGGAACTGCTGGACGAATGCCTTGCCCACGGTTCACTCGATTCCGGCATGACCATCAGGGCTTGGGCAATGACAAGCTATCTCAATGACGCTCCCAACAGCCTGCACAACCCTACCGCCCGGACCACGAGCAACCAGCTGGCTACCGCCCTTGAGGCCCTGCTGGAGCGGCTTGAGGGCAAGGCGGACAGGGAGTCGATTACCAGCGCCGTCCAGCGGGTGGATGCCGCCTATGTCGCCTACCGCTCCCATTTCTATGACCTGCTCGGCGAGTAGCCGGAGCACCCCGGTCCTTTCCAACCCTCCCGCCTTGACCGATAATTGCAAAACACGTATGCACCAGCACATGTGGTGTCGGCACTCCCGCTGCACCCGAACGGCTACCAATATACATGAGGATTGGATGAGAAAGACCATTGTAGCGTAATCCGCCTGCCGGATACGCATCCCGCAGCAGGCGGAGGACTCCAGTATTGTCGTGGTAGGATCATTGTTTCCACCCCCAACAACGCAAGGACGAGTCCAATGACGCAACTTCGCTGCAACAAATCAGCTTCCTATACGGACCTCAATACCATCTATGCCCAATGCAGCGGCCCGGGCGGGCTGCATCTCGCCGAATTCATGGCGGACAAAATGGGCATGGAGGCAGGCAAGCGCCTGCTCGACGTCGGCTGCAACCGCGGCTACCAAACCTGTTTCCTTGCCCGGGAATACGGCGTGCAGGCCATGGGCATAGACCCGTGGGCCGACCGCATGGAGGGCGACCCCATGGTCGACCATCTGCGGCGCAATGCCGAAGCGTGGGGCGTATCCCACCTAGTGCTGGGCCAGAAGATCGGCGTGCCGGACACGCACTTCGCAGCAGGCTCCTTTGATTTCGTCTACTCCACCACGGCGCTCGAAATGATCCGCATGCTGGAGGGCGAGGAAGGCTATCTGGCCTGTCTCAAGGAGCTGTGGCGGGTGCTCAAGCCCGGCGGCGTCATGGGCATAGGCGAGCCCATGCACCGGGATATCCCGGTGCCGCCCGACCTTATGCCCCATGTGTCCCAGTCGGACTTCCCCTGGAAGGATTGCTTCCGGGACATCCATCAGACCGTGGACGCCATCCGGCAGGCCGGATTCGAAATCATCGAGGCCGACTACGCGCCGGAGGCGCACAAATGGTGGATGGAGTACGCAGAGCATGACCCGTTCTGCAAGCTGGATCCCGAAGGGGACCCCAAGACACTGACCGTCGATGACGGCCGCTGGGTCAGCTTCGGCTATGTGATCGCCCGCAGGCCCTGATCTGCTGATAAAAAACGCCGCCGGCATATGCCGGCGGCGTTCCTCGTCATGCACAGAACATCGGAGGCAGCAGATATCCTCCTAGCTACTCCGCGTGGCCGCACGAATCCCGCCCAGGATGAGCCCTCCGCTCACGAAATGCACCCAGCTTACCGGCTCGCCCAGCAGCAGCACCGCCTCGGCACCGCTGAACAGGGGCAGGGAGTAGTAGACGATCCCCGCCTGCGAAGGGCCAATGCATCCCACAGCCCTGTTCCAGCACCAGAACGCAATGAGCGAGGCGCCTATGCCCACGTACGCCACAGTGCCAAAGACCGTGGGGGTGAAGGCGAAGCGCAGGCCCTGATGCCACTCCCAGAACACACCGGGCACCAGCATGAGCGTACCGAGACCAAAGGTGGCCATGAGCACCGTCCGCTGGTCCAGCGGCTCCGGAAGACGGCGCACCATAATGGTGTACGCCCCGAAGAGCATGGCCGCACACAGCATCCACAGATCACCAATGGCGAACTGCAGACCTGCAAGACGGACAAGCTCGCCTCGCGTCACCAGCAGCACCACCCCGCACACCACCACGGCGACACCCGCAAGCCGTTGCAACGAAACCCGTTCCCCCAGAAACATGCGGGCAAACAGCATGATGAACAGGGGGGAGGTAATGGCGATGAGCGACAGGTTCAGCGCACTTGTAGTGTGGGCCGCCACGTAGAGCATGGTATTGAACAGCGTAATCCCGAACAGAGCCGTGACGGTCAGAAAACCGAATTGGCGCCGTACCGCAGGCCAGTCACGCAGGAAGGGCCGCAGCCCGAACGGAAGCAGGACGCAGAAGGCCGTGCTCCAGCGCAGAAAGGCCAGCGTAATGGGGGGCACAACGTCTGTCAGCCCCCGGGCCACAATGAAATTCCCGGACCAGATGACCGTTGCCGCAAGGGCAAAGAGCACGCCGGCAAGTCGGGCTGCGGGAGCCGCAGCACTGGAATGCGGGGCAGCCGACGACGTCTGCCTGGGGGAACGGGAATCTGTCCGGGATGTTTCCGACATATCTGCCTCACAGTGAAATGATGAACAGACGGGCTACCCCTCCCTTGTGCCGGTGTCAACCAACCCGCTTTACCTTGCGGGATCTTTTGCCTATTCTCCCAGCAGCATATCATTCACAAAGGAATATTTTGATGCCCGGATACAAATCGAACATCTTCGCCGGCGCGGCGCTGGCAGGCGCACTCATTGGCGGCTCCATGTACATGGGATGGTTTGACGCAGAACCCCTGTATATTGCCATCCTCATCAGCGTCGCCGTTCTCGGCTCCCTGTTCCCGGACTGCGGGGGCGAAAGCAAGGCTCCCTTCGCCTTCTATGCCATTCTGGCCATTCTGGACATTGCGCTCATCCTCAACGGCTACTACCGCTGGTCCTGTGTCGTCGGGCTGTTCGCCATGCTGCCCGTTCTGGTCAAGGTCAAGGGATGGGCGGACACATGGTGGGCCATGCTGCTTGTGCCGGCCCCCATTCTGGCCCTGCCGTGGATATTCTTCCGCACCTCGTGGGATGACACCCTGCCCTTCTTCCTGGCTGCCGTGGCCGGCTATCTGGCCCATCTGGTCCTGAAGAAGGTCGCCTGACAACAGCACCGAGGGACACACGCACAACCGGGCAACCGCACACGGACGTCTCATGCCCCAGCCATACAGCCCCCATGCCGTTTCCGTCCGGCTCAACACGGCGGATATTCGCGGCCTGCTGGACCGCATCGATTATCAGGACACCTTTGGCTGCGATTTGCCGCCGGACGGACCTGAGTTGCATGTCATGGCCCGGGCCATCTTCGGCACGTCACCGGGAATCGTCCGCACCATGATGCGCCTGCGTGACATGCTGGTCGGCCCGCTGGGACTGAAGACGGCCTCAGGCATCAACGCCTCTTCACCCGAGCCGAGCAGCCCCCCCGAAATAGGACAGCGCATCGGGCTGTTCACCCTGCGCGCCATGGATGACAGAACCCTGCTCTTCATGGAACGCGACAGACATCTCGATTTCGTGGTGCGCCTGCGACGCAGCGATGCAGAAGGCCAGCCTGCCCGAGCACAGCTGCACCTGAGCACCTGCGTGCAGTTCCACAACGCGTTCGGACGCGCCTACTTTGCCGTGGTGCGTCCCTTCCATGCCCGCATTGTCGCACGGTGCCTGCGTGACGGCATGACCAAGGCATTCAAGGCCATGCCCTGACACCGCTCTGCATGAAGGAACGTGGAAAGAGAGGGCAACAGCGCCCAAAGAAGGGATGAACTCCTAGATTCTGGCCAGGACGCGAAGATACAGGTCGCCCGTCCAGGGACCGATCTTGCGGCCAAGCCCCTTGAGGCGGATGGGGCGTCCCACCACGAAATCCTGCGGCAGGGTGATCTCGATCTGGCGCGGGTCGCCATTCATGCCCTGGGAAAGAGAGATGCGCACCTTGGTGCCCGGTACAAGGTTCTGCGGCGGCATGTAGATGGTCTGTTCGTCATCCATCTGCTTGCGCATCCAGCCCTTGACCCCGGAAGCCAACCCGTGGGTCATGTCGAAGGTGAGCTTGGAGTCTCCCCACTCGAAATTGAGCTTGCGCTTCTTGGGAGCAGCCACGGCCTTGCCGGAGTCACGCCGCACCTGACTATAGATATCCTCGAACACACGACGGGCAAAGGGGTCCTTGAGAATGTCGTTCAGCACATCCTCCTGCCGCACCTGCTGCCGCGCAGACGTCTTGCGGGCGCTGCCCCTGCCGGGTGCTCCCGGAGCCTGCTGCGCCTTGGTCCTGTTGTAGGCTTCCGAGGCTCTGGCCTTCTGTTCCTGCTCCGCCTTGCGGTCCTGCTCTGCCTGAGCGGCATCGAAGCCCCGCTTTGCCTTCTCGTAGGCGCTCTGCGCCTGCGCCCGGGTCCCGTCCTCGGAGTCCACGTTGCGGGTGAGCAGCACGTAGGCTTCATTCAGCAACTGGAACTGACGGGCCGCATCACTGCGCTCCGGGTGCAGGTCCGGGTGCAGCTCGAACGCACGTTTCCTGTAGGCGGACTTTACCTCGTCCACACTGGCGCCCTCTTTGAGGTTGAGCATCCGGTAGCATTCCTGCAGCGTCACATGTGTCTCCGTCAGATGGCCGCGCCAGCGGCATTAATCATCCAGTATAAGGGCCCGCGCTTCGGTCTTGGGATCAGAAGCCAGCAGATTGTTTTCGGTCAGATACGCCCTGCCCTGGCGGGCAAATTCCGCATGGGCCACATCGTGACGAATGCCGGGGCAGAATTCCTTGGCAAGCTCCAGCGAATCCGCATCCACAACATTCCCGCGAAAGAACGGCCATGCCCGGCAGATGTCCGGCTTGGCCACGTGCACACCGCATCCCGAGCCCTGGACAAAGAAGGTACAGTATCCGTCATCCCCCACGCGGATGAACAGCTTGCCATCCTTCCACATGCCGTGCCGGGCGGCGAATTCCTCGGGCGTCAGCGAAAGGTGCTCCGCAATGCGCACAAGATCCTTGGGGCTGACGACGATACCGCCCTCGCCAAGGCAACAATGCCCGCACATCCTGCAATCAAAGACGTCGGCCTCGGAAGGCGTTACCCGTTGTTCATCCTTGCTCATTTTCCCATGCCCAGTCGCTGAAGTTCAACCATGATGCACTTGTCCTCGACAACGCGTATCCCCTTTTCCGCCAACATGTTCCCGGCCTCCGGGCTGCGTATGCCGGTCTGCATCCAGAAGACGGCCGGAAGCGATGCAAGCTCCAGCACCTCCCGGGCGTGACCGGGACAATACTCGGACGCACGGAAAAGGTTCACCATGTCAATGGGGACGGGAATATCGGCGACATTGGCATAGGTGGTCAGCCCCCATACGTTGCTGCGTACGGGGTGCACGGGAATGACGGTGTATCCTGCCTGTATGAGGTAGCGCCCCACGCGGTCCACCGGCTGCCCCGGCTTGTCCTTGGCGCCGATAATGGCAATGGTATGCACGCTCTGCAGCATATCCTTGAGTGTATCTTCAAAAAGCAAGCTGATTCCCCCTCTGTACATTGCAATACATCACCATACATTGCTGCGGGGTGAAGCGCAATTGCCCCTCACCCCCAAAAAGTTCGCCCCCCCGTGACACCATCCGGACGTTGCGGTTTGCCGCCGCATCCCGTATGCACGGCAATGGAACGCGGCACGCGCCGATGCCCCGGCCGGCCCACACGCCCTTGAGGAGATACGCATGACGACCGCCCCCATCATCGGAACGGAACAATACGCCCACACCGCCATCGAAACCCTGCCGAAGGAGGAGATGCATCACCGCCACGAGCGATGCCGCACCCTGCTGGCCACGCATGCGCCGCAGGCCTCCGGCATGCTGGTCTTCTCGCGGGTGAACATCTACTACCTCACCGGCACGCTGGGCAACGGCGTATTCTGGCTCCCCATGTCGGGCAAGCCCGTCCTGCTGGTCCGTCACGGCATGGACCGCTGCAGGCTCGAAAGCCCGCTGGAACACATTCTCCCCTTCCGTTCCTACGGGGACATCGCCTCCTTGGTCGCCGACGCTGGCTGCCCGCTTGGAGACACCGCGGGCGCGGAATACTCCGGCCTGACATGGCAACTGGGCGAAATGCTGCGCGCCAAACTTGGCGGCACCGCGTTTGCGCCGTGCGACACCGTGCTCACCCTTGCCCGGTCCGTCAAATCCTCCTGGGAACTGGCCAAAATGCGCCATGCCGGTCAGCGCCACCACGACAGCCTGTACACGGACCTGCCCGGCCATATCGCCCCCGGCATGTCGGAACGCGACATCTCGCACCGTGCATGGGAGGTCTTTTTTACCCATGGCCATTCCGGCATCATGCGCATGAACGCCTTTGGCGAGGAGATATTCCTCGGCCATGTCTCCGCAGGAGAAAACGGCAACTACCCCAGCCACTTCAACGGCCCCCTCGGCGTCAAGGGCGAACACCCGGCCACCCCGTACATGGGACACTCCGGCTCCATCTGGACCAAGGGCACTCCCCTTGCGGTGGACATCGGCTTCTGCCACGAGGGATACCATACGGACAAGACCCAGCTGTACTGGGCCGGACCGGCATCCAGCATTCCCTATGCGGCGCGCCACGCCCACGATACCTGCATCGCCATTCAGCAGCACGTTGCCGAGGCCATGCGGCCGGGCGCCATTCCCTCCGCCATCTACGCCGAGGCCATGACCATGGCGCAGGCCGCAGGCGTGGAAGAGGGCTTCATGGCGCTGGGCAGCAACAAGGTGCCCTTCGTGGGCCATGGCATCGGACTCGGTATTGACGAGTTCCCGGTGCTGGCAAAGCGGTTCGACGCCCCCATGGAAGCGGGCATGGTCATGGCCGTGGAGCCCAAGATAGGCATTCCCGGTCTTGGCATGGTCGGGGTGGAGAACACCTTTGAGGTGACGGAGAACGGCGGCGTGTGCATCACGGGCGACCGGTACGACATGCTCTGCCTGGAATAGCCCTGACACGTCCCCTGTAAGGGGCACGAAGCTCAGCCCTCGTCTCCCTGCGCCATGCCCAACTGCGCCGCACAGGCCAGGAAGCGGGGTACGGCGGGATTGGTGCTGTCCCGTCGCCATGCCCAGCACATCTCCACACACGGCAATGCCCCCTGCAGGGGCACGAACCGAACTCCGTTGTATCCGGCCCGGGCCAGGGATGCGGGCACAAAGGCCACGCCCGTGCCGGCAGCCACAAGGGCCAGCGTGGTGGACTTGGTGGCCACCTCCTGCACGATGTGCGGGCTGAAGCCCGCCTCCATGCACGCCGCAATGACCGCATCATACAGTTCCACACCCATCTGGCGGGGATAGAGGATAAGGGCGTCCTTGCGAAGGTCGGCCAGTTCGATGCGGGACTCCCCGGCCAGCGCATGCGCTTGCGGCAAGGCGGCCACATACACATCCCTGCAGAACAGACGCGTGGCGCACCAATCGGGCAGAACGCCATGCCGACGGATCAGCGCAATATCCAGCGCCCCCTCCATGAGCATGCCCATCTGCCGCACGGATACCTGCTCATCCAGCTGCACCCGCACTCCGGGCACCTCACGCATGAACTGCTGCAGCACTTCCGGCAACCCGGCGGCCACCGCTGGACCGATGCAGCCCACCCGCAGACTGCCGGACTCTCCCCGCGCCGTCATCCGTGCGCGCTGCACCGCGTGCTCGACACCGGCAAGCAGCTGCCGGGCTTCTCCCAGGAATACCGTGCCCGCAGCCGTCAGCCGCACACCGCGCCGATTGCGATCCAGCAGACGCACACCCACTTCCTGCTCCAGCCGCTGCATGGCCATGCTGAGCGGGGGCTGCGACATGTGCAGTCGCTCCGCCGCCCTGCCGAAGTGCAGCATTTCCGCCACAGCCACAAACTGTTCCAGCACCCGAAGTTCCATGCATCACCATATATTTTATATATTACAGATCGGTAAAAACTGTATTGGACGAATAACAGCCTCCGACACATAGTGCAACCATACCAGCCGACAGGAGGCACCCATGACCACCCCCACCCATTGTTCCCGTGAGGACAGCCATGCCCGGGGCATGGCCGTATTCAACACCATCCTTCCGGACATGCCGGACAAGCTGCACGCCGCGCTGGGGCCCATTGCCCCGGACATGATTCGGTTCATCATAGACGTGGGCGGCGGCGATGTGCTTGCCCGTCCCCATCTGGACCTGCAGGCCCGCGAGGTGGCCACCATCGCCGCGCTGGCCGCCATGGGCAATGCGGCCCCGCAACTGGCCATCCACATGCGGGCCGGGATGCACGCAGGCCTGCTGCCCCAGCAGATCATTGACATCCTCTACCTTGTGGCCGTGTTTGCGGGGTTTCCGGCCGCGCTCAACGCCATTGCCGTGGCCGGAACTGTCTTCACGGAACTCGGCGCGGACTTTACCCCCGCCCCCGACACGGCCGCACCTGTCGAGAAGCGGAACCGGGGACTGCAGGCCCTTGCAGCCACCTCGGGCAGTGCGGGTGAAGCCGTGCTGCAGGCCATGCGTGACCTGGCTCCGCCGTTGGCCGACCTGCTGATCGACTTCAGCTACGGCGAAGTTATTTCCCGGCCGCACCTGAGCCCAGTTCACAAGGAGATATGCATGATCGCGGCCGCGGCCGCCCGGGGCGGCATGCTGCCACAGCTCAAGGTGCACGTGCAGGCGGCACTGCGCGTGGGCATGTCCAGAAACGCCATCGTGGAACTCTGCATCCAGATGGCCATCTATGCCGGGTTCCCTGCCGCAATCAATGCCCTGCTCGCCGTGCGGGAGGTCGCAGACGTCTGAGGCAGCCTGAGAATGTGCTGAAGATTCGAAATCGCGGGCCGCAGCCCACAACAAGAGACGCCTTGCAGGAACCTGCAAGGCGTCTTTGATATGGTGGGGCATCAGGGATTCGAACCCCGAACCAATTGATTAAGAGTCAACTGCTCTACCGTTGAGCCAATGCCCCATAAATATGGTATCGCTAAAAGCGTTGTCAGCGTGGTGGGGCATCAGGGATTCGAACCCCGAACCAATTGATTAAGAGTCAACTGCTCTACCGTTGAGCCAATGCCCCACTGTTGGTGCCACTGAATCGGAACGACCCGCGGCGGAGATGGAACCTATGTGGAAGACCCATTTCTGTCAACATTATTTTGCAAAATTTTCATAAAAAGCGGATAACCTCTCCATGAGACAAACGCACCATGAAACACCACTGGGATGGCGGGTTGCCATCCTTGTTTCGATCCTGCTCGCCATCCTTGTCTGCCACCTTCCGGCACGTACTGCCCGGGCCGCGGATATCCAGCCGGTAGACATCAGTATAACCCCGTACGCAACGACCTCTCCGCAAGGTGAAAAGGATATTCTGCTCGCCGTCTGGATCACCCCGAAGGCCGGTTATCACTTCTACGCCCACGACCCCGGCGACACGGGACGCCCCACAGACATTATACCCGGGCCCATCGTGCAGGGCATGCGCGTCCTCTACCCGAAAGGCGTACGCACCAAGGACGTCTTCGACCCCACGGCCACGGTCATGATCCACGAGGAATCCACCCCGTTCCTCGTCCGCTTCCCGCTGGCAGGAGCGCCGGAATCACTCTCGGTCACCATACGCCTGCTGCTCTGCTCCGACAGCAACTGCTGGCCCGTACAGAAGACACTACGGGCCGACTGGGCCCTGCCCCTGCCTGAGGCCTCGGAAGCGCCATGGTGGAATCGGATGGCCGACTATACGGAGACCTTCCCCACCCATGACGGCGAAATCCGGACCGTGGGCACGTCCGACACGGCGGCGCTGGCCACCCAAATGGGTGTGGACCTGCCCAAGGCGGGAACCTCGGACCTGAGCGGCGGCAACCAGACCGCCCCTTCCCTGGCCGTGCCGCTGCCTGCAACCGCCGCCCTGGGGGCCCCCGGGTTACGCGCCCCGACCACGCCACACTTCGACCCCGACAAGGGCTACCAGCTGCACCCCCGCTATCACCTGCAGGCCCTGGAGGTCTCCTCCATGGGCATGGCCATGCTGCTGGGGCTTATCGCCGGGTTCGTTCTCAATTTCATGCCCTGCGTGCTGCCCGTCATCAGCCTCAAGCTTTCCTCGCTTCTCTCGGCCACCGGTGTGGCCGATGAAACAGAACGCATACGCACCTTCCGCCAGCACAACCTGTGGTTCGCCGCAGGCATCATGGTCTGGTTCATGGCCCTTGCCATCATCCTTACCCTTGCAGGCAAGGCCTGGGGACAGATTTTTCAGGATGAACGGCTGGTTACGGGACTGTTGCTGCTCATGTTCGCCTTGGGGCTTTCGGTCTTCGATGTCTTCGAATTACCCATGCTGAGCCTGCGGAGTGACGGGGCAACCGAGACCGGCCCATGGAACGCCTTCAGCACCGGCCTGCTGGCCACCCTGCTGGCCACCCCGTGCAGCGGCCCCTTTCTCGGCGGTGTACTGGGCTGGGCCTTCCTTCAGCCCCCGCTGGTGATGGGCACCATCCTTATGGCCGTGGGGCTCGGCATGGCCCTACCCTACATCGGACTGGCCCTGCGGCCGGGACTGGTCCGCCGCTTTCCCAAACCGGGCCGCTGGACCACGATCCTGCAACGACTGCTCGGCTTTTTCCTCATGGGCACGGCCGCCTACCTGCTGACCATACTGCCCAGCGAACAGCTGCCGCGCATCCTGCTGCTCCTCTGGCTCACGGGCCTCGCGGCATGGCTTTGGGGAACCTTCGGCGGGTTACACGTCTCACGCACGCAGCGCTGGGGCGTCCGTGTTCTGTGCGTGGCCCTGATCGCCCTGCCTTTTGCCTATCAGTCCGGCACCGGACAGCAGGCCGAGCCGTGGACCCCGTTCACGCAGCGCTCCTTCCTGGCCGAACTCGGCCACCGAAACCTTGTGGTGGATTTCACCGCGGACTGGTGCCCCAACTGCAAGATCCTCGAACACACTGTACTGACCGATGAAAACCGCGCCCGCTGGGCCACCACCTACGACGCCCGTTTCATCCGGGTGGACCTGACCAGAGACAATCCTGCCGGGCAGGCTCTTCTGGAAGCACTGGGTTCGCAATCCATTCCCGTGGTGGCCCTGTTCCCCGAAGGAGACACCGCTGGCTCCCCCGTGGTGCTGCGCGACCTCTTCCCCACCGACGTAGCGGACGAGGCCATGCGAACGGCCTTCGGCACGGACTGACCCCATCATCCGACCACACGAAAAAACCGCCGGCAGCACTCGCTACCGGCGGTTTTCTTGTTCAACAGTCGACGCGGGAAACAAATCAGAGCAGCCCGCAGCGCTCCATGTGCGCGCGCAGGGCCTGCCATACATGGTCGGGCGAAAGCTCTTCGAGACAGGCGCAGTCCATCTCGCAGCTGTTGCGATTGCACGGCTGGCAGGGCTTGCCGAGAAACACCTGCGTATGCTCCGGTGCCGGAAAGGTCCAGGCAGGGCTGGTCGCTCCGAGCACGGTCAGGGTCGGCGTGTCCACGGCCACGGCAATATGACGCGGTGCGGAGCAGTTGCCGAGGTGCAGCACCGCCTGCGCTATGCAGGCCGCCATCTCGCGCAGGGAAATGATCTCATCCGGCAGGATGATCGCCTCGGGGTGGGCACAGGCGTCACGCACGGCGGCAGCCTCTTCCCGTTCGCCCGGCCCGTAGAGCAGCAGAAAGCGAAGATCGGGACATACTTCCGCAGCACGGGTGATGAGCGCACCGAAATGCCGTGCGGGCCAGCGCCGGGTGGCGCGGCGATGGGTCGGGTCCACGGTGACGAGCCGGTGCTCCGCCGTCACGCCATACCGGGCCACGTACTCCGTGGCAAACCGCTGCTCCTCCGGGGAAAGATACAGGCGGGGTTTCTCGCCCTGCCACGTTATCCCCAGGGGGCGCAGCACACTGGCCTTGGCCATGGCGGAATAGCCCTCTAGAGGCTTCACGGTATGGGTGAACAGCCAGCGATTGTACCATTCCGGGGTGTAACTCAGGCGCACGGGGGCGCCGGAGAGACCAACCACCCACCGGCAGCGCGGCAGCTGTTGAAAATCGATGACGATATCGAATCCCTGCCGGGCGACCTTCCAGTAGAAGGCAACCTCCCTGGCAAGGTTGGTCAGCACCTTCCTGTCAACGGCCCACACTCGGGCCACGGCCGGATTGTTCTCCAGCATGGGCAGGCACTTCTTCTCCGTGAAGACATGAATCTCCGCCTGCGGAAAACGCTCCTTGAGCAGGCCGATGGCCGCCGTGGAAAGAAGGACGTCTCCTATCTGGCGCAGTTGGCAGACCAGTATCCGGCGAACGGATGCGGGGTCTATGTCTATACGGTCGATGCTGGTGTCAGCTGTCACGCGAATCTCCATGAAATGGTGTGCAGCAAGCGATACTGGCTTCATGGAACGGAGTCAACCGGAGAGGGGCACACCAGAAGGAGGGAGGGGACGAAGGGAGGGGCTGAAAATACGGTGCCCCCGGGAGGGTCGATTCCCGGGGGCATATCATGAACTCGGTCGCCATGGTGTCCGGCAGAACCAGGCAGGCAGATATCTTTCGCAGGGCTATGCCTTAACCAATCATGCCTGATCAAGCCGTAAACCGCGCCAACAGAACACCATGTGGTGCGGCCGAGTCGTTACCTGCTGAATTTGGCAACCTGAAAGAAGCTTTCGTCGGAGCAGTTCACTTCATTCGGGTTGGTTCTGCAGCGGATGAACATCATCACGAGGAAGTAGGCGGAAAACGCCATGAAGGAGAAGGAGACAAAGCTCTGCTCCACTGCAGGATCGGAGAACACGGGCATGAAGAACGAAACCAGCTCGGGAGCCGTCTTCACGAAGTACCGCACGGCAAGAAACACCCAAGTCCATGCCATGTAGTACGAAAGATAGTCGTTGATCCGGGAGACGCAGAAGGGACGCAGCTCGTAGGACGAGGAGGCGGGATCGGTCACGACGCCCTTGGCGGGATCGTAGAGCCGGTTCACGCGGGCGTCCGTACGGCGCACCATGGTGTGCGTCTTGAAAATGGGCCCGAAGGCTTCGTCCTCAAGCGTATGCACGATGCGGCACCACTTCTGCTGGTTGTACTTGCTGCCCTGGGTGATGGCGATCCACGCAAAGGAGATCACCGCACCGATGCAGCAAAGGATGAACTGGGAGAACGTGGGGTTCTGCATGGTCGCATTGGCCACGAGAAGCCCGGAAAAGGATATGCCGATGAAGGTCCAGAAGAACACGGACTTCCGCCAGTACATTTCCTTTTCATACCGATAGTTGTCGAGAGCGGCCTGAAGGGCCATGGTCTTGCGTGCTCCTGCGGGTTGACAGTCTCCACCCGCTGCGCTGTCAGCGCAGCCCCCGCTGAAGAACGCTTCCACATATTCCTGTGGGGTCAGCGTCATCATTGTATTCCAGTCCTCGCCTGTCTGAAGGTTCAAAGCTGAGCCTGTGGACAACAACTGTTTGCACGCTCAACTTATCGTGGCCCCAGTTATTTCCTACTTCCCCATCCGTGTCAATATCCTTGTGAATTTTAGTTTAAACAATTAATACAGATAGTTAATTAAAAAATGGTTGATTTTTACATTTTGAGACAGCCTGACAGCCCCGTTTCCCACTGGTGCAGCACTCAACCTAACATTCCTATCTCATTCAATTTTTTGATTGATCAAACAAAGCATTTCAATTCAGCTAATGAAAGATGCAATCCCGTTCAAAAAAACTATTGTTCACATCGCGCACAAGCGCACAAAAAAAAGCGCCGGACATGTCCGGCGCTCTGCAAACAAAAAACGTTGTTGAACCAGAGGGCTACAGCCGCTCCCAGATAAGGGCGGCCCACTCGCCTTCCACTTCACGGCGTGCGGCCGGAAGCCCTTGGGCCACGTAGGCCTCCTCCACACTGTCCGCCTGCGTGGCAAGCAGCCCGGAAAGCACGAGGCAGCCCCCCGATGCGACGCGGGCGATGATCTCCGTCGCCAGGTCCTTGAGCGGCTGGGCAAGAATGTTGGCCAGCACCACGTCAAAGGTATCATCCGTGTAGTCCGCGCTGCCCTTGGCAACGTCGAACAACGCCGCAACGTCATTGATGACGCGGTTCTCTTCGCTGTTCTCCACGGCCAGCGTGTCGATATCCACGCCGAGCCCCTTGAGGCCGAGCTTGGCGCAGCCGATGCCGAGAATGCCGGACCCGGTACCGATGTCGAAGAACCGCATCCCCTCGCGCACGCGTCCCTCCTCGGCCAGCTTTGAAACACAGGCGAGGCACAGGGCCGTGGTGGGGTGATGTCCGGTGCCGAAGGCCGTCTTGGGCTCGATGATGATGGGCAGGCGACCTTCGAGATCAATGGTGTCGACCATCCAAGGGGCAATGACCATGAAGAGCCCCCCGACCTTGACCGGGGTAAAGAACTCGCGCCATGCCATGGCCCAGTTCTGGTTCTCCACCTCGTCCCGCTCCACGCGGGCTTCGGGGACATGGGTGCGGAGTTCGGTCAGGAACTCCTCGCAAAAAGCGGGGTTCTCGATGTAGACACGGTAGCGGATGTCACCGGTGGGCAGGGTTTCCTCTTCCCACCCGTACTGCAGCTTGGTGACCAGCGCCACGGTGGCGAGGTCCTGCATCTCTTCGGGTACCGTGATGTCGAGCTTGATGAGATTCTCCATGGGCGTCCTATCCTCGGGCCTGATATCGGGCCATCTTGCGTTCCAGCGTCCTGCTGTACGATGTGAGCACGTAACAGATGACGAAGTACATCACAAGGATTGTCATATACAGCTCCATGGGAGCCGAAAGCGTCCGGTTGTTCACCTGCACGGCGGCGCGGGTCAGCTCGGTCACGCCCAGCACGTAGACCAGCGAAGTATCCTTGGTCACGGAAACGAACTGGTTCACGAACGAAGGAATCATGTTGCGCAGCGCCTGCGGCAGAATGACATAGATCATGGCCTGCATCTTGCTCAATCCCGTGGCGCGGGAGGCTTCCATCTGCCCCTTGGGCAGAGCCTGCACCCCGGCGCGCACGATCTCGGCAATATAGGCGCTGGTGAACACGACAAGCGTGACCATGGCCGACTGAATGGCGGGCAGGGTTTTCCCTATCAGAATGGGAAAGAGAAAATAGAACCAGAGAATAAGCATGATCAGGGGCACGCCGCGGATGATCTCAATGTAGACCATGGCCGGCCACTTGAGCCACGCACGCGGCGAAAGACGCATCAGCCCTACAACAAGCCCCACCCAGAACGCCCCGAAGATGGAGCCCAGCGCCATGAGAATGGTCATGGCAAGGCCGCCCAGAGGACCTTCCGGGTAGGCGCCGAAAAGAAGATAGTCGAAATTCGTTGCTACTACATCCCACTGCATGGTCATTCTCCTAATAGCTCACGGTACGCATGAAATGCTTGTTGTACTGCGTGATGGTAAAGGAAACCACCAGCGAAATGGACAGGTATATCAGCGTGGCCACGCTCATGGCCTCAAAGGCGCGGAAGGAGTAGGACTCGATCTGCTTGGCCATGTAGAGCAGCTCCGCCACGCCGATGGTCATGCACAGTGCGGAGTTCTTGAGCAGGTTGAGCGCCTGGGAGATGAGCGGCGGAATGATGATGCGGAACGCCTGCGGAAGGATGACGTAGCGCATGGCCTGTACAAAGGAGAGGCCGCAGGCGCGGGACGCCTCGAGCTGGGTGCGCGGAATGGAATTGATGCCCGAGCGGATTTCCTCGGCAATGAAGGCGGAGGTATAGACGGTCAGCGCAATGACTCCGGCCGCGAACTCGAAATCATGGTCATAGAGCCAGTCGAGTGCGAACCGGGGCAGTAGCCCGTCCGACCCGAAGTACCAGAAGAAAATCTGCACCAGCAGGGGCGTGTTCCGGAAGAATTCCGTGTAGATCGCCGTAAACCAGACAAAGGGCTTGAAGCGGGTCAGACGCATGACCGCCAGCAGCGTACCGATGCACATGGCGAAAAAGAGCGATACCGCCGAAATCTGACAGGTAACCTTTACGCCGCTCAATATCCAGTCGAGGTACTCCCCGGAAAGGACTACATTCCATTGAAAATCGTAATTCAAGACAGGCCTCGAAACATGCAAGAGGGAACAAAATGCGGGGAGCACGCACCAGCGCGCTCCCCGCTTTCAAACGGGAAAACTAGGGCCACAGTTCCATGGTCCAGGTCAGGGGCATGTAGTACTTGGTGTCAGGACCGAGCCACTTGTCGTAGATGGTCTTGTACTCGCCGGAACGCCACATGTCGTTCAGGGACTTGTTGATGAAATCGCGGAAATCGGAATCGTTTTCGGCAATGCCCATACCGTAGGGCTCTGCGGAGATGGCGTCGCCCACGATGGCCCACTTGGCCGGTTCGGGGTCGGAGCCCTTCAGCCCCACCAGGATCACGGAGTCGGTGGTCACGGCATGCGCCTTGCCCTGCTTCAGAGCCAGCATGGCCTGCGGGTATTCGTCAAAGGAGAGCACCTTGCAGTCGGGCTGGGCAGCCTGAATGTTCTTTTCGGAAGTGGAGCCCTTGACGGTGGCAACGCGCTTGCCCTTCAGGTCGGCAACGGACGTGATGCCGGAATCGGCGGCAACCAGCAGCTTCTGACCGTCCATGAAGTAGGTGATGGAGAAGTCGATGACTTCGTCGCGCTCATGCTTGTGAGTCATGGTAGCGGCGGCGATGTCAACGGACCCCTGGGTCACCATGGGAATACGGGTGGAGGAGGTCACGGTCTTCAGTTCCAGACCGACGCCGAGCTTGTCGGCAAGGGCCTTGCACAGGTCAACGTCAAAACCCACGAGCTGCTTGGTGGTTTCATCCACGAAACCGAAGGGGACAACGGAGTCCTTCACGCCGCACACCAGAGTGCCACGGGTCTTGATTTCGTCGATCTTGCCGGCGAAGGCAACTGCGCTGGTCAGCACCAGGCAGAGAGCCACTGCGATAAGTACAAAACGTTTCATGCCTAATCTCCTCACGAGTAGTCTGTTTGGGGCGTGCACCATGCTGCGCCCGAGTCCATACGCTATGCTTAAAGGATTTCCTTGAGAAACGCCTTCGTGCGTTCATGCTGGGGATTGGTGAAGAAATGTTCGGGCGTGCCCTCCTCCACGATGGCGCCGCCATCCATGAAGATAACCCGGTCCGCGACCTCGCGGGCAAAGCCCATTTCGTGGGTGACGCACAGCATGGTCATGCCGTCGCGGGCAAGATCCTTCATGGCGTTGAGCACTTCGTTGATCATTTCGGGGTCCAGCGCGGAGGTGGGCTCGTCAAAGAGCATCACCTTGGGCTTCATGGCAAGAGCTCGGGCAATGGCCACGCGCTGCTGCTGCCCGCCGGAAAGTTCCACCGGAAATTTCTTGGCCTGATCGTGGATGCCCACGCGGGCAAGCAGTTCCATGGCAATGGATTCCGCCTGGCTCTTGGGCATCTTGCGCACCTTGATGGGGGCAAGAGTCACGTTCTGGAGCACGGTGAGATGGGGATAGAGGTTGAACTGCTGGAAGACCATGCCCACTTCGGTCCGCAGCTCGTTCACATCCACGCCCTTGTCATAGATGTTCCTGCCTTCCAGCAGGATCTCGCCCTTCTGGATTTCCTCCAGACGGTTGATGCAGCGGATGAAGGTCGACTTGCCCGACCCCGAGGGGCCGCAGATGACCAGCACCTCCCCCTTCTCAATGCTTTCGTTCACATTCTTGAGAACATGAAAGTCGCCGTACCACTTGTGAATATCCTTGATCTCGATCATCGCCATGATGAAAAACCTGTTCTTTCCTCATAATCAGCGATTCTGCGCACAGTGCGAGAATCCGGTACATGAACCCGTAAACAATTTGGCAAAAAAGAAGCTGTGCACAAGCGCACAGTTTCGAGTCGATACACGTCCGCCAAATCCGGATTTCGACGAAATCCTCAGTTTACGGTGACAAATCAGTGGAGTTTCGTTTTTTTAGACAAGCGCTTGCACCGCTGTCAAGCTAAACCTTTAACACTTTTGTTAAAAAGATCACTTTTCAACAGGTTATATGAAAAATTAGACATTCCAGACAGGAGAAGACATCTCCCTCATGGGCTGTTTATCCGCACAGCCCAAGCGTTTCAAGCAAGCCGGACAGTGCCCATCCCATTCCGCCGGACAGCCTTCCTGAACCATTCCAGACATCCGGGCCGGATGAAATGACAAAAACGCGCAACAAGACCACGCCCCCCGCATTGCAGACCGGCGCCGTCACCTGTGCCGCAATGACAGCGGCTACGAATAGGTATCGATGATGGTTCCCTTGCCGCCGTAGGCCGCCCCCAGAACGGACGTCTGGAAATCATAATCACTGTTTGCGGAGGACGCACCGAACCGATTGGTTGCGCCGAACCGGTTGGTGTTCATGTAGCTCAGCGTCTTGGACACCACGGCCGCCCCAAAGGTCTGCCTGTCAACGGGAGCCGGCCCTGAAGAGGTGCCGTTCATGGTGTCCAGCGTCTTGGTCACCACGGCCGCCCCGAAGGTCTGCCTGTCCGTTATCCCACTCATGCCGTTCATGGTCTCCCCTCCTTGAACGAAGTGTGCACGTCGGATACTTGGGCACAGCATACCACACCACCGGAGCATTGGGTAGAACAAAGCGGGAATTATCACCATGCAGCGCGGTCACAAACGGGAGGCTCGCTCCGATGGACGGACACGAAAAAGGGGCGCCCAAGGGCGCCCCGAAGTGTAGCGAATGACCGTCAACCGGTCCGGATTATGCGGCTACATGCGCCTGCAGAAGCTCTTCAAGCGCAGCGGCGAAGGATTCCAGATCCTCCCGCGCAATGATCAGCGGGGGCACAAGGCGCAATACGCGTTCCTGCGTGAGGTTCAGCACAAAGCCCCTGTCCATCAGCGCCTGCCAGATGTCCTTGCCGGGGAAGGCGAGCACCACGCCGATCATCAATCCCTTGCCGCGCACTTCGGCAATGGTTCCGGGCAGACGCTCACCCATGGCGCGGAACAGCCCCATGGCGTAGTTGCCCACGTCTTCGGCCCGTTCAGCCAGCTTTTCTTCCTGCATGATGTCCAGAACCTTGGCCGCCACGGCGGACAGAGTGGCGCCAGCACCAAAGGTGGTGGCATGGCTGCCGGGTTCGAAGCCCCGGGACACCTCGTCCGAGGTCATCATGGCGCCCATGGGCAGCCCGTTGGCCAGAGCCTTGGCCGAGGTGATGATGTCCGGCTGCAGGCCAAAGTGCTGAAAAGCCCAGAACCTGCCGGTACGGCACAGGCCGGTCTGGATTTCATCCACAATGAACAACACGCCCTTTTCGCGGCACAGGGCCTGAACCCCCTCCGCAAACTCGGGCGACATGGGGCGTACGCCCCCTTCACCCTGAATCACCTCCACCATGACGGCAGCGGTCTGCGGGCCGATGGCGGCGCGCAGGGCGTCGAGATTGCCCCACTCCACCTGCGTGAATCCCTGCGGAATGGGAGCAAAGCCGTCCTGGAACTTGGCCTGCCCGGTGGCGGCCACAGTTGCCAGGGTGCGCCCGTGGAAGGCGCCGGTAAAGGTGATGATCTCCCCGGCGTCGCGATTCTGCACGCGCTGTGCGTACCGGCGCGCCAGCTTGATGGCGGCCTCGTTGGCCTCCGCACCGGAGTTGCAGAAGAAGACCTTGGTGAAATGGTTGGTGGCGAGCAGCTTTTCTGCAAGAACAAGCTGTTCTTCCTGGTAGAAAAGGTTGCTCACATGCACCAGCTTGCGTGCCTGTTCGGCGGCCACATCGGCCAGCTCGGGACGGCAATGCCCCACGTTGGTCACGGCAATGCCCGCGAGCAGGTCCACATATTCCCGGCCGTCGAAATCATACAGGCGTGCGCCGCTGGCATGCTTCACGGCAAGGGGATACCGCCCATAGGTGCGACACAACAATGCTTCTTCACGCTTCTTCAGGGCGTCCAAATTCGTACTCATCAGATTCTGTCCTGCTGACCGTTGCACATCTGCAACACGGCTAAATGACCATGAGATGAAGCCTATACGGCTCCGGTATGTCCGAATCCCCCGGCACCCCGCACCGTGTCGCCAAGTTCCTCCACCACGGAGATGTCCGCCTGGAAGAATGGCTGGAACACGAGTTGGGCGATGCGCTCGCCGCGTGTGACACTGCGCACTTCTCCGGAGGTGTTCAGCAACGAAACAAAGATCTCACCGCGGTAGTCGGGATCGATGACGCCAACCCCCTGACTCACGGTAAGCCCCCGTTTCGTGCCGAGGCCGCTTCGCGAGTACACGAATCCCGCCACATTGAGCACTTCCGGCTCAATGGCTACGCCAACGGGTATGGCGCAGCGTTCTCCCGGCGGGATCGTGATCGTCTCCTCTGCAAAGCAGGCACGCAGGTCAAGGCCGGCCGACCACGGTGTGGCGTGCGCCAGACCGCATCCATCGGCACCGCAGGCATAGATAGCGGCCGCATCCCGAAGGAAGCGCACCCGCACACCTATCCGCTCCGGCCCTTTTGCTCCGCATGTTTCGCTTGTCACTGCCAAACTCCTGTGCAACATTGTAGCATTACCCATTCCGCACGTTTCCCTGCGGAAACGTACAGCCGGCGCGGGCCGGACTGGTTTCCAGACCGCGACGACCCGACTTTGATATGCCAGAGCGGATATCAAGTAAAGAGATGTCACACCATTGCCGCACCAAGCTGGCACACACCAAACATCTCATTGCGTGAACGGGGAATGGGACTATACTGATATGCGTCATGCGTATCGACGGCCCGGATTTCGCCAAGTGTCAATACGGAGGAACGTGAATGCAGCCGCTCAAGGTTTTCAGCGTGGTACCCCGACTGCCGGAAGGACTCGAAGGTCTGCGGGAGCTTGCCTACAATCTCTGGTTTTCCTGGAACGGAGAGATAGAAAGCCTCTTCGCACAGATCGATCAGGCCCTCTGGAAAGACACTGAGAAGAACCCGGTCCGCTTCCTGAACAGGCTGCCCCAGTCCAAGCTCGCTGAGCTGGCCAAGGACGACTTCTACCTCCAGCGGCTGAAGGAAGGGCTGCAGAAGGCCTCCAACTATCTTTCCCGCCCCTCTTCCCCGCTCCTCAAGGATGCCTCCCAGGAAAATCCGGCCCTGGTCTATTTCAGCTTCGAGTTCGGCATTTCGTCCTGCCTGCCCATCTATTCGGGCGGGCTGGGCATTCTTGCAGGCGACCACCTCAAGTCCGCCAGCGACCTGAACATCCCCCTTGTGGGCATGGGGCTGGCCTACAAGCAGGGATATTTCCGCCAGTATCTCACCCCGGACGGCTGGCAGCAGGAACGCTACCCGGACTACGACTTCGAGCAGATGCCCATTACCCGGGCCAAGCTGCCCAACGGCGATCCGGCCCGGTTCACCTTCATGGTGGGCTCCCACCCGCTGACCGTGCAGATATGGAAAGCCCAGATCGGCAGAGTGCCCCTGTACCTGCTGGACACCAACCTTGCCGATAACCCGCCCGAACTGCGCGCCCTGACCTCCCGTCTCTACGGCGGGGACCTCGAGATGCGCATCCAGCAGGAAATCCTCCTGGGCGTCGGCGGCATGAAGGCCCTTGAGGTGCTGAACCTGCACCCCAAGGTCATCCACATGAACGAAGGGCACTCCGCCTTTGCGGGCCTCGAACGGCTGCGCAGCTTCATGCGGCAGGGCCTGTCATTCGAAGCCGCGCAGGAGGTGGCGGCCTCCAGCTCAATCTTCACCACCCATACGCCCGTTCCCGCCGGAAACGACCGTTTCCCGGAAGACATGATGCGCCGCTACTTCGAAGGCTACGCCAACGATATCGGACTGGCCTTCAAGGTCTTCATGGCCCTCGGCAGGGAAAACCCGTTCAACGACGCCGAAGATTTCTGCATGACCGTGCTGGCGCTCAAGCTTTCCCGTTTCAGCAACGGAGTCTCCAAGCTCCACGGCCATGTGTCCCGCGACATGTGGAAGCAGGTATGGAACCAGTACCCCGTGGAGGACGTGCCCATAGGAGCCCTGACCAACGGCGTGCATGCCCCCACCTGGGTCGCCGACGACATCGGCCTGCTGAACGACCGCTACCTTGGCCCCAACTGGCGTGAAGACCCGGACTGCCAGCGCACATGGGGGCAGGTTTCCAACATCCCGGACGCCGAACTGTGGCGCACGCATGAACGGCTGCGCGCCCGGCTCATCGACTTTGCCCGCGCCCGCCTGCGTCGCCAGCTGGAAGCGCAGGGCGCCCGGCGCAAGGAATTGCAGCACGCAGACGAGGTGCTCAACCCAGAGGCGCTGACCATCGGCTTTGCCCGCCGCTTCGCCACATACAAACGGGCCAACCTGCTGCTCAAGGAACAGGACAAGCTGCTGCGGCTCATCGTGGACAAGAAGCGGCCCATCCAGTTCATCTTCGCCGGAAAGGCCCACCCGGCCGATAACGGCGGAAAGCAGCTCATCAAGGACCTTATCGCCCTGTGCCGCACAGCGGAATGCCGCTTCAATCTGGTCTTCATCGAGGACTATGACATGGAAGTGGCCCAGCACATGATCTCCGGCTGCGACGTCTGGCTGAACAACCCCCGTCGCCCGCTGGAAGCCTGCGGCACCAGCGGCATGAAGGCCATGCTGAACGGGGTGCTCCAGTTCAGCACCCTGGACGGCTGGTGGGACGAAGCCTACAAGCCGGACAACAGTCTCGGCTGGGCCATCGGCAAGGGGGAGGAATACAACGATCCGGACTATCAGGACTTCGTTGAAATCCAGACCCTGTACAACGTGCTGGAACATGAGATCATCCCGGAATTCTACGAGCGCGGCCATGGCGGCCTGCCCCGCGCCTGGATCAAGCGCATGAAACAGGCCCTGGTGGAACTGGGGCCCGAATTCAATTCACACCGCATGGTCTCCGACTATGTTTCCAAGACCTATGTACCGGCCTACGAGAACTACCTGCGCCTGAGTGAGGATGGTTTTGCCGCGGCCCGGGAACTGGCCGGATGGCGCATGGACATGATGACCAAGTGGAGCTCCGTGGAAATCCGCAACGTGCAGGCCGGAGAATTCAAGCGCCTGTTCGTGGGAGAAGAGCTGGTCATCGAGGCGGATATCCACCTCAACGGCCTGTCCAAGGACCACATTCTCGTGGAATCCTATTTTGGTCCTGTAAAGCAGGACGGCAGCTTTGCCTCCCGTAAGATTGCCGTCATGGAACCCGTGCAGGACCTCAAGGATGGCTGGGTCCGCTACAGGGGCGAAGCCACTCCGCCCGAGGCCGGACGATTCGGCTACACCGTGCGGGCCGTTCCCACCCATACCCATCTGCTGGACCCCCACTCGCTGGGACTCATCCGCTGGGCACAGCCCTGATTGGCGGCACCATGGACGAACGGGCACGTCACGGACACGGCATGATGCGAGGTGCCTTCCTTCCCACTGGAGCTCGCCTGCACGCTGGCCTTGCCCTGTCCCTGTGGTTCATCCTTTGTCTGTTCCTGCTGATTCCTGCAGAGCCAGGCACGGCCGGAGAGACGGACGCAACGGACCGCAATTTCATATGGAGCAGAACGCTTCCCGAGGCTCCGCCGCCTCCGGGCACCCTGCGATTCGCCACGCTGGAGTGGCCTCCCTACATATCGCCGGACATTCCCGACAACGGGTATGTGGCGAACATCCTGCGCGAGATATTCATCCCGGCAGGCTACAAGCTGGAGCTGGTCTACCTGCCCTGGCAACGTGCCGTGCATTCCCTGCAGGATCCCAGCATCGCCGGCTACCTGCCGGAATACTACTCGCAGGAGCTTGAGAATGGCCGCTGCCTGCTTTCGGAAGGATTTCCCGGCGGTCCCATCACCTTTCTGTTCAAGCAGGGACGCATCCCCGACTTCTCTACTCTGCAGGCCCTCCGGAGCTACCGCATTGGTGTGGTTGAGGGCTACGTCAACTACCGTGCTTTTGACCAGGCCCAGTACCTGACCAAGGATTATGCCACGGACGACGTTAGCAACCTGCGCAAGCTGCTCGCGGGCAGAGTGGACCTCATCATCGGTGACCCCCTCGTGCTGAACTATCTGTACAGTCAGCAACAGGGCGGCAATACCGAGCCCCTCTCCGTGCTCCACCCCTACCCGGAAATGAAGCAGTTCCACATCTGCTTCAACCCGAAGTACGACAATGCGGAACAGCTGCGAGCCCTGTTTTCCGAAGGACTCGCGGAAACACGCGCCAGCGGACGGCTGCAGGAACTGCATGACGCCGCTATGCAGACCTACATGCCCACCCTCATCCAGGGGGCCGAAAGGCCATCAAGGACTCCCGCCGCGACGCCAGCAACAGACCATCCCTGACCGCGTCCCGCCGATGCTCCCCGCCCCATGCGCGCGGCCCTCTGACATGCGGGCTGCCCTTACCGCTTGCCTTCACGAAGGCGATGGTCTACCAGAAATGCCAATTCCACGCAGGAGGCACACGTGTCCCACATTTCCAAGGTTGCCATCATCGGCGGCGGTCTGGCCGGCTGTGAATGCGCCCGCAAGCTCTCGCAGGCAGGCGTTGCTGTCACTCTTTTCGAAATGAAGCCCCATCGCTTCTCCCCGGCCCATCAGATGGAAGGGCTGGCCGAGCTGGTCTGCTCCAACTCCTTCCGCTCCGATCAGCCCGAATCGGGCGTCGGCCTGCTCAAGCAGGAAATGCGCGAACTCGGCAGCCTGATCATGGAGGCCGCAGAAGCCACGCGCGTGCCCGCAGGCAAGGCTCTGGCCGTAAACCGTGAGACCTTCAGCACCTACGTGACCAGAGTCATGGAAGAGGATGCCAACATCACGCTGGTCCGGCAGGAGATCCCCTCGCTGGACGCCCCGGAGCTCGCCGGCTTCGATTGCGTTGTCGTGGCCGCCGGCCCCCTTGCCAGCGAGAGCCTGAGCGCCTCCATCGCCGAAGCCGTGGGTGGCACCCACCTCTATTTTTATGATGCCATCGCCCCCATCGTCAGCGCCGATTCCATCGACATGACCAAGGCGTTCTGGGGCTCCCGGTACATGCCTGAGGACAAGGACTACCTGAACTGCCCCCTGTCCCGGGACGAGTATTTCGCCTTCCACAGCGCTCTGGTCGGTGGTGAAAAGGCCCCGACCAAGGACTTTGAAAAGGAAATCCATTTCGAGGGGTGCATGCCCATCGAGGCGCTGGCGGAACGGGGAGAAATGACCTTGGCCTTCGGCCCCTTCAAACCCGTGGGCTTCATTGATCCGCGCACGGGGGAACGTCCCTTTGCCATCGTGCAGCTGCGCACCGAGGACCTGAACAAATCCATGTTCAACCTTGTCGGCTGCCAGACCAAGCTCAAGTACGGCGAGCAGGACCGGATCTTCCGCATGATTCCTGGGCTGGAAAATGCGGAGTTCGTTCGCTACGGCAGCGTGCACCGCAACACGTATGTCAATGCCCCGCGCACCCTGGCCGACGACCTGTCGCTGCGTTCGCGCCCCACGGTCTTTCTTGCCGGACAGATCACCGGCGTGGAGGGATACGTGGAATCCGCAGCCTGCGGGCTGTGGCTCGGCATCCTGCTATCCGCACGCGTCCGGGGCACGGCAGTCACCCTTCCCCCGGTCGAGAGCTGCCTCGGCGCACTCATGACCCACCTGCGCACCGAACAAAAGAACTTCCAGCCTTCCAATGTGCAATTCGGCCTGATGCCGGAACTGGGTGTGCGGGCCAAGAAAAAGGACCGCAAAGCCCTGTACGCCAAACGCGCCCGTGAACGGTTTGCCGAATGGCTCTCTGCCCAGCAGGACGCCCTCTAGCCCGCTACTGCCCGCTACTGCCCGCTACGCATGAAAATGGGGAGGCACATGCCTCCCCGTATGAACATCCCTGCAGGCGCATCGCCTACTTCTTGCCGTTCTTGCGCTCCCACCAGCTGCGGTCCGGACCGATGAACCACCAGTCGGTATGATCCGTCTCGGAAATGGTCTGCGCCAGCGCCTTGCCCTGCGGAGTCCGCAGCCGTTCCAGCGCCGACTCCATCCACTTGCCCGCATACTTGTTCCCGAGATCAAGCTGCTCCTTCAGATTGAGGATCAGGTCGATCTGGTCGGCGTCGTGCGCCAGCTGCGCCTCGATGGATTGCGAGCCTTCCAGCTCGTCCCAGAGGCCGAGCAGAGGATCGGAAAGACCGGTTCCCTCTGCCGCATGCTCTAGCGCCGTTCGTGGCTGCGAAGTATTGTAGATGCGGTTCACGTAGTTGAAATCACCGATCCGGGCTTCATGAAAGTCGTGGAACAGGCACATCATGGCCGTCCGCTCCGGGCTTGCTTCGGCTTCGCAGGCCAGCACCCATCCGATGATTGCCGTGCGGAAGGAATGCTCGGCCACATTCTCCGAGCCCGTTCCCAGAAACTGATACCCGGTTCGCGGGGTCTTGCGCAGCATTCCTGCCTCGAAAAGAAAATCGGCAAGCCGGGTCATGCGCTCCCTGCCCTGCAGATTCTGCTGCGGATTACATGCTGTCATCATTATCTCCTGCGTCTTGCACGGCGCATCCCACGGGCCACGGCCACCCATCCGGCCCTGACTCGCCATGGCGGCGCACCGCATTGAAGCCTCTGGCTTATCCCCTTTGATACCGTCTGTACAGTGCTCCTCCCCGGACACCATCCGAGGCACACGATGTCAGTGGTTGCTCTCGGTTTTCCGGAGATGGTAAGTATGTCCATGGTGCCGCCGGTGCGGCATATTGCCGAATTCGCCGGCACCATGGGCATGGGGATCCTGCATGCGGGATACCTCTGCAAAACCATTTTCTCACCAACGGAGCCCGCCATGACGAGCCTCCCGCCTCCCTGCACGGATGACATTCTTGCTGCGCCGGATTCGACCACAGTCTGCCACTGCAACGCCGTCAGCAAGGGAGAGTACCTCGCACTGATGCGGCAGGGTCATCTGGAGCTCGACCAGCTCAAACGGCTGACCGCTGCTGACGGCCTGCACTGCGCAACACGGTCCCCACTGGGGCGCTGCTGCACGCCCGAAATCGTCAGGCTGCTGCGCCACCACAAGGGCATGCTGCCCATGTCCTGACCCCATGCATGCACACAGGCCCCGGCGCTTCCGCGCCGGGGCCTGTGTGCATGCAATGGCCGTCAGTCTCACCCGGAAATCACAGTGCGGCTGCCCCAGCGCCCGCCGAAACACCAGAAGAGCAACAGGGAGAAGACCGCGCCCAGCGTATCGGCCAGCATGTCCTTCTGGGCATCCCAGATATCTCCCTGGCTGCCCAGAAACTCTATTCCGGCCTCGCCCCCATCCTGCACGGCATACCACCACTCGAGGATCTCGTACCCGCAGGCAATGGACATGATGAAAAAGAGCGCGAAAAAGGTCGTCACCACCGGGCCTGCCAGTCGGCGCCTGACAAACAATTCCGCCATGGCGTAGGCATAGAACCCCACGGAAAAGTGGCCGATCCTGTCAAAATGGTTCCGTTCCGCACCGAGAAGGTCCGACACCCATCCGAACGGTACGTTGGCAAAGGTGTAGTGTCCGCCCACGGTATGCCAGAACAGCCACACGGCCATGAGCCCGTACGCCACGTTGGAAAACCGGAACAAGGGGTAGGTGACCGCGAGCAGAAGAAATACGAAGGCAACGGGAATGACCTCCGCAATCCACACCTCGCGGGAGACGGGCGCTATGGCAAGCAAACCGAAGAAGAGCGCAAACACACACCCAAGCACCAGCGGAAAACTCTCGCGAGTTACGGATAAACGCATGCAGACCTGCCTGTTGATAAGTTGTCCCCTACTCTGCCCCATCCGGCTCCGCTTTGTAAACAGCCCGCCAGCCTGCGTTGGACACCAGACGCAAAAGGGGCCGCCTTGCGGCGGCCCCAATGATTCGGAGCATGATACTCCCGTTCCCCATGGGCTCTATTAGCCACCGAGGAGCTGCATGGCCATTCTGGGCAGGCTGTTCGCCTGAGACAGCATGGCCACGGCGGCCTGCGTCAGGATCTGCTGCCTGGTGAATTCCGTCATTTCGGTGGAGACGTCCACGTCGGAAATACGGGATTCAGCGGCCTGCAGGTTTTCACCCTGGATCTGCAGGTTGGAGATGGTGTTCTCCAGACGGTTCTGCAGGGCACCGAGGCTGGCGCGGATCTTGTCCTTGGAGATGATCGCGTTTTCGATGCCGACCAGTGCCTGCTGTGCAGCGGACTGGGTAGAGATCGAGTAGCCCTGGTTGGTTGCAGTGGCCTGGTTGCCAAGGCCCAGTGCGGAAGCGGTGGCGGTGCCGATCTTGATGTAGTAGTAGTCTTCCGCGGAGTCGTTCTTGGTACCGAAGTGGACCTTCAGCTTGCCGGTGGAAGTCAGACCGCTACCATCATGGGTGGAGTTCGACAGGTTGCCGTTGAGCAGGTGGATGCCGTTGAAGTCCGTGGAGTTGGCGATACGGGTGATTTCCGAAGCCATGGCCTGATATTCGGAGTCGATCATCAGACGCTGGTCAGAGTTGTACGTACCGGTGGCTGCCTGTTCAGCCAGTTCCTTCATGCGGATGAGCTTTTCGTCGATAACGCCAAGGGCGCCGTCGGCAGTCTGAATCAGCGAAATGGCATCGTTGGCGTTACGCACACCCTGGTTAAGAGCGGTGATATCGGAACGCATCAGTTCGCGAATGGCCAGACCAGCAGCGTCATCAGCTGCGGTTCCGACGCGAAGGCCCGAAGACAGGCGGCGTACGGAGGTAGAAAGGTTACCGTAGGATGTGCCCAGGTTACGGGCAGCATTCATTGCCATCATGTTATGGTTGATTACCATCGACATAATATTCCTCCCTGAATATTTGTGTCACCACGGCGGTGGCACTATGCCCGGCCGCTTCCATGCAGCCTTGTCCGCCAATGCTTGCAGTACTGATCGTCACGCCTTCACAGTTCTTAAGGCTCTCTTGATAATTTTTCATAAAAACATGGGCCCGTAATCATCCGGTATTCCATGTCAAAGCATCTATCGCGTGCTATCACCCCGTAATTTTGTCCGAATCGCACCATTCACAAAGTTATTGATTGGCATGGTTCTTTCACAGCACGGCTTTCATCTTGCCCCGTGACCATCTATTATATACAAAGCCAGCCCCAGCATCGTAGCATAAGACCAGCCCCGGTCGGCCCGGAACAGCACCAACCAAGGAGCAACCATGAGCACGCACAGCCAGACAACCTCCGTCACCTCCCTCGCCATCCGCAATGCCAAGGGCAAGCGCAAGCTGACCATGCTGACGGCCTACGACTACTCGTCCGCATCCCTGGTGGATGCCTGCGGCATTGACATGCTGCTCGTGGGAGATTCTCTGGGCATGGTCATGCTGGGAAGGGAGGACACCATAGGTGTGACCATGGACGAGATGATTCATCACTGCCGGGCGGTCACCCGAGGCGCCACACGGCCTCTGGTCATCGCGGACATGCCGTTCATGAGCTACGAACCCGGCGTGGAAACGGCCATGACCAATGCGGCCCGACTGTTCCAGGAAGGCAACGTGCGGGCCGTGAAGCTTGAAGGGGGCAGTGAAATCGTGCCGCAGGTACGGGCATTGGTGCAGGCGGGTATTCCCGTTGTCGGGCACATAGGACTCACCCCGCAGCGGGTGGCGACGCTGGGAGGATTCAAGGTGCAGGGCAAGACGGCTGACGCAGCCAGGCGCCTTGAGGCGGATGCCCTTGCCCTGGTCGAGGCAGGTGTCTTCTGCCTGGTGCTGGAAGCGATCCCTGCGGCCATTGCCGGGCGCATCACCAAATCCATCCCGGTTCCCACCATCGGCATCGGTGCCGGAGGCGACTGTGACGGCCAGGTGCTGGTCTTCCACGACCTCCTCGGCCTGTTCGACCGATTTGTCCCCAAGTTCGTCAAACAGTACGCGAACCTCAGGGAGATCGCCGTCGAGGCCATCAATGCCTACCGAAATGATGTGGAAACCGGCACGTTCCCCGGACCGGAACATACCTTCCGCATGAACGAGGGAGAGGAAGACAAGCTGGAGGACTAGCGCCGCTGCAGCAGAAATACCGAGGCGGGATCCACGAGGATGAGATGGGTGCAGTCCACGTCCTCACGGCGGGTGACATACCCGCTCCTGTCCACTAGGTGTACCGCCGCATCCTCCCTGCTGGCATCAAAAAGGAACAGGGTATCACCCATGAACCGGTCCACGGTGGTCCAGTGGCTGACCACAGGCTCCCGGCGCAGGGGCATGAATCGCTGGAACCGGAACACCACACTCCGTTCGGTTCCCGTTACCCCCCCCGCCATCCATCCGGCCATCCTGGCCCAGATTTCTGCGGGGCTGGCTTCCGGAATCTCTTCCCACGGCCTGGACCACCCCACGGGGAACACATCCGTCCCGTATGTCTCAAGCAGGAACTCCACCACCCATATGTGGTCCGTTGCGTTGTTGACCAACGCCTCCCACCGGGCAGGCATTTCCTGCGGCAGACGAATCAGCAGTTCGCTGAGTATCCTCTTGGCATGCCATACGGACACCCCGTGCAGTTGCTGCAGGGCGTTGAGCACGGCGTACACGGCGCAGAAGACATCCAGTTTTCCCTGATAGTAAGGACGCATGTCGCTCTCCATACCCACACCCATACTGCATTCACCGTTCGTAGCGCAATCATTTAGGAATTTCGTGCCTTGGATGGCAAACTGCGCTACCATGGCCCCATGCGGCATCACGCCTCCGAAACCGCAGGCAAACATAAACAATTTCAGCATACTAACGGCACTGTTTTTTTCTGGACAAAGCAAAGCATGCCGTATATATGCTACACAACCATATACGGATAACTTGATATGCAGATAATTACCGAACCTTCCGAACTCCAGAATCTGTGCCTCCAATGGCGCATGCAGGGCCTCAAAACGGTACTTGTCCCCACCATGGGCTTTTTCCATGCCGGGCACGAAAGCCTCATGAAGCACGCCCGCTCCATTGCCGACAAGGTTGTGCTGACGCTCTTCGTCAACCCCACCCAGTTCGGCCCGGGTGAAGACCTCGAAGCCTATCCGCGTGACCATGAAAAGGATACGGCCACGGCAGCCGCACTCGGCGTGGACGTGCTGTTCCTTCCCGCACCGGGCACCATGTACGCGGAAGACCATGCCACATGGGTGGAAGTTCCGGAACTCGCCAAGGGATTGTGCGGCCAGACCCGGCCCACCCACTTCCGCGGTGTCTGCACGGTGGTGATGAAGCTGTTCATGCTTGTGCAGCCACAGATAGCCGTATTCGGCCAGAAGGACTGGCAGCAGGTGGCCATCCTGCGCCGGATGGTACGCGATCTGAATGTTCCTGTGCGCATCGAGAGCCGCCCCATTGTCCGCGAGGCGGACGGACTGGCCCTCAGCTCGCGCAACGTCTACCTCTCCCCGCAGGAGCGTGCGCAGGCCCCGGCCATCCATGCAAGTCTGCAGCTGGCCAAAGCACTCGTCGCCAAGGGAGAGCGGGACATCACCGTGCTTGAGGCCGCCGTGCGGAATCACTGGAAGGAACATCTGCCCGCAGGCAAGGAAGACTACCTCGCCTTCGTGCATCCGGATACGCTGGCCCCGCTCAGCCGCGTTGACGATGCGGCTCTCTGCGCCGTGGCCGTCCGGATGGGCAAGGCCCGACTCATTGACAACATGCAGCTTCTGCCTGCCTAGGTGATCGCTGCAACAAGATAGGACAGACAAACGGGAGACAGGAGGTCCGGGGCATGTGGCAAGCCATCAAGCGGTTTCTGAGAGCCAACCTGATTGCCGGCATCCTCTTTCTGACCCCTCTGGTGGCCACCTTTCTCACCCTGCGGGTGGTCGTGCGGTGGATGGACAAGTCCCTGCTGCTTCTGCCCCCGGAATTCCGGCCGGAAGCCTACCTCCCCTTCAAGATTCCGGGGTTGGGTATTGTTCTTGTCCTTGTCGTGCTGCTCCTGACCGGACTGCTTGTCCGGAATCTGCTGGGGCGCAAGCTGGTGGAGCTCTGGGATGCCGTTCTGGGACGCATTCCGTTTGTCAGCAATTTTTACAAGGCCGTGAAGCAGTTGGTTGAAACCATCTTTCGCGGCTCTGGGCGGGACTTCAAGCGCGTTGTGCTCATTGAATACCCGCGCCACGGACTGTACACGCTGGCTTTTGTTACCGGCGTGGCCATAGGGGAGATCCAGCAGAAGACGGAGAAGAGGGTCCTCAACGTCTTTGTGCCCACCACTCCCAACCCGACCTCAGGGTTTTATCTGATGGTGCCTGAACAGGACATAATCCCACTAGAAATGGGCGTGGAAGATGCGTTCAAGGTGCTGATATCCGGCGGCATCCTCAATCCGGAAGCCGAACGCAACAAGAAGAACACAAAGACAACAAACGCGGAAACCACGCAGGAGGATACCCCGCAATGATGATCAACAACAAAGGCAAGTATCACTTCACTTCCGAGTCCGTCACCGAAGGTCATCCCGACAAGGTGGCTGATGCCATCTCCGACGCCGTTCTGGACACCCTGCTGGAGCAGGATCCCGAATCCCGCGTTGCGTGTGAAACCCTCGTAACCACGGGCATGGCGGTCATCGCCGGCGAGATCACCACCAAGGGGTATGCTGACCTGCCTCAGGTTGTCCGCGAAACCATCCGCGAAATCGGCTACACCAGCTCCGATATGGGCTTCGACTGCGACACCTGCGCCGTCATTTCCTCCATCGACAAGCAGTCCCCCGACATCGCACAGGGCGTTGACCGCTCCGCTCCCGAAGAACAGGGCGCCGGCGACCAGGGCATGATGTTCGGCTTTGCCTGCGACGAAACCCCCACTCTGATGCCCGCCCCCATTTACTGGGCGCACCAGCTTTCCCAGTCCCTGACCCGCGTGCGCAAGGAAGGCATCCTCAATTTCCTGCGCCCCGACGGCAAGACCGAAGTCTCCTTCGAATACGTGAACGGCAAGCCCTCCCGTATCGATACCGTTGTCGTCTCCTCTCAGCACACTCCTGAGGCAACCCAGGAAGAGATTGTTGAAGGCATCAAGAAGGAAGTCATCTTCAAGACCCTGCCCGCCGAACTGGTGGACAGCGCAACCCGCATTTTCATCAACACCACCGGTCGCTTCGTGATCGGCGGCCCCATGGGCGACTGCGGCCTTACCGGCCGCAAGATCATCCAGGACACCTACGGCGGCATGGGCCACCACGGCGGCGGCGCATTCTCCGGCAAGGACCCCTCCAAGGTCGACCGCTCCGCAGCCTACATGGGCCGCTACATCGCCAAGAACGTTGTCGCTGCGGGCCTGGCCCCCACCTGCGAAGTACAGATCGCCTATGTTATCGGCGTTGCCGAGCCCGTCTCCGTACTGGCGACCTCCTTCGGCACCTCCGAGATTCCGGACGAAGTGCTGACCAAGGCAGTCAAGGAAGTCTTCGACCTGCGCCCCTACGGCATCACCAAGACGCTGGACCTGAAGCGCCCCATCTACCGCAAGAGCGCATGCTACGGCCACTTCGGCCGCGAGCTTCCCGAGTTCATGTGGGAAAAGACCAACGCCGTGGACGATCTGCGCACCGCTGCAAAAGTCTAGACAATTCCTCACGATTGTGTTTCTTCAGAAGCCGGGGCCCATGCCCCGGCTTTTCTCGTAGGCGCAAGGTCATGATGTTCTGCGAACGCTCCGCTGCCCGTACGGCTTTTGCCGTTGCCCTCACGCTGGCCCTGTTGCTGGCGACTCTTCCCGTGCCCTCCGTAGCGGCGCGGGGCACAGTTTCCGTCATGTACGAACCCTCCGGCCCGGAAGACGCGGATGTAGTCCAGATCATCACCGAGAACCACATCGGGGACGAGGTGGCGCGCATCGTCAACGACCTGAACGTCCTGCCCAGTGACGTCATCATCCGCTTCGGCACCGAGGAAGGGCCACAGTACGCCCCTGCGGTCAACGGCCCAGCCGAGATCCATTTCCCCTATGCCTTCGTGCGGGAACTGCGCCGCATCTTTGCCCAAAACGGCTATGCCAGCGGCCTCGAATCCCTTGATCAGGCCACGCTGGATGTCGTGCAGCACACCCTGTTCCACGAACTGGGACATGCCATCATCGACATGCTGCACATCGATACCGGGGATGGCGAAGAAGACGCGGTGGACTCGCTGGCCGCCATCCTGCTCATCGAGTCTTTCGACAACGGCGGCGACATCGCCCTCAACGCCGCAGACGCCTTTTCCTTCCTTGCCAGCGACGAGGACGATGCGCAGGCAAAAGGCCAGAACCGCACGTCACGGAGCGCAACAACGCACTCACCCTCTCCCGGACTGGCAGCTGCCCTGGACGAGCACAGCCTCAACGAGCACCGCTACGAAGCCATTGCCTGCATAATCTACGGCAGCAATCCCGACCGGTACGAATTCATCGCCCGGGACCTCCAGCTTTCCGACCAGGACGCCGCCAACTGCGTGGACAACTACACGCGTCAGGCTGAGTACTGGTTCTCGCACTTCCAGCAGTAGCCACAAAAAAGCCCCCGCAGCCGACGGCTGCAGGGGCGCATGCTTCACATTCCGACCGGACTACATGGCCCGGTACTTGGCGATCAATCCCTTGGCCCGTTCCGTCAGAGACGGCAGGTCGGGCTTGGAAACCTGGTCATCCGCGCCCACGGCAATCCCCTTGTGGCGCAGGGTTTCCGTTATCAGGGATGAAAAAAGGATGACCGGCAACTTCTGCAGGACCGAGTCCTCCTTGATCCGCTTGGTAAAGTTGTGGCCGTCCATCTCCGGCATTTCGATATCCGAGATAATAAGGTCCACAAATTCGCTGAGCGGCCTGCCCTGCTCCTCAGCCTGCCGTTTCCATCCCAGCACGATGTCCCATGCCTCCCGTCCGTTCATGGCCTGCGTGCATTCGAACCCGGCCTTCTCCATGGTGCTCACGATCATGTTGCGGATGGAGCCGGAATCGTCGGCCACCAGCGCCTTGAAGCGCTCCTCTGCCTGTGCGGGGAGCACCTCGTCGATCTTTCTGTCCATCTGCAGCCGGGGATTCATGGATGCAACAATCTTCTCCATGTCCAGGATGAAGACGATGCGATCGTCGAACCGGACCACGCCGGTGATGGAATCATTGCTGAATGCCCGGACATGCCCGCTTGGCGCCTCGACCTGACTCCAGTTCAGGCGATGGATGCGGGTGACGCCGGAAACGAGGAAGGCGGTGATCACGCCGCTGAATTCCGAAACGATTACCTTGTGCGCGTCCGAACGGACCATATTCTTGCCGAGCCATATGGAAAGGTCCACCAGCGGCAGCACCCTGCCCCGCAGATTGAAGGTGCCGAGAGCGGCGGGATGGTGCTTGTTGGGCATGCCGGTCACGTCCGGCTTGCGGATGATCTCCAGCACCTTGGCCACGTTCATCCCGTAGTAACCGGTGTAGCTGTTTCCCTGCGCGTCCTCTTCCGCGATGAAGAACTCGATGATCTCCAACTCGTTGGTGCCGGATTCAAGAAGAATATTCTGCTGCGTCATTGTCGTTTCACCCCGTAAGAACAGGCGCTCCGGCCTCTCTGGATTATCGCTGAACATACAAGTACATGCCACCCGTGCATGGGGACGCCCATGGCAGGAGTTACATACACCCTGTTACAGCATAGAGTATCTTTCTTGAAGCAACAAACGGATTATTAATTCCAGCATGTTTCGGGAGCTGGCCGATTGTTGCGAAGGGGGTGGAGACAAGATGCTCGTTGTATGCCCATATGGCCATCGGCAGCAGGTTCAGCACGTCCTCCACGTTGTACGCCAGCAGGGTTTCCAGAGCCTGCGGATCCCTTGTACGCCTGTAGTGCTTCCAGAGCAGCACGGCAAGGTAGCCGTCCACACCGGCAAGATCCCCGCGGTCAATGCCGAGTTTCCGCTCCACCTGTTTCAGCCCCCCGGAAATGCCCAGCGCCTTGAAGACATAGCGCAGATCAATATGCCCGCACTGCAGGGAAATGCCGAAGCTGCGTTCAATAAAGGGGACGTCGAAGCATTTTCCGTTGAAGGTGACAAGCAGGTCATACTGGCGGATATCGTCCGCAAAGGCCTCCAGGTTGTCCCCGTGCACATAGGTCTTCACCGCATGCCCGTCATACAGGGCTATGGTGGTGATGTGCGCCTGAGGCCACGACAGGCCGGTGGTTTCTATGTCCACGCAGGCGACGGAGTCCATGAACTCCGGCAGCAGCCGCCACTGCTGGTTTGCGGGCAGACGGGAACCGAACCAGGCCGCGTCGCGCTCGGCAAGGCGACGGGCCGACTCGTCAAGCAGCGCCTTAAGGGCGACAGGCGAAGGGCTGCGCATGGGCAGCGTCTCTGCCTGCAGCGCGTCGGCCCATGAAAAGACGCCCGCATCCCACAGGCGCTGTTCGGACGCTCCGCCCACACCGTCCAGATGGCAGAAAGAAGATTGCAGCATCAGTGTTTTTTTCCTCGTTTGGTGCTCGTGGCAGTCCCGTTTTTGCCGGCCCCGCTCTTCGACGCCTTCGGGTTCGCAGCCTCCGGCGCATCCACGCCGCACCGGGGACAGATATCGGCCATCTCGCACCGGTCACAGGCCGGCTTGCGGGCATCGCACACATGCCGCCCGAACCATACCAGCATGTGGTTCACATTGCCCCATTCCTTCACCGGGAAGAGCGGCAGCAGGTCCCGCTCCACAACCACGGGGTTGTCGGATTCGGTCAATCCCAGCCGGAAGGCGATGCGCTTCACGTGCGTATCCACGGCCATGCCTTCATTAATCCCGAATCCGCCCCACAACACAACGTTGGCGGTCTTGCGGGCCAGCCCCGGTAGTGTGACAAGCTCGGCCATGCTGGCGGGTACGGTGCCGCCATAGACCTGCACGACCCGCTGCGCCGCGGCAATGAGATTTTTTGCCTTGTTGCGGTAGAATCCGGTGGAGTGGACCACGGCCTCCAGGTCCTCCTGTCCGGCTTCAGCCAGCTCTTCAGGCCCCGGCCAGCGCCGAAAGAGTTCCGGCGTTACCATGTTCACGCGCGCATCGGTACACTGTGCGGCCAGCACCGTGGCCACAAGCAATTCCCAGGGGGAGGCGTGGTGCAGATGGGTTTCCGGCTCGGGATAGCGCCTGTGCAGACGCTCCAGTACCAGCAGTGCCCGTTCTTGTTTGGTATGCATGCATCCGTCTCATGGCTGATGACAAAGAAAAGGGGACATCATAAGATTGGAAGAGATCACGGCTATGGCACAGCATGCCGCTAAACGCAACCGCCACACAGCCTGCCTGGCCAATCGTCCGTTGCCCGAACGGGCATCATGCTGTATGCACGTCGGGAGCCGTTATCGGCATTCGGGACCACGGAACCTTAGCAGGGAGACACATATGGCCGTGCTGGTATACATGACCGCCTCCTCGACGGACGAGGCGCGCACCATTGGTGATGCCCTCATCGAACAACGTCTTGCCGCCTGCGTCAATATCCTTGGTCCGATACAGGCGCTCTTCCGATGGAACGGCGCCGTGCAGAACGAAACGGAAACCGTCTTCCTGGCCAAGACCACCGAGGAACGGCTTGAAGCCCTTACCGAGGAGGTCAAGCGCCTGCACAGCTACGAGGTGCCCTGCATCGTGGCCCTGCCCATAGTGGGCGGCAGCGCGGACTTTCTTGAATGGATCACCACCGAAACCTCCGCCTGAGCCACCGGCCCGGGCACCACATAGATAGCGCCATCATCACTGAGGAGTAACCATGTCCATCTACATTTCCGGCTCCATCGCCTACGACCGCATCATGAATTTCCCCGGCAAGTTTTCCGACCACATCCTGCCGGACAAGATCCATATCCTGAACGTCTGCTTCCTCATCGACAGGCTGGAGGAAAAGCGCGGTGGCACGGCCGGCAACATTGCCTATACCCTTTCCATGCTGGGCGAGAAGCCGCTGGTGCTCTCCGCCGTGGGCAAGGATTTCGACCGGTACGAAGACGCCATGAAGGCGGCCGGGCTGCCCCTTGACGGCATCAGGAAGTTTGACGACCTGTTCACGGCCGGGGCCTACATCACCACGGACCAGGACGACAACCAGATCACGGGCTTCAACCCCGGCGCCATGATCAACCGCTGCGGCTACGACTTCCCTGCGCTGGACGCGGAGAAGGATATCGCCCTCATTTCCCCCGGCAACAAGGACGACATGATCGAACTGCCCCGGGCCTACCGCAAGGCAGGCGTGCGTTACATCTTCGATCCCGGCCAGCAGATTCCGGTATTCAACAAGGAAGAAATGCTGGAATGCATTACCGGTGCCTACATGCTGGTCACCAACGACTATGAACTGGAAATGATCATGAAAACCACTGGCTGCACCAAGGCGCAGCTGCTTGAAAAGTGCACTTACATCATCACCACCCTGGGTGAGAATGGCTGCCGCATCGACAACGGCTCCCCCGTGGAAGTGGGCATCGCCAAGGCAGAGAAGGTGCAGGACCCCACCGGTGCCGGCGACGCCTTCCGCGCCGGGCTCATCAAGGGTCTGCTGCAGGGCACGTCTGTCGAGGAGGCAGCCCGCATGGGCGCCGTGTGCGCCAGCTACTGCGTGGAGCAGTACGGCACGCAGGAACACGCCTTCACCATGGACGCCTTCAACGCCCGCTACGCCGCCGCCTTCGGCAAGTAGCCCGCGCCCACCCGCACACAATCAAGCGCCGCCACGAAAACGTGGCGGCGCTTTTGCATTGCGTGCCTCAAGACATCCTCCCTTGCGTGTCAGGGCGTCATATCCCCCCTCAGGAATCCGACGACTGCTGCTCCAGAAGAGCCAGCTCATTCTGCAGCGAAGCAAGCTCGATCTGCTTGGTGTTCATCTCGTCCTTGGCCTCCTCATCATCCTCGGCCTTGACCTGAAGCTCGGCAATCTCCTTCTGCAGGGCTTCTATCTGCTCCTGCAGTTCCTCGATGGTGTCCTCATCGTCTTCCTCGTCGTCTTCCTCTCCGGAAGAGGAACCCGATGCCGACGCGCTGCCGGAAGAAGCGGCCATCGCGCCGAGGCTGACCTGCGTGGAAGTACCGGCGGCAGCAATGGTGGCTGCTGCATCCGTCGCCGCGGCCTCATCCTCCTGCCCGGCGGCCAGATCCTGCAGCGAGGTGGCAAGCTCGCTCACCTGAGCGTCGGTAAGTTCATCCACCGACTCGGCCCCGTACTCGGCCATTTTTGCCGCATACAGCTCTCGCGCCTCGTCGGAAATGCTCACGGTATCGCCACTGGCGGTTGTGGTGGTGCCGGAATCCGTATCGGAATCAGCCGCGTATCCGGTACTTTTCGTCTTTGCCATAAAGGTCTGCGTCAGGCCGGTGCCGGAAAGCAGATCAGAACTGATGGAAACCATGGAAACCTCCTTTGGGCACGGTCCCGTGCCGTTTCACTGGTTTCTATCGGCGGTCTTGACCGAAACATCGCATTTAGAAATGCAAAACTTCTTCAATATACCTGCAGGTTTCATCATCAGTGTTGGCCATGTTTCCGCTCCCCTAATCCACATGATGCCCCCCAAACAAAAAGCCCTTCCTCCACCCGGAACAAACGGGAAGAGGAAGGGCGTGCGGTCATGCCAAAGGACGCGAATACGGACCGGACTCTAGTCCTTGTCCACCTTGAATCCGGCCTTCTCGATGGCGTCCGCCACGATGGTGGGATCCACGCAGGCGGCGGGGCCGTAGGTCACTTCGCCGGTTGCCAGATTCACGTTCACGTTCTCCACGCCTTCGACGGTGGAAACGGTGGTACTGACCGTGGCAGCGCAATCAGGGGTCTGCATGCCCCGAACTTTCATTTTCTTCATGACATCCTCCAAATCCGAATATACTGGTATGTTTTACACCTCGTACCGTAACATTCCGAATTTATCCACTGTTTGCCGATCCAATTCCTCGACCGGCGCCTCCATAGGCACAGCCACGCGGCCAAGCCAACCCGGCCCGCATCCCGCGTGCCGCAACGCTTGCGCCGCCGACAGGAATGCCGTATTGCATGTTCGCTGGCAACACAGCACAACCCGCCCGGATACTTCCGGCCACAGGACCCCCATGATCCATCTAGAATTCACTACCACCGGCTACATTGTCGCCTCACTCATCCTGTGCCTGGCCGGTGCCATAGGCGCCACGCTGGCCCACAAGAAGGGCCGCAGCCCGTGGTTCTGGGGTGTACTCTGCCTTCTGGCCCCCTTTGCCCTGTTCGCCATTGGCGGCATGCGCGCACCGGGCGAGCCCCTGCCTCCCATCTTCCAGCGCGAGAAGGAAGAGCTGGAACGGCAGGCGCAGGAACGAGCCCGTGCGGCCTCGGCCGCTTCGCGCAGCGACTCCTGATTGCTGCAAGGCCTCGCCGCCCGTCAAGCACACCCCGCGTGCCCGCCGGGCAGCTATATGGCCACACAGGCGGCCCTGACAGCGACCGCCATATCCACGATTTCGGGAAGAACATGATTCAACGCAGTTTTCATATAATGACCTTCGGCTGCCAGATGAACGCCAACGATTCCGACTGGCTCAAGCGCGCCCTCAACGCCCGCGGCTTCACCGAGGCCGCCACGGCGGAAGAGGCATCCGTCTTCATCCTGAACACCTGCTCCGTCCGGGAAAAGCCGGAGCAGAAGGTCTACAGCCTGCTCGGGCGCATCCAGAACATGACCAAGGGCCGTGACGACGTGCTCGTGGCCGTGGGCGGCTGCGTGGCCCAGCAGGTGGGACGCGGCTTCTTCAACCGCTTCAAGCAGGTGCGCCTCGTCTTCGGCACCGACGGCCTCGCCTCCGCTCCGCAGGCGCTGGACAGGCTGGTGGAAGAGGAGCAGCTGCGCATGAGCCTGCTGGACTTTTCCGACGAGTACCCGGAAAAGGAACAGGAATGGACGGGCGACACCGTGCCCAGCGCGGGCTTTGTCAACATCATGCAGGGCTGCGACAACTACTGCGCCTACTGCATCGTCCCCTACACCCGCGGCAGGCAGAAATCCCGCTCCAGCGTCTCCGTGCTTGAGGAATGCACCCGCCTCGTGGAGCGCGGCATGCGTGACATCACCCTGCTTGGCCAGAACGTGAATTCCTTCGGGCAGGACAGCCACGGCGACGGCACCTCCTTTGCCGGGCTCCTGCACCAGGTGGCCGACATTCCCGGCCTTGAGCGCCTGCGCTTCGTCACCTCGCATCCCAAGGACATCGCGGATGAAGTCATCGAAGCCTTCGGCACCCGGGCCAACATCTGCCCGCGCCTGCACCTGCCCATGCAGTCCGGTTCCGACCGGATTCTCAAGATGATGGGGCGAAAATACGACACCGCACGCTACCGCTCCATCGTGGACAAGCTGCGCGCCGCGCGTCCGGACCTGCAGCTGACCACGGACATCATCGTGGGCTTCCCCGGCGAGACGGAAGAAGACTTTCTGCAGACCCTGCATCTTGCGCAGGAAATCGGCTTTGCCCAATCCTTCTCCTTCAACTATTCGGACCGCCCCGGCACCCGCGCCGAGATGCTGCCGGACAAGGTGGACAAGGCCGTCATGCAGGAGCGCCTGATGCGCTATCAGGACTGGCAGGCAGAGTATACTGAACAGATCCTTCATGGTATGGTAGGCTCAACGCAGGCCATCCTGTTCGAGGGCATGAGCAAGCGTTCGGACTCGGACGCCCCGGGGACCACATGGCAGGGACGCGATGTTTACGGCCAGCTGGTCCATGTCTCCCTGCCCGAGGATAACGACATGGCGGGAAAACTGCTGCCGGTACGCATCACAGAGGCCAAGAAGCACTCCCTGATCGGAGAAAAGGCTGGTGAACCATGGTAGTCATGCAGGTTGCAGGACTTACCCTTGACGAACAGACCAAGGCCCCCATCCTGATTCTGAAGAATCCGCAGGGGGATGAGGTGTTGCCCATCTGGATAGGCGCCATGGAGGCCATGGCCATATCCGTGATGATCAATGCCGTCTCCGTGCCGCGCCCGCTCACCCACGACCTGCTCCTGAACGCCCTGCACGCCACCGGTGCCGATCTGCTGGGCATAGAGATCGTCGCACTCCGCGAGGGCACCTACTATGCCGAACTCGAACTCCTCACGGCAGACCGGCGCCACAAGGTGGACTGCCGCCCGTCCGATGCCGTGGCCCTTGCCCTGCGCGCCAAGGTGCCCATCATGGTGCACCGCGCGGTGCTGGATGCGGCCGCCCGCGACCGCATGCGTCCCTCCCCCACCGATGCGGCGCACCTTATTGAACCCGCCGACGCCGCAGCCGAAATGATGCGCCGGGCCGAAGCCCTGCGCACCCTGCACGAATCCGGACATGAGTCCGATGCGGACAGCCCGGAGCAGAATGCAGAGCAGGACGAAAAGGGCCTTGAGGAACTGCTCAAGCTGCTGGAGCCGGATACCAAGACCCGCATGTAGCCCTCAGGGCTTCCCCTTCTGCCGCAGCATCATGCGGCAGCCCCCCCCTTTGCACTCGCCCTCTTTCCTCCTACCATTCTTAACAAAAATAGCCCTTTGCTTCAGACAGTTCGGGCATGCTCTTGCACGTTGTTCACCGGACGGCCGGAATGGGTACTTTTTGCCGCCTCCGGCACAGGACAACCTGAACAGAGAGGTACGTCATGTCTATCTACGGCGTTGGGAGCAGTTCGACGACTGCGAGCAGCATGTCGGAAATGCTCGCCCAGCTGCGTGAAAAGCAGCAGAACAGCGGAGATTCGGGCGACTTCGCAACATCGTTCATCTCGGACCATGATACGGACGGCGACGATGCCCTCAGCATCGGCGAGACCGATTTCAGCGAGGAGATGTTCAGCTCCATCGACACCGATGGAGACGGCACCCTGTCCGCCGAGGAATTGGCGGCAGAGGAGGAAAAGAGGCAATCGCAGGGTGCGTTCAACATGTCCATGCGCGGCATGATGACCACCGACGAGATGGCCGCCTCCCTCGTATCCGATCTGGATACGGATGGGGACGGCGTGCTCAGCTCCAGCGAACTTGCCATGGACGCGGACCTCTTCAGCGAAATCGATGCCGACGGCGACGGCACGCTGAGCGCGGAAGAGATCAGCGCGGACATGCAGTCCCGCATGGAAGAAATGCAGGACACCGTGGCCAGCATGGGGGCGAACGCGGAAGCCGTGGCATCTGAAGCGTCCGGGGCAAGTGGCACTGCCGGCGCTTCGGGGAGTTCCGAGGAAGAGGAGTATGACGAGCTCGACCTCAACGAGGACGGCATTGTCAGCGCCGACGAACTGCGGCAGGCCATGATGAGCGGCATGCTCGGCGGGGACGAGCTGAGCGGTCTCGGCGCAACGTCCACCGAATCGTCCTCGGACGGTTCCGGGTCGACCTTCATGCGCCGCATGGCCGACCAGGCCTACACCATGTCCCAGATGATGGGTGAAGCAGGCTCCACCGCCTCCATGACCATCTGATCCCCCTTCGCCATCCGCGAATATGCGGCTCTCCGGTATGCGCAAGCAGCATCCGGAGAGCCGCTGCGTTGCATAGCGCCCTGCTCTGGCGTATAGCGTTGTCTGACCCGTGTCACACACCATTCCGGAGAACAGGAACGCCCAGATGATCGACCTTCACGTGCACACCGTCCTCAGCGACGGCACCCAGACCCCGGCGGATGCCATGCGCTACGCGCGCATGGCGGGCTACCGGGCCATAGCCTTTACCGACCACGCGGACATGAGCAGCATGGGACATATTCTCGACCGCCTGCGCCCCATGATCCGTCCCTACTCCATCCATGCGGGCATTGATCTCTTTGCCGGGGTGGAACTGACCAACATTCCCGCTGCCCTCATTCCCGACACCATCCGTGAAGCCCGCGAACTGGGTGCGCAGGTGGTCTGCGTGCACGGGCAGACCCTCGGCGACCTCGTGGAGGAAGGCACCAACCTTGCCGCCATTGAGGGCGGCGCGGACATCCTGTGCCACCCCGGTCTCATCACGGAAGAGGAAGCAACGCTCGCCGCCGAGCGGGGCGTGCTGCTGGAAATATCCACCCGCCCCTCCAACGCGCTGGCCAACGGCCACGTGGTTGCCACGGCCCGCCGCTGCGGCGCACGCATGGTCATCAACAACGACGCCCACGCCCGGCAGGATTTCATACCGCAGGACCTGCGCCGTGCCATCGCCATCGGCGCCGGCATGACGCCGGAAGAATTCCGCACTGCAGAAGAAAACAGCCGCCAATTCGTTTTGCGCTTGCTACAAGGCAAAATATAGACTATATGATATCAGTTGCAAGTTTTCAGGACCACGGCGCACCTGCCGACTGGTTCCGCCCTTTGTCCAGTCCATGAACAGGAGTCCCAGCATGAGACACATGACGCTTTGCCTTGTTATCCTCCTGGTGCTGTTGCCGGCGGCCTCGTTCGGCAAGCAAGTTCCGTCGCTGAATGAAAAGGCCACGGCCACCTATTTCGACGCCATCCGCACAAGCCCGCCCATGCTGCGCGGATTCCTGGCCCAGATGCCCAAGGGAGCCGACCTGCACACGCACCTTTCCGGGGCCGTCTATGCGGAGGACTTCCTGCAGTGGGCCATGGAGGACGGCCGGTGCATCAACACCACTACCTTCGCCGTATCCCCCGCCCCGCAAGGCGCGGGCAAGAAGGCGCAGCCCTGTCCGGGCGGAACCGTTGCCGCAGGCACCCTTGCCGACAACACCGCCCTCTACTCAGCCGCCGTTAACGCCTTTTCCACCCGCGACCGTTCGACCAACGGATGGATGTGGGGACATGACCAGTTCTTCAGCACGTTCGGCAAGTTCGGCGTGGCCACGGTCGGCAGAACACCGGACATGCTTGCCTCGGTCGTGCGTCGGGCCGCAGCCCAGCACATCCTTTACCTGGAAGTCATGAGTTCCATCTATCCAGGAGACCTCAAGGCCATTGCCAAGGCCGCGGGATGGAACGGCAAGGCTGACAAGACTCTTGCCGCGCTCCGGGCAAAGGGGCTGTTCGACTCCATCCCCCAGTCCATCAAGCAGCGCACCGATGAACTCGCCATCATGCGGGCCCAGCTGGGCAATGAAGGCAAGGATATCGCCGTCGCCTTCATTCAGCAGATCAACAGGACCGCCGCCCCCGAGCAGGTCTTCGCGCAGTTGGCATACTCCTTTGAGCTTGTGCGCCAATCCGCCGAGACCGTCTCCCTCAATCTCGTGGCCCCGGAAGACAACCCCGTGGCCCTCAGAGACTACGCCCTGCACATGGCCATGATCGACGCCCTCTATTCCCGCCCCGAATACACGGGCACAAACATCACCCTGCATGCGGGCGAACTGACCCTGGGTCTTGTCCCGCCCCGTCACCTGCGCTCCCACATCCGTGACGCCATCACGGCCGGTCATGCCAGACGCATCGGGCATGGCGTGGATGCCCTGTACGAGGATGCCCCCATGTCCCTGCTCCGGCAGATGCACCGGGAACATATCGCCGTCGAGGTCTGCCTGACCAGCAACGATGTCATCCTCAACGTGACCGGCGCCGAACACCCCTTTGACGTCTACAGGCAGCAGGGAGTTCCCGTGGTGCTCAACACGGACGACGAAGGTGTTTCACGCATCGACCTGACCAACGAATATGTCCGAGCTGCCCGCGACTACAACCTGAGCTACGACAACATGAAGACCCTGTCGCGCAACAGCCTTGAATACAGCTTCCTTCCCGGCGAAAGTCTGTGGGCTAACCCGGAGACCTTCACCATGCACGATGCCTGCAAGGATTCGCTCATCGGACACGAAACAGCGACCTGCAACAGGCTGCTGGAGAAAAGTCCCAGGGCGAAGATGCAGTGGCGGCTGGAGAAGGCCCTGACGGCATTCGAACGGACCATCGCCACCCGCTACGCCCAATAGGGCAAGGCCATACCAACCTGCAAGAACAAGGCGGCACCGGATGACGGTGCCGCCTTGTTGTGGTATGGGGGACACTCAGACGCAGAGAACCGAACCCTATCCAGCGAGCTCTCCATGGACTTCATCCAGTTTTCCATACGCAAGCCGGTCGCCATCTTTGTCGGTGTCATCCTCGTGGTCATGTTCGGCACCATCGGCCTGCTGAGCATGCCCTACCAGCTCAGCCCCACGGTCACGGAACCGGAAATCACGGTCACCACCACCTGGAGCGGGGCCACCCCCTACGAGGTGGAACGCGACATCATCGAGGAGCAGGAAAAGGTTCTCAAGGGGCTTCCCAACCTCATCACCATGGAATCCACTGCGTCCAGCGGCCAGAGCCAGATAACCCTGCGCTTCAAGCTGGGCACCGACGTGGACAACTCGCTGCTGCGCGTCTCCAACAAGCTCAATGAGGTCCCCTCCTATCCGGACAACGTGGACAGGCCCATCATCAGCGCTACCGGCGAGTCCTCCTCCCCGGTTATCTGGCTGATACTCAAAACCCTGCCCGGGAACGCCCGTTCCGTGGATACCTACCGTACCTTCTTTGAAGACGAGGTGCGCCAGTACCTTGAACGCGTCAACGGCGTTTCCGACCTCATGGTCTTCGGCGGCACGGAACAGCAGATGCAGGTGGTGGTGGACGCGCGCAAGCTTGCCGCCCACGGCCTGACCATTTCCGACGTGATGAACGTTCTGGGTTCGGAAAACGCCAACATTTCCGCAGGCACCATGGATCTGGGCCGTCGCCAGTACCGCATCCGCACCGTGGCCGAATTCGACTCGCCGCAGGCCATCCTTGATGCGGTCATCCAGTCCAGTGGCGCTCGGCGCATCACCGTGGCCGACGTGGCTGATGCCGATTTCGGCTACCAGAAGCGCACCGCCGCCATGCTCCACAACGGCGAACCCGGCATTGTCTGCGGCATCCGCCCCGAGGCAGGCACCAACATCCTGACCATGACCGATGCCGCCGAAGCCGTGGTGAACGAACTGAACGCCGGGCTGCTGAAGCAGAACGGCCTGCACTTCACCTGGAGCTACGACCAGCGCCCCTACATCAACGGCGCCATCGATCTGGTGAAGGAAAACATCATCATCGGGGGTGTGCTGGCCATCGTGGTACTGCTGGTCTTCCTGCAGTCCGCCACCTCCACCATCGTGGTAGCCGTGGCCATCCCCATCAGCGTGGTGGGCACCTTCATCTTCATGAGCGCACTGGGCCGCAACCTGAACGTGGTGAGCCTGGCGGGCATTTCCTTTGCCGTGGGCATGCTGGTGGACAACGCCATCGTCGTACTGGAGAACATCGACCGGCACCGCGCCATGGGCAAGACTCCGTTCCGGGCCACCTACGACGGCACCAGCGAAGTGTGGGGCGCGGTGGTGGCCTCCACCCTGACCACGGTGGCGGTCTTCCTCCCCGTGGCCTTCATCGAGCAGGAGGCGGGGCAGCTTTTCAAGGACATCGCCATCGCCGTCACCTGCGCCATCACGCTCAGCCTCTTCGTCTCGGTCTCGGTGATCCCCATGCTGGCCAACCTCTTCTACACCATCTCCCGAAAGCGCCACTCGGACACCAAGCTCCTGCCGGTCATCGACCACATCGGCAGCGCCATAGCAGACGGCTTCATGGGGCTGCTTTCCCTTGCGCTACGCAACGCATCAACACGCATCATCACCGTCCTCACCCTTACGGCGGTCTCCATATTCATCACTTGGGCGGCATTTCCAAAAATGGAGTACCTGCCCCAGGGCAACCGCAACCTCATTCTGAACATCCTGATTCCCCCGCCGGGTCTTTCCTACGGGGAACGCATGGACATCGGGCACTACATAGCCGACACGTACGCCCCCCTGTACAATGCCACGGAAGACGTGAATGGCCTGCCCCCCATCGATGCCCTCTTCTATGTGGGGGCGCCGGACTTCGTGCTCTTCGGCACCACCTCCAAGGTGGAGGATCGGGCTTCGGAGTACATTCCCCCCTTCACCCGGACCATCCGCTCCATTCCGGGCATGTACGGGGTATCCATGCAGGCAGGGATTTTCCAGAACAGCATCGGCAAGGGGCGGACCATCGAAGTGGATCTCTCCGCAGGCGACATCAACCGCCTGGTCGGCGGAGCGGGCGCCCTGTTCGGGACGCTCATGCAGGCCATTCCCGGTGTTCAGGTGCGTCCGGTGCCTTCTCTTGAACTGCTCTTCCCCGAGGTGAAGTTCCACCCCGACAGGGACAGGCTGCGCGCTGCAGGACTCTCCTCCAGAGATCTCGGCATTGCCGTGGATGTCCTCATGGACGGACGCGAGGTCGGCGATTTCAAGGAAGAGGGGAAAAAGAAGATCGATCTGGTGCTCAAAAGCGCCGACGAGAGCATCCGCACCCCGGAAGACGTGTATTATGCGCTGGTGGCCACTCCCAACGGCGTACCGGTTCCGGTCTCTTCACTGGTGACCATGGAACGGACCAACGGCATAACCCAGATCCGCCACCTTGAACGCAAGCGGACAGTCACCCTGCAAGTCACCCCGCCGGCAACCATGCCGCTGGAACAGGCCATGGACATGATCAGCGGCGACATCATCCCCAAACTCGCACAGGGGCCCCTTGCAGACATCCAGCACCGCCTTTCCGGCGCAGCGGACAAGCTGACCCAGACCCGCGAGGCGCTGCAATGGAACTTCCTGCTCGCCGTGGCCATCACCTACCTGCTCATGGCCGCCCTGTTCGAGAACTTCATCTATCCGTTCATCATCCTGTTCACGGTTCCCCTCGCTTCCGCAGGGGGTATTCTGGGCCTCAAGCTGGAGAATCTGTTCATTGCCCCGCAGCCCATGGACGTCCTCACCATGCTCGGCTTCATCATCCTTATCGGGGTGGTGGTGAACAATGCCATTCTCATCGTGCACCAGTCGCTGAACAACATCCGCGAAGGGGGGATGGCGCACAGGGAGGCGGTGCTCGAATCCGTACGCACCCGCCTCAGACCCATCTACATGAGCGCCACGACCTCGGTCTTCGGCATGCTGCCGCTGGCCGTGGCTCCGGGCCCCGGTTCCGAACTCTACCGGGGACTGGGATCTGTCGTACTGGGGGGACTCGCCCTGTCCACCGTCTTCACGGTCTTCGTCATCCCCTCACTGCTGCTCTTTGTCATCGGCATGGAAAAGCCGTCCTCAGCCCCGGATTAACCGCAGGCTCCCCGGCTGCACCACCGGGAGACCACACGCACCGGCGAAATCTCCGAAAGACACTAAAGATGGACCGGAATCGGTCGATAGAGTCTGTGTACCCGGAAAACGTCGCATCCCGCATGTGCAATGAGGAATTGGTGTATGCTGAACTACTACCGATACAAAGAAGTCTATGAACTTTTCCTGAAGGGAAAGGAAGAAGAGGCCAAGCATCTCCTCATGGAGTTGCAATCCAGATATGTTGAAGTGTGCGACGAAAATACCATGCTCAAGTCCCAGATTCAGGAATTCGAGGACATCCTGTACCTGTCCAAGAACCTTATCTTTGACGGCAGCCATTACTGGCTTATTACGGGCAACATCAAGCAGGGACCGTTCTGCACCTCCTGCTACAACAGAGATGGTGTTCTCATCCGCCTGCATGATAATGGTGAAAACCGCAAATGCTATACCTGTGGTACGGCTTATGACAGGGACAGCGCCATACCTGCGATTGATGGAGTGGAGAAGGTTACCGCACCGCAACGTATGGCAAAGGTTATTCCACTCTATAAATAGGGAGTATGTCATGCGCCAGACTCATACTGCCGTCATGGAGTCCGTCTTGTTTCTGCAACGAATGTATATTGCGACAGGCTTATTCACGTTGTGTGCGCTGTTTTTTCTTCTGTACGCAACAATGTGACCATCACATGAAAGCAAACCCGCCAACAGGCGGGTTTTTTCTTTGCTAACAAGCCTCCCATCGTCATAAAAGACTAAAGTATCCCCGCATCCATGCCGATATGAAGGGCAAGCTCACGCCACCGTTCTCCCCCGTACGGGTGGCACAACAGCGAGGCCCTGACCATGAAAAAACAGAAAGAACCTCTCTTTGCGTCCGTACTCGTCCTCGCCGGACTGGACGGCGTTGCTTCCATAGACCGGAGTGCCCTGCACGGCATGGGCGTCCGCCATGTGCGCATCATGTCCTCCGGCAAGGAGGCAGCACACCTGCTGGCACGTCAGGCCCGCGGGGAGCATTCCGACCGGAATGATGCGCCCCCGGTGGACCTTGTCATCTGCGACAGCACCCTTTCCGACATGCGCGGCATCCAGTTTGTCCGCATTCTGCGCACCCACCCGCGTCTGGCGACCATGCCCGTCATTGTCGCTTCGGCCGGCGCCTCGCGCAAGGAGGTCATTGCCGCCGTTTCCGCAGGGTGCTCGGGATTTCTGCTGCGCCCCTACACCACCGACGCCTTTGCCGAACAGCTAGAGCTGGCGGCACGCGCCCTGCCCCAAGCAGGAAACAGGCTCATGGCGCACGCTGCACAGGCCGCACAGGCCATGGACACCCGCGATTTCGAAACCGCGCTTCGCTCGTTCCAGGGTGTGGTCAGCGCAGCAAAGCCCAAGGCAGAACAGCTGTACGACGAGGGAATGCACCGGCTGGAAGACGGCGACTTCAGTGGCGCCATTACTGCCTTCAACCGGGCCGTACGCCTGAACGTGCTGTACGCGGAGGCCTATGTGGGACTGGCCCGGGCATGGCGCGCCAAGGGAGAACCGAAGCAGGCCCAGAAGTACCTGCGCCTCGCTGGTGAGGCCTATTCCCGCCTGCAACGCTTTGCGGAAGCAAGAGGCGTGTTCCAGCAACTGGCCAGGGAACGCCCGAACATGGGCAACCCCCTGACGGGCATGGGAACGACCCTTTTGCAGCAGGGCGACTACACGGGCGCGGCCAAGGCCTTTGCGGAAGGCAGCAGGCTTTCTCCGGACACCGACATCAACACCCACATTGCGCGCGCCTGCCACTTTACGGACAAGCCCGTGGCAACGGCCAAGCATCTCTGCCTTGCCATGGAGCGGCTGGGCGAACAGGCATTGGCGGAACGCGTCTACAAGCGCCTGCTGGAAGAACCCAAGAAGCCCGACGCCTCCCTCGCGCGGCCGATCCTTTCCCGGTTCCCCCGCCTGCATGAGCTGGTCAGCGTGGTGCGCTACACCCTTCGGGCCTACAAGGACGCACCGGCACCGCAGAACCTTGCCGACGACATGGCAGCCTGACAACGACACAACAAAGGCCGGGATTGCTCCCGGCCTTTTCTTTCATGCAAACCGTCTCCAGGGCCCCTGGGCCCGAAGGGATCAGTTATCCGTTTCAAGCTCCCGCAGGTAGCGGAACAGCGCGCGGGCGGACTTGGCAGGCTTGCCCGCAGTCTGCTCCTTGCGGCTGTTGCGCACGAGCTGGCGAAGATACTGCAGGTCCGCGCCCGGATAGGCTTCCAGAACATCTTCCAGAGCCCCGTCACGCTCCTGCACAAGGTCGTCCCGCAGGCGTTCCAGATGCTGGAAGTCCGCAGCGGCCGCAGCACGCCCTGCATGGTAGTCACTCAGGCGGGCTTCAATATCGGTGGTATCAATGTCGCGCAGCAGCCTGCCGATGAACTGCATCTGCCTGCGCCGGGCCTCATGCTTGGAGGCCTTGAAATATTCCTCAAAGGCGTCTTCCACGGCCTTGGGCAATCCGAAGGTGCGAATGGCAGAAAGCGGCATGCGCGCCAGATCCTCACCAATCTTCTGGCGGGCCGTGCTCCGGCGCTTCTTTTCGGACCGGCTCAGATAGCCGTCATCCTGCTCTTCATCAAAAGGCTCGAAACTGTCGAACTGGTCAGTCATGATTCCTCCACTGCCAAGCCCTGTACGCTACGGCACGCGCTACGTCCAGTACCGGCTTAGCCGCGTTCCCGGCGCACGGACCTGAAAAAGGCGGCCAGACGGCCGCCCCGCACATCGTTGCATCATGATGCGTCCCGCTCCGGCGCCACCGGCTGCCACATGGCGGACGGCAGCTCCACGCTGATTTCCACGTCCCGTTCCGGCACCGAGAGCACCAGAACAAGGATACCGGATGGCACAAGGCAGAATACGTACTGGAACAGCCTGTCATGGATAACGGAAGGCGGCACACCGGCCTCCGCGGCCACCTCCTGAGCGGCCTGTTGCAGGACCTCGGCCGCATCGGAGTGCAGGGCCAGACGGTCCGGGTCCACAATGACAACCCGTTGTTCCGGTCGCTGCACCTGCAACCGCAGGCGGATATATTCCTGACGCATGGGAATCTGCATGCCACTGCTCCTTGCCGTCATTTCAGAGATAAGCGCGCGGCTCCGATCGTCAAGCGTCCTTTCCCATGACCGGCCCCTCAGTTGACGTAGCGGCTTTCTCCCTTGAACATCCACATGCGGGCGGGAAGCTCCGCAAAGAGCTCAAGGCCATGCTCGGGCATGTAAATGGCCAGCACCAGAGTCCCCGAAGGCTCCACGCAATACATGTTCTCGAACAGGTGCTCCACAACCGCCTGCCCGTCCAGCCCCATGGCCTTGGCCACCTTGTGTGCGGACAGGGCAATGGCGCGCTTTCCCTCCATAATGATGAGAATGTCGCCCGCATTCACATGCACGGCACGCTGCCCTCTGTATACGGCCTCGACACGCTCCACGACCTGAGTGACGATATGGTTATGTTCCTGTTGCTGCATGGCTGCCTCCTTTGGCACGCATGAGCGTGCAGTCCTGTACGTCACAATGCAACTGTGATACCACATTAAAAATCCCCTACTCCGGCGGCACCATAGCCATGCTTCATTACGGGAAAGATCTCACAAGCCGGATTTCGGACGCCGGGAGCGCCACCGCGGACGTGCCATGCGGAAATAATTGCTCCCTGCCGCTAATTGACACAGACATGGCCTCCACATAGTGTACAGTTATCTACTACACATCCATCAGCATCCACGGATACGGCGCATGCATACCTTCCCTTCCCGCAATTCGACCCATTCCGGAAACGCACTGCCACGCCCGTGGATACGACACATGGCGGTCCTTCTGCTGCTGCTTCTTCCGGCCACGGCGCTCGCAGCACACCACCAGGTCACCCTTCAGCTTCACTGGCAGAACCAATTCGAATTTGCCGGCTATTACGCAGCTCTGGAGCATGGCTTCTACAGGGATGCCGGGCTTGATGTCACCATCCGCGAAGGGGGCCCCGGCGTTGTCCCCCTTACCCAGATGCTGCAGGGAAAAGCTGATTTCTGTGTCGGCGGTTCCGAACTGCTCCTCGCCCGGCTGCGCGGCCAGCCCGTTGTTGCCGTTGCCGCCATCTTTCAGCATTCCGCATCCACCCTGCTGGTCCGTGCCGATTCGGGCATCTACACCCCGCAGGACCTTGGCGGGCGGGTCGTGGAAATGGGAGATCTGGAAAGCGATGCGGAAATCTTCGCTCTGCTCATGAACGAAGGAATCACCGCCGACAAGTTCATCCATGTCCCCTCTTCCTTCACCATGGACAACATCGTGGGCAAGAAGGTCGAGGCGCTGTCCAGCTACCTTTCCAACCAGCCGTATTTCCTGAAAAAGGCTTCCATTCCCTACCGGCTTATCCGTCCCCTCTGGTACGGCATCGACTTCTACGGCGACTCCCTGTTCACTACGGAAACCTATGCGGCCAGAAATCCGGGCATTGTCGACGCCTTTGCCCAGGCGACCCTGAAGGGGTGGGCCTATGCGCTGGGGCATCCCGATGAGCTGATCCGGACCATCGCCTCCAAGTACCCGCCATCCCTTATTCCCCGGACACAGGAGCACCTGTGGTTCGAGTACCAGGAGATAAAGAAGCTCGTCATGCCCACGGTCATCGAGATCGGGCATATGAACCCGGGCCGGTTTAGGCACATGGCGGACACCTTTGTCCAGTTGGGGCTGGCAAAGCCGGGGTATGACCTCAGGAACTTCGTCTACCAGCCGCAGGATACCGGGCTGGACCTTACCACATGGCAGGCGCAGGTTGCGCTGTACGGCCTGCCGCTCATCGCCATCCTGCTCCTGTTCGCCCTCCTGTGCCGTTCACGCATCCGCCGGGAAAGCAACCTGCGGGTCAAGGCAGAGGACCATGCACAGACCATGACCTTCCGCCTTGAACAGGCCCTTTCCTCTCTGCAGGCAGGTTACTGGGAATGGGATCTCGAACGGGACGAACTCTACATTGACGCCAGGACAGCGGGATTTCTCAAGCTCGGCACCGCCGCAGTGGAAATGACCTCCACAGACGCGGAAAACACACCCCTGTCTCATGCGGGCCCCTTTTTCGGGCACCTGCGCACGGCCCTTGCCGACAACGCCGCCAGCATCGTCTTTACCATCAACGTCACGGACCGCCCCCCCCGCTGGCTCAATGTGCGGGGCGACATCCATCGAGCACGAGAGGGACACATCACCCGCCTTGCCGGAACCGTGACGGACGGAACAGTCCTGCAGAAATGCCTGAGAGACCTGCAGACCCTTTCCATGACGGATTCCGCCAGCGGCGCATCCAACCGCAGGCTGTTCTTCCGGCAGGCCGAGCAGCTCTTCGTCCATGCGCAGGAACAGGGAACCCCGGTCAGCGTCGCGCTGATTGAGATCGACCAGATACAGAGCCTGACGGAAGACGGAGGTCTTCTGGCGCTGGATTCCCTGCTGAAGGATTTTTCGGGCGTTCTGGAAGCGACCGTGCGCGCCAGTGATGTGGTGGCCCGTATCGGCAACGAAGAGTTCTTCGTACTTTTCCCCGACACGGACAAGGCGCATGCCCGCACCGTGATGGAGACCCTGCGCACCAGTGTCGATGACGCCACCTTCCATGTAGGGAATGACGAAACCCGCATCACCTTCTCGGCCGGCGTTGCGGACTGTACCGAACTTCCGGCCACGGACTTCCGCCCCCGGGCTCTGATCTCGCTCGCGGACAGACGGCTGCACACGGCGCGCGCCTCGGGGCGGGACAGGATCATCGCCGACTAGCCGCACGGTATGGGCACGAACGGGACAGCCATGCACAGACGCCTATCCGAAACCATTGCACGGTACATCAGGGTTGCTCCCTTCCCTCATGCCACAACGCTGAGCATGGTGGGCCTGGCCCTGCTGTGCAGCGCGGAAGGTGGATATGAAACAGGACTCGGGAACACGACAACGGGCACCCTGTTCCGGATTCTCGCCGCTCTGTTCGCCTGGGGGGGCTGCCTGTGCCAGGCGGATGCGCTTTCCCGTTTCAGGGAATTCAAGCGGGTGCGATCCATCATCCGCCGCTACGGCTTCACACCCCGCGTCCTGCGCCCGGTCTCCAGCTCGCGCTGCCAGCGGGACGCCGCCCTGCTTGCCGCCTCGGAAACCGGATTCCGCAACCAGGCGATCCACCATTTCAAGACCCTGGGCTACCGCTGGTACCACATCCTGCCTGACAGCATCGTGGCCAATCCCCTGCATTTCTTCCATCCGGAATTCCTGCGCTCCACGTTCCTCCCCCGCAGGGGAACCGAGGAGTAAGCGGCAGGAGCCTGCCGGTCCCGCCATGCCACAAAAACCTCCTCTTTCAGGAGGAGATATCATGACAGCCTGCTGCAAAGTGCTTATACTCCTCCCGTTGCACCTGTAATCTGCGCACGGAGTAAGACATGCAGTACACGATTCATCCCATCGTCATGGGTTCAAAGGTATTCGACAAGGGCATGATGACCTATCAGCACGACTACGGTCAAAGCTACACCATCCCCATATATTGCTGGTACATAGAAGGCGGAGACAAGAAAATCCTCATAGATACCGGCGAGATGCAGCCCATCAAGTCCGAAGACCGCGAACGGGCCATCGGCGGCCCCATCCACACCTTCGAAGAGGGGTTGGCAAAGTACGGCCTCGTGCCTGCGGATATCGACATCATCATCCACACCCACCTGCACAACGATCACTGCGAAAACGACTACAAATGCGAAAACGCCGAAATCTACGTGCACGAGAAGGAACTGGAACACATCCACAACCCGAACCCCCTCGATTTCCGGTATCTTGAAGACTACATCGAAGATGTGGAGGAAAACGGCCAGCTGCGCCTGATCAGCGCTTCGGAACAGGAGATCGTCCCCGGCATCCGTGTACTCCACACCCCGGCGCATACCGAAGGGGGGCTCAGCGTCTTCATCGAGACCGCCAAGGGCACCGTGGCCATAACCGGGTTCTGCATCATTGACGAAAACCTGAATCCGCCCACCGAGATACGGGCGCAGGAAATGGAGGTTATCCCTCCAGGAACATGCATCAACCCTGCGGAAAGCTACGAGATCATGCTCAAGGTCAAATCCATGGCGGACATGGTGATTGCCCTGCATGAACCCATGTACGCCAGCATGGACTCCATAGGATAACCGGATACGCCCCCTCTTCCGGCAGCCCCCGGACCGGGAGGCCTGCCCCATGCATACACGGCCCGCCCATACGGCGGGCCATTTTTGTTCCTTCATGGTTCGCAGGGCGTTATCATGCTTTCTATTCACAGGATGCACGGAATATGGCACTCTGGCCCCGCTGGACCATCATCATGTTCCCGGCACGCGATGTGCCCAAGCCCAAGGAGTTTCCATGCCCACCTCGACCCAACTTTCCCTCCACGTTGCGGAAACCCCCGCCGTTCTGGCCCGTCTGGCTGCAGACCTGATCATCGAACGTTGCAAGGAGGCCATACACCGCCGGGGCAACTTCAAGATAGCCCTGTCGGGCGGCAGCACGCCGACCTCCCTGTTCCGTCTGCTGGCCACACCGGAATACGAAAAATGCCTGCCGTGGGAAAAGGTGCTCTTCTACTGGGTGGACGAACGCTGTGTCGACCCGGACCACGAAGACAGCAACTATCGCGTCGCCCGGGACGAGCTGCTGCACAAGGTGGCGGCCACCAAGTTCTACCGCATGCGCGGCGAACTGGACCCGACGGAAGCCGCCATGGGCTACGAATCGCTGCTGCGCCAGCACTTCGACCTCGCGCCCGGCGAACTGCCCCGGTTCGACTGCATCCTGCTGGGCATGGGCGCGGACGGCCATACGGCCTCGCTGTTCCCGGAAGAGGAAGGGATAAACATCACTGACAGACTGGTCATCGACCAGCACATCGCCAAGCTGAAAAGCGACCGGCTGACCCTGACACTGCCCGTGCTGAACAACGCCCGTTGCTGCATCTTCATGATTCAGGGAGCGGAAAAACACGAGGTTCTCGCCAAGGCCCTGAACATTCTCGGATCGCCCGACCTGCCTGCACAGAAGGTCAAGCCCGTGGACGGGGAGCTTATCTGGGTAGTGGATGAGAGCGCCCGACGCGGATAATACGGGCAGGAAATACGGGGGCTAGCCCTCCATGGGCAGCACATCCACAAGCACCGTGCCGTTGGTCATTTCCGCAAGGGCAAAGCCGAGCGCATCGGCGTGTTCCTCGGGCAATTCCAGCAGGAAACGGCCATCCGCACCGAACTCCTCAAGAACAACCTGCGCCTCGAACGCGGGCAGCATGCGCTTGAACAGGGTGATGGCGCCGTACTCCAACACCACGTCCATGCGGACCAGCACGACCCGTTCCCGCACGGGCAAGGTTTCCAGACCGGACTTCACCATGCCCCCGTAGGCGCGGACCAAACCGCCCGTGCCGAGCTTGGTGCCGCCGAAGTAGCGGGTCACCACACAGGCAACCTCGCCCACTCCACCGTGCAGCAGCATGTTCAGCATGGGACGCCCGGCCGTTCCGTGCGGCTCGCCGTCATCACTCATGCCCACGCTCGCCGTACTGCCGGGCGGACCGGCCTGAAAGGCCCAGCAATTGTGGGTAGCGTCCGGGAACTCGCTGCGGACCTCCTCGATGAACGCACGTGCGGACTCGGCGTCCGGCGCATGCGCCAGCGTGACGATGAACCGGCTTCTGCTGATCATCTCTTCCGTCCGGTGCGGGGAGGGCCCGGGAATGGGATAGCGGGTGGACATGCCGCCTGCATAGCGGGCCCGGGCCCGCAGGTCAACGGCGCTCCGGGACGTGTTGACCAATGCCCGCTTTCATCCTACATCCTGCCGAATCATGTCCAAAACGCTCATCATCGCCGAAAAGCCGTCCGTTGCCCGTGAAATTGCGCCCCTTGTCAACGCCACCGCACGCCGCGAAGGCTACATGGAGGGCCCTGACCATATGGTCAGCTGGGCCGTCGGCCATCTGGTCGGCATAGCGGAGCCCGAAGAGCAGCACGAAGCCTGGCAGGGCAAGTGGACCCTTGAACAGCTGCCCATCATTCCCCCGAAGTTCAAGCTTGCCGTACTGAACGAGGGGCGGCGGCAGTTCGCCGTGCTCCAGCGGCTGCTCAATCTCGACGAGGTTACCACGGTCATCAACGCAACGGACGCCGGGCGCGAAGGCGAGCTGATCTTCCGGCGCATCTACCTGATGGCCGGGTGCACCAAGGCGGTCAAACGCTTCTGGGCCAACGACATGACGGAACAGGGCCTCAGGAAGAGCCTTGCCAAGCTCCTGCCCGACGCCACCAAGCGCAACCTCGGCCTTGCCTCCTTTGCCCGCGCCGAGGCGGACTGGCTCATCGGCATGAATTTTTCCCGCATCTTCACCATCAAGGCAAACAGCCTTGTTTCCGTGGGACGCGTCCAGACCCCGGTCCTCAAGCTGCTGGCGGACCGCCGCCGCGAAATCGAGCACTTCGTCCCCAAGGACTACTGGACCGTGGAAGCCCGGTTCGGCAGGGAGGGCACCAGCTTTGCCGGCACATGGCACGAGCCTCCGGAATTCAAGGAGACGCGCATCAATGTCTCCGACAGGGCAACGAGCATTGTCGACTCCTGCCGGGACAAGGAAGGGGTGGTGGATTCCGCCACCAGCCGCAAGGGCAGCACCAAGCCCCCGCTCCCCTTTGACCTGACCACCCTGCAGCGCGAGGCCAACACCCGCTTCGGCTATTCCGCCAAGGACACGCTCGGCATTGCCCAGTCCCTGTATGAACAGAAAAAACTGCTCACCTACCCCCGAACGGACTCACGCCACATCACGCGCGAGCTCTTTGGAGAAATCCTCAACTACTTCCGGGCCATCTACCATCTCTACCAGGAAGAGACCGTTCCGGCAGTGGAGCGGATCAAAGAGGGCAAAAAATTCGCCTGCGTTGACGACAAGAAGGTCACCGACCACCACGCCATCATTCCCACCGCCAACAAGGCGGATCTGAGCCGCCTCTCCGCCGAGGAAGCCAATATCTACGACATGGTCTGCCGCCGGTTCATCGCCGCCTTCTGTGCGGACGCCACCTATTCCTCCACCGTGGTGCAGATTCTGGTGGGCGAGCACACCTTCATTTCCAAGGGCAAGGTGTTCAAGGATACGGGCTGGCTCAGCGTGGAACCGTGGCGCGCAGCAGAGGACAATCCCCTGCCGCAACTGCGCAAGGGCAGCCGTGTGGACACGGAGGACGTGCAGGCGGTGAAGCGGCAGACCAAGGCCCCGGCGCACTTCACGGACGCCTCGCTGCTTGCCGCCATGGAAACCGCGGGCAAGCTTGTGGAAGATGAAGAATTGCGTAACGCCATGAAGGAACGCGGACTGGGCACACCGGCCACCCGGGCCCAGATCATCGAAACCCTGCTTGCACGGCAGTATGTGAACAAGGACGGGAAGAAGCTCATCTGCAGTGACAAGGGGCTGGAAGTGGCCGATATCGTCACCGCCCTGCTGCCCGAAGTCGCCTCGCCGGAAATGACCGGAGCATGGGAAAAGAAGCTGAAGGATATCGAAGCGGGCGAGCACACCTATCCCGATTTCATGCGGGACATCCGCACCATGGTCAGCCGCGGCATTGGCAACATACGGCACCGCAGCGTCACGTCCATCCTTGTTGCCGCCAAAGCCCGGACCATGCCCGCCCGCGAACTGGACGGCAAATGTCCGCTCTGCGGGGCCGAAGTGGTGGAACGCGAAAAGGGATTCGGATGCTCCCACTGGAAACGCGAGGACGGAGGCTGTCTGTTCACCATATGGAAAATAATGTTCGGCCGCGACATAACCAATACTATGGTTGGCGAACTCCTGACAGCAGGACGCACGGCCGAACCGGTTGAGTGCCGGTCGCGTGCGGGCAAGTCGTACCTTGCCTTTCTCAAGCTTGAAGACGGACAGGTCC
>QKEJ01000186.1 GCA_003252375.1 Halodesulfovibrio sp.
CTCTGGGTTTATTACGCTTCCCTGTTGATTAGATTAATTTGTTCCACACGGAAAGTAGTTTTATGGACTGTTGATTTTGTAAATGCGCTACATTGATCGATTATATGTGGTGTCCGTGTTTGGTAGTGGAGTCGAATGCGTCAACGGGCAGTCTCATGGTTAGGGTGGGCTGTTTTCGGCGTTGGCTGTATAAACAACACAAAAGGCCGCATCTTTCGATGCAGCCCGTTGTGTTCGTGGCGGAGTGGACAGGACGTGAACCCGCCCTCTTCGGCGTGTCAGCGCATCGCCTGTGCCAATGCTTTACAGTACAGACTCCTGCACCTGATCCCTGCCCATATCCTTTGCCCGGTACAATGCCTTGTCGGCTTCCTTCAGCAGCATATCAAGCAATGGCTTGCCGCTAGGTTGCTGCATGCCTTCGCGTGTCGAGAAGTAGGCGATTCCCACGCTGATGGTCACGTTGATTTTGTGTCCTTCATAGCTCGTGGTGGTGTTCCTGACCTCGTTGCGCAGCCGCTCGGCCAGATTTCTGGCTCCGTCAAGATCCGTTTCCGGAAGCATGATGGCGAACTCCTCGCCTCCGTATCGTCCTATAATGTCGCTGGACCGGAGAACGTTCCTGAATGCCGCGGTGACGTTTCGCAGCACGAGATCACCGGCAACGTGGCCATACGTATCGTTGACCTGCTTGAAGTGGTCGACGTCAATCAGGAGGAAAGGCAGGCTGCCGCCGTATCGGGAAACCCGGTTGACTTCGATCATGCAGGTATCCACGAAGAAATTCCTTCCGTATACCTGCGTCAGGGCATCAAGCGTTGCCATCTTGTGCAGCTTTTGCAGCAAGAGCTTGTTTTCGGTGATGTCGTACAGAAGGACGGCAAAGCCAATAGCGTCCCCGCCCGACGAGACGAGCCTGGTGGCGGACATGCTGAAGTGAAGCGTTTCGCCGTCATGATGAAATTCAACCTCCATGGGGTCGGCATCCATCGTCTTGAGCTTGTGTACGAACTCTTCATGCTTCTCAAATACTTCAAAAGCACTCAGTCCGGTCGTATTGTGCGTCAATTCCGGAAGTATTCTGCGTGCATGCTGATTAAAATCAGCAATGTTGCAATCCTTGTCCAGAACAAGAACCGGGGTATGCATGGTTTCGAATACTTTTGTCCGTGCAATGGGCGCGACATTAAACATCAGCAGTCTGGACATGGCGATTGAAAAGACGGGAGCGGGAAGCGCGAGGTAGAAGGGGGCCATGTCGATGCCCGGCAGCGTCAGCCCCAGCTGTTCCAGCAGATTGCCGCACCAGGGGATGGTCGACCCAAGGAAGATCGCTTTCGCGTGCTTTTTGCGATACCCCCGAGCCCTTCGCGCCATACCGAAAAACAACACGACACCGGCAAGGCTCAGTGTCTGTGCGTAGGCAAATTGCACATAATACCACATTCCTTTCGTGAAGAGCGCGACGGGGAATGGCCCGCTGTCATCAACGCCGAACTCGCCATAATACAAATGATGATGTTCGTTGGTGTACAGCAGGATCACGGTTGTAATGGGAATGAGGAACAGGGAGGCATACAATAATTTGTTCTTAATCGCATACGTATTGTATTCCAAGGCAAAGAGGAACCAGAATACGGATATGAACGGAATGCCAAGGTATTCGATCTTCAAGGCAAAAAAGATGCTCTCGGCAGAGTTTCCGGAAAGTTCAAACATGTAGCCAAGCGAGTAGAGGAGCACGCTGGCCATAAACAGAAGGAACGGTCTTCCGCCGTCCGTTCTGTAGATTTTCAACGAAGAATATATCAAGCTCAGGATTCCCGAGCATGATATGCAGAGCATTAATATCCCAATAAATTTCAAGGTCATACTTGTACTCTCATGGGCCGCGGTGTCTGCGGGGCGCCCGACCTGGGGTCTTGCCTCCCACCACGAGTATGCAATGCCTTTTGTGAGGGCGGGGAATCGCCAACGACGTCATAAATAAGCATTGCTGCACAGAATACGCAACAGGATCCGTTGTAGCAGACTTCCCGGACATATGCTCAAAGGTCGATGTATGCATCCGGAATTCATTATACTATGTCGGTTGTTCAACCCTGTGCGCGTGCAGTCCGAATACAACCTGTCGGATGTTTTTTCGGACCAGATAAAAGAAAAAGGACCTTAACCTAAGCGATTAAGATCCTTGTTTCATTCGTGGCGGAGCGGACGGGACTTGAACCCGCGGCCTCCGGCGTGACAGGCCGGCGTTATAACCGACTTAACTACCGCTCCACAAAGGCGACCGTCAATGCGGTCGAAGTATTCAAAAAACGGATGCGTTCTTTGTGAGAACGCATCCGATGCTTACGTGGCGGAGCGGACGGGACTTGAACCCGCGGCCTCCGGCGTGACAGGCCGGCGTTATAACCGACTTAACTACCGCTCCGCGTGTGGTAGGCGGTACAGGGCTCGAACCTGTGACCCTCGGCTTGTAAGGCCGATGCTCTCCCAGCTGAGCTAACCGCCCGTAAGAGGAAACACGTTGTAGTGAATCCGGTCTGTGCTGTCAACTCTTATTTAAGGGCTGTCAGCGCAGCGCTTTCAGGTGGAATTCTGTGCGGTTGGGATCGCACTTCCCTGAAGCGAGGGCGTTTGTACGCAAACCGGGGATGAATGGCAAGCGCTTTTTCGGGAATGGCGCATTTCTGCAGGTATTGAGGCCTGTCCTGATGCTTCATGCGGCAGGAAGGCTTCTGCGCTGCGTATTGCTGGAGGGAAGATGGGGCTTTTGTGTGGTGGCATGCCCGCATGCAGGAGTGGGTCCTCTAAAGAGATTTCCCCGTATGCCGATATACAGACAACGGACGCCGTTTCCGGTTCCTAAACGGAAACATCATGACCATACCGGCCATAGAATATCATCAGCGTCAGGGCACCTGGCGGTCAGCGTGGCAGTGCGGGATGACTCCATCCGGCATGGGGAGATGACGGAGGCGCAAGCCCATTCCGTACGCGGGCCCATGGCCCGAAAAGCCATCTGCCGTTTCATGATGATACCCGGAAACGGCTTCCGTTATTCGCCCACCGGGGGACTCCCCACCCTTTCTGCCGACCCGTGCATGGTGCAATGCACGGGTCGGCACTTTTTTTCCCGATGTACGATACCGGATGTCTGATCCCTGGTGTCCGGTTCACCGGGCGCACTCCGCACGCCGAGGGGGCGTGGTCCTGAGGGCGAGAGTGTCCGAAATCCGTGGCACTCCCCTTCGTCCGGTGCTATGGTGGGGGGGAATTCCCGGCGTCTGTTTCATGGGCTGGTACATCTTTTGATCCATGGAATCGTCCCGGTACACGACACGAAAGGATGAAGGTATGGCACGCATATTCTTGCGCCGCGCCGCCCGGCCTGCGGGCAACGGTGCGCACTCGGCGTCGAGACGGCATTTCCTGAAGGGACTTGGGGCTTCCGGGGCCGGGGTGGCGCTGGCCGGCGCTTCCCTGCCGGGGGTATGTCATGCCCGGGAAGGTTCGGGCCGGGACAGGGAGCTGGTCACGGTGCTTGATCTGAGCAAGTGTATCGGCTGCGGCGCCTGTGTGGAGGCCTGCCGTGAATCCAATGCCGAAAAATTTCCGCAGCCGAAGAAGCCGTTTCCGGCCATGTTCCCGCCCCGGGTCAAGGCGGAGGACTGGTCTGACAGGCAGCAGGTGGATGACAGGCTCACGCCCTATAACTGGCTGTTTCTGCAGCATGCAGAGGTGCAGCATGCGGGGCAGGGGTATGAGCTGCACATCCCGCGCCGGTGTCTGCATTGCGTCAATCCGCCCTGCGCCAACCTGTGCCCGTGGGGCGCAGCCCGCAAGGAGGATACCGGGATCGTGCGTATTGACGACGAGCTGTGTCTCGGCGGGGCCAAGTGCCGTCTTGCGTGTCCGTGGCATATCCCCCAGCGGCAGACCGGGGTCGGGCTCTATCTGCGCCTGCTTCCCAATCTGGCGGGCAACGGCGTGATGTACAAGTGTGACAGGTGTTACGACCGTATCGCGCAGGGAGAGCTGCCCGCCTGCATAGAGGTCTGCCCGCAGTCCGTGCAGACCATCGGGCCGCGCGACGAGATGGTGGCCCAGGCCCGGGATATGGCGAAGGCGATGGACGGCTATCTCTATGGGCTGGAAGAGAACGGCGGCACCAATACCATCTATGTTTCTCCGGTGCCCTTTGAGGTGCTGAACGGGGCGGTGGCGAAAGGAAAGGGCAAGCCGCATCTCGGCCCTGTGGCCGACGGCATGGCGCCGGAAACCCAGCTGTCCAAGGCGCTGGTGGCTGCCCCCGTTGCAGGGCTGGTGGCAGGCTTCATGAAGGTCTCCGCCAGTCTGCGCAAGGAGCGGAGCAGCGGTCCGGACAAGAAGGGGGATGATCATGTCTAGCCGAAGCGGTGCGGCCGTACGCGTTGTGGGCCGCCCCATGGGGCGGCTGTGGTTGGGAATCATGGTGCTGATGAGCATTACCGGCATGGGGCAGATGCCCATCTTCAAGCGATACTATATTGCCGACCTGCCGGGGCTGGGCTGGCTGGCCGATCCCTATACGGTGCACTGGGTGCATTATGTGGGCGCCACGTTGCTCATGGGGGTCGGCGCGTGGCTGGTCATGGCGTATTATGCGAACCGGGGCCGCATCCGGCTGACCGCATCCGGCGTTGTCCGGCTGCTCCTGCTGGCGGGCATCGTGGTGACGGGATACATGCGTGTGGCCAAGAATCTTCCGGATTTTCACTTTTCTCCCCTGACCACCGTTCTGATAGACTGGACGCACCTCGGGTTTGCCGTGCTGCTGGGGTTGGCGGCCCTGCTGTCCCGTATGCTTGGTGCTGCCGCCTACCTGCACTCCCGTCCCTCCCGCTGACGGAGAGGGCCGCAGCGACAGATGCACGGGCTCCGGCATGCCGGGGCCCGTTTTTTTGTTGCGGCGTGTGACCTATATCAATCCCTTCCGGCGGAACATGCGTATACTGTGTGGCAGATACCAACAGCAATCCCCGGCACAGAGAGGTGCATCATGGATATCAGAAAGGAAACCCGACTGCTTGATCTGACCAAGGCCTACCCGTTTCTGGTGGAGGCCCTTGCCACATACAACCCCACCTTCGAAAAGTTGCGAAACCCGGTGCTGCGCAACTCCCTCGGCCGGGTGGCGACGTTGGGGCAGGCTGCCTCCATGGGGCAGGTTGCTCTGCTGGACCTGCTTGTCTTCGTGGCGCAGGAGGTCATGCGCCAGACCGGCGAGGCCGTGACGGTGGTCCCGCCGGAAGTGGCCCAGCCTGCGGGCGTCCGGCTCAGTGACGAAGAGCGCCGCCGTATGCTCAAGGAGATGGTCCGGGCGCTGCATGACGGGGACACCGTGGAGTCGCTGAAGGCCCGGTTCGCGGAGGCGGTGGGCGACATCACCCCTGCGGAGATAGCCACGCTGGAGCAGTCGCTGGTGGCGGAAGGGCTGCCGGAAACGGAGATCAGGCGGCTGTGCGATCTGCA
>QKEJ01000093.1 GCA_003252375.1 Halodesulfovibrio sp.
GCCCACGCTATGCAAGGATGGGGTGCGCTTCCATTTTCGCTGGAATCTGCGTACCATGGCGCGTATCCGGCCGTATGTCTGCCGGGATCCAGCTGCAAGGAGAGTTGTTCATGCCCCGTCTGACCTCGGAATCCGCCTTTCTCGAATGCATTGACCGTCATTTTGCAAACAGCCACCCGCACATGGAGCGGGGGCGGGGCGATGATTGTGCGGTCCTGCTCTGTCCGGAGCGCATGACCATGTCCAGCGACCTCTTTCTGGAGGGCGTGCATTTCAGACGCAGCTATTTCTCCCCTGCCGATGTCGGCTATAAGGCCCTGGCCGTGAATCTGAGCGATATTGCGGCCATGGGTGGCGTGCCTTTGGGGTTCAGTCTGGGGCTCATGGTGCCACCTTCTCCGGAGTTTGCGGACGCCGCAGCAGAAGAGGATCCGGGGCAGCCTGCACCCGCCGGGTGCGGCGCACCGGTGGTTCCGGCAGGGACGGAAGCCTACTGGGACGCCTTTTTCGGCGGCATGGCCGAGTTGGCCGGCGAGCATGGCGTGGCCCTTACCGGCGGAGACCTGAGCCGGTCGCCGATGATGGGCGTTTCCATTGCCATCTGGGGCGGTCCTTCCGATTCCGAGGCAGGTCCGGTTCCCTTTCTCGGGCGCCAGGGGGCTGGCGTTGGGGATGTGATTTTCATTGTGGGGGATTTTGGCCTGGCCCGCATCGGGCTTCTGGCGCTGGAAACCATGGGCCGGGATGCGGAGACACTGTATCCGCGCGCCGTACGGGCGCACCTGCGTCCGGTGCCGCGCGTACAGGAGGGGCAGGCTCTGGCGCGGTTTGCCTTGACCCACGGGGCGACGGGAAGCCGGATAAGCCTCATGGATCTTTCGGACGGTCTGGCGCGAGACCTGCCCCGCCTGCTGGGCAGTGAGGCCGGGAGCGGCCTGTATGCGGATCTTGCCATACCGGAAGCGACGCTGGCAGACGAAATTGCCGGCTATTGCCTTGCCAACGACCTGAATCCGCTGGAGCAGGCAACCCTGGGGGGGGAGGACTACGCGCTGGTGGGCACCTGCCCCGCAGCGTTGGCGGACGCACTGCAGGCGCTGCTGCCGCATGCGCGGAGACTGGGCACGGTGGTGAAGGGCAACGGGCATCTGCTCAACGGCATGCCGTGGGAGGCGTGCGGGTTCGATCATTTTGCGTAGCCGCCGCATGCGGTTCTGACGCCTTACGGGAGAGAGGGAATGGAGAGGGAGCTGCAAATCATCGGTACCATTAGTTCCTCGCTGCGGGAACTGGCGGAATGTCCCAAGCAGGGAGACGAGGGCGCCCCTGAGGCCTGGGTGGAAATCCATGACGCCTATGTGGACGGACTGGAATCCCTTGTGGAAGGACAGAGCGTTACTCTTCTGACGTGGATGCACCTGTCTGACCGGGACGTGCTGGCCGTGCATCCGCGGGGCGATACGGACCGCCCGCGGCGGGGGGTGTTCAACACCCGGTCCCCGGCACGGCCCAATCCCATTGGCCTGCACGAGGTGCGCATTCTCGAGATCAAGCGCAACCACCTGCGCGTATTTCCGCTGGAGGTGGTGGACGGCACGCCGGTCATCGACATCAAGTCGGAATTCATCCAGCGCAGGGGCGAGCAGGACCCCCGCGCCATATGGGGGCGCAACATTCCCTCACGCGAGGCGGATCTGCTGCGGGACGTCTGTCTGCGGGCCTGGAAGCGCAGGCTGCTTTCCGGGTTCAACGGCAATGTTTCCATGCGTATCGGCGAGAACTGTCTGGTTACCTGTACCGGATCCGCCAAGGGCAATCTGCGCCCGGGCGATCTGGCGCTGGTGAGCATCCGCACCGGCGAGGTGGTTGCCGGAGGCAAGCCTTCCTCCGAGGTGGGCATGCATCTTGAAATGTATCGTAACCAGCCGGAGGCGCAGGCCGTGGTCCACACGCATCCGCCACGACTGCTGGCGCTGGGCGTCCGGGTGCCCGTGGCCGAGATGCTGCGGCTACCCATTTTCGAGTCGGACCTCATCCGGGCCCGGTTTACCAGCATCCGGGACAACGAGCCCGGCACCCAGGCGCTGGCGCGCGATGCCGGGCTCGCCGCCCGGCACCATGAGGCCATTTACCTGGAGCGGCACGGCCTTGCCTGCTGGGGGCCGGATCCTGCGTGGGCGTTGTCCCTGAGCGAGGAGATCGAGCATCTGGCCGGCATCCAACTTGACGTTCTCGTGAAGCCATGACGGCGTTTGCGTGCCGCGCGGTTCCGCAACTTGCAAAAACGTCATAAACGCGCTACTTCGCCCTTCCACGCCAACGGTTTTTGCCCCGTATTTCCGGGGCGGCGTGAGAATACCTACAAGGACATTCGAGGATATGGCAGCAAGCACTTCCGACGGTATGCCTGATTTTGTCCCAGATTTTGCCAAATGCGGCGGGCTTCTCCCCGCCATCGCACAGGACCACGCCACGGGCGAGGTGCTGATGATGGCGTACATGAACGAGGAAGCCTGGAACAGGACCCTGGAAACCGGTGAGGCCCATTACTGGAGCCGCAGCCGGGGCACCCTGTGGCATAAGGGCGGCACATCGGGCCATACCCAACATATCAAGGCCGTCCGCCTTGACTGCGACAGCGATACCATTCTGCTGCTCGTGGACCAGATTGGCGGTGCGGCCTGTCACAAAGGGTACAGAAGCTGTTTCTTCCGCGAGCGCAAGGATGGCGTCGTGTCCATCTGCTCCCCCCTCGTATTCGACCCCAAGGAGGTCTATAAATAATGTCCGACCAGCAACGTCAACTCAAGCTCGGTATTCCCAAGGGCTCACTGCAGGAGTCCACGCTCAATCTTTTTGAACGCTGCGGCTGGAAGGTGCGTTCGCACCACCGCAACTACTTTCCCGAGATCAATGACCCGGAACTCACTGCGCGCCTGTGTCGTGTACAGGAGATTCCCCACTATATTCAGGACGGCATTCTTGATGTGGGCCTGACCGGCAAGGACTGGCTGCTGGAAACCGGCGCGGATGTGCATGTGGTCTCCGACCTCGTGTACTCCAAGGTCTCCAATCGTCCTGCCCGCTGGGTGCTCGCCGTTGCCGGTGATGCCCCCTATCACAAGCCGGAGGACCTTGCCGGCAAGCGCATCGCCACCGAACTGCTCGGCGTGACCAAGAAGTATTTCGAGGACCTGAACATCCCCGTGGATGTGTTCTATTCCTGGGGCGCCACCGAGGCAAAGGTGGTTGAGGGGCTCGCCGACGCCATTGTGGAAGTGACCGAAACCGGCACCACCATCCGTGCGCACGGCCTGCGCATCATTGATGACGTGCTGGTGACCAACACCCAGCTCATCGCCAATGCCAAGACCTGGGCAGACCCGTGGGCCCGCAAGAAGATCCAGCAGATCGACCTGCTGCTGCAGGGCGCCCTGCGCGCCGACGATCTGGTGGGCCTGAAGATGAACGTGCCCGGCGACAAGCAGGAAGACATTCTTGCCCTGCTGCCCTCGCTGAATTCCCCCACGGTGTCCCAGCTGAAGGATTCCCATTGGCTTGCCGTGGAAATCGTGGTGGACCGCAACATCGTGCGCGACCTCATTCCCCAGCTGGTGGATGCGGGGGCGGAAGGCATCATCGAGTATTCGCTGAACAAGATCGTGTAGCCTCTGGGCTGCAATGAATGAAATGAAGAGGGAGGCCCCGTTTGGGGCCTCCCTTTCTTGTTGGTTATTGGGTGGTGGGCAAGTCCTTTCTTGTGGTGGCAGTGCATGGCTCGGTGGTGTTTCCGGAGCAGAATTCGGCTTTGTATGCCTTGAGGACTGCATCATCAAGCAGGGGTACTGTCCGTTCGGGCACTTTGTTGACGAGCTCGGCATAGGTTTTCGTGTTGAGTGTTTCCGCGCCAGTGGTGCCGGAGAACCAGCTGGTCTTGTTGGTGGTGATGTTTTTGGCGATGAGGGATACGGTCTCGCGCTCCAGGTCTGCGAAGCTGACTATGGGAAGCCTGGTGTTTGCGTGTATCCTGTTGAGAAACTCCGCCTTCTGGTAGTCAAATAGAAGGCCTCGCGCGTCAAAGAGTGTTTGCAGAAGGGTTTCGGGTGCGGTGGACGAATTGGTAAACGTGCTCGCTGTCGCATCTGAGATCAAGGTAGTGAAGAGCTTGTTATTTGTCTGAACGGTGGCGTTTGCTGTCTTGAAGGCGGAGAGCCCTGTCTGGAACTGAATGCCTGTCACGTGGCCGATTTCATTGAAAATTGGGCCTGATATGACGTTGTCAGGGATAGTGTCATATGCCAGGCAATGGATTTGTTGGTTGTTGAGATCTTCTGGCCTGTCGATGGTTGCGTTGCATTGCCGGGCAAGTTCATTTGTCAGGATGGCAAACTGTTCCTGCTTGGTGGTGGCGGCGCTAAGCTGCTGGAACATAGCCAGCTGCTTGGCTTTTGCAGTCTCTATCTCCGAGATGGTCTGCACGAGTTCGTTGGTGGCGTTTGTGCTGATGTTGCTCAGGAGTGCGGTGCGAAAATCTCCGAACGTTGCGTACAGGTCGGAGTAGTTTGTGGTGTACCCGTCTTTGGAGCGTTCGATGGAAAAGACGATGTTTGTGTGGTCGGAGTATTCGGCAAACAGGGCGCTAGCCTCGGGGACGACGACAAGCGGGAAGTCGAAATAGCATCTGTTCTGGTCAAGATCGCATCGGAGATCAGCCTTGCGGAGTTGCTCGTTGTTCGCCTCGTAGTTTGAATCGCGCATGCCGTCGAGATAGGCTGCCACGAGCGCAGATTCGTATGTTTTGAACATGGTGCCGTTCGTGAACAGGCTGTCTGCATACATGCTGTCCACTTTGTCTCCATCAAGTAGCAGCTTGGTGTAAGGGATGAAGGAAAGATCATAGGGGGGGCCCCCCAAGGCATTGTACGGCTTGAAATCGTAGCGCTTGAACAGCATGTGCGATTCCGTGTCGAAATAGATGTGGTCAAAGAGCGGCGGGGTGATTCCCAGTCCGGCATACTTGCCCCTGGATGAGGACATGAGCCGGTCCTCTTGCTGCACAAGGGCATAAATGCCGGTCTGCAGAGGAATTCCGAACTGAGGTTCGTTAGTATCGAACTTTTCCAGACCGAAGCGTTCGTCAAGGATCACGTCGTTCTGATTCATGCCGACGAGGATATTCAACGCCTGGGTTCCCATCTTGATAACCTTTTTCGCATCCGGGCGGGCTGCGGAGGCGATGTTGCCCGCCTGGGAAATGGCGCTCTTCATCAGGGCGCTTTCCTTTTCGTCAAGCTCAAGCAGGATGAACCGGACAAGCAGGTTTCCTTCTGGCACTTTTATGGGCCCCAGAATGGGCCAGTCATTCATATTGATGCTGGATGAGGGGGTTTGTCCGCTGCTGGCGAAGACGACGTATCCTTCGGGCATGAATTCGCCTTCCGCATGGAAGGAGACGAGCATGACCACCTCGCCTTTCTTCT
>QKEJ01000115.1 GCA_003252375.1 Halodesulfovibrio sp.
CCAACTCCACGTTGCGGCAGATGCAGGACAGAATGGACTCCTCACCGGCAAAGAGGTTTGCCTTGAGCACCAGCATCTCCTCGGCGGAAATCTTCCGGAAGCTGTCGCTGCTCTTCACCTCGAAGCACATCTTGCACCCCCCTGCGGAGAGGTCCACAATGGCGCCACGCTGAATGCCGTGAGGACTGTGCACCTCCGCCGGAATAAGGCACTTGAGCCGGCGGTGCGTGCGCAGCTCATACTGCTCCAGTACATCCGGATATTCGACAAAGATCAGGGGGCTCGGCTTGGTAACCTGCGAAATGATATGCGTACGGAACCCGATGATGGTTCCCTGATGGATAAAGCGTACCGTCAGTCCCTCGCCGGGCACCATACGGGTACGGATTCCCGGAACCAGCGGCATTTTCAAAATGAGATACTCGTAGGGCAGGAGCCCGACAAGCTCGGTACCGTGCTTCATTTCCGTGCCGTTCACGTTCAGGAGCAACCGGGTGCCAAGGCTGATCTCCAGCTTGGCTCCGGTATTCCGTGAACGGACAGGCGCAGCCTGCGATGCTGACATGTTCCCCCCTGGCGCAATAGTCGGCTGAACCTACGCGAGAAGGGCGCGTCCATCAATTAGAGAGTGGCCGACATACCCGGCTACGCTTCGTGACCGGGGTCGGCAGGCTGCCCTCCGCGTTCTGCCTGCGTACGGGCGAGCACGTCGCATCGCTCGTTCTCGGGATGCCCGCTATGTCCGCGCACCCAGTGGAAGACAACGGAATGCAGTTTCAGAAGCGGCAGCAGGCGTTCCCACAGATCGCGGTTCTTGACCGGCTGCTTGGAGGCTGTTTTCCAGCCGTTCTTCTGCCAGTTTACCAGCCATTTCTTTTCCACGGCATTCCGCACGTATTGGGAGTCGGTGAACAGGTCCACCTTGCAGGGCTCACGAAGCGCTCCCAACCCTTCCAGCACGGCCAGGATCTCCATGCGGTTATTGGTGGTCAGGCAGAACCCGCCGGACAATTCCTTCTCAACTCCTGCGCACCGCATGATGGCGCCCCAGCCTCCGGGACCGGGGTTTCCTAGACAGGAACCATCCGTAAACATCTCAACATTCTTCATATATACTTCCGTGCTCCCCCTGCATCAGGCAGAAGGCTGTGCATGTTTCTGCTAGTGTCCGCCCAGGTCCACCCATAGCTGGGCAAGACCGTCCGCCAATCCCTGCTGCCATTCCCCGCGCTCGAAATAGGGCGCAAAATGTTCGTTCTGCAGCCGGTACATGTAGTCCTCGCCAAGCGCCTTGCGCAGCAGGGGAGGAAACTCCACAAGCACCTGCCGCGTCTCCGGGTTAATGCCCAGAAACAGCGTTTTCGTGTCCAGCTCAGGGAGCGCCACGGGATTGTTGCGCACCTGCAGTTGCAGCTTCAGGCCATGTGTCTCCCGCAGAGCTGCGGCAAAATCACGCAGGGCTTCCCGCTGATCCTTGGTCAGGACCCCGGCCTCGTCCCAGACCGCCCCCCGTGAATTTATCTCCCGCAGGTTGGCGCCTATCTGATACCAGAAAGCCACCCCCACCAGCACCACAACGGTGATCAGCAGCATGGCTCTGAGAAACAGTTCGCCGCCACTTTCCGCCTGAATCAGCGGGCCCTTCGATCGAAACAGCATCAGGCGTCCTCCGACCCGGACATGGGCTGACCGCTGGCGGCCAGCTCCCGGATAGCGGCGGCATAGGTCGTGCGCACCGCATCCATGTAGGTCGTGTCTATGGCCCCCTTCCAGGTGACCACCTCGGTATAGCGCTTGGGAATGCGGACGGCATCCACGTCGAACCCGGTATCGAACTTCAGCTTCCAGCGCAACGCCTGCACGGCACGGCCCGCCGTTTCCAGGCCGTCGGCAAGGTCGGTAAGCCCCACCGAAGCCAGACATTCCGCTATGCGCTCCGGTCCGTAGGTCGCCCGGGCAAACATGCAGGAGACCATGCAGTTGATGAGGATGCGCTTGTACTCATCATCCACGAGGAAGTCCACAGCCTTGCGGGCATCCTTCTCCTTGGACGACTGATCCCAGGCGTAACCGCCGGAATCGAGATGGGAATGCCGGAACCCGTAGGCCTGAGCCACGAAGAAAACCTCTCCCGTGGCATATCCGGCCATCTCCTGACCGAGCACGCAGGCATACTCCGCTCCCCCGTACACGTCGGCCGCCTTGAGGGCCCCGGTGCCAAGGGTTCGGTAAAACTCGTTGCTGCCCATGGCGATGTGCCGCAGGGCCTCCATGAAACCCTGCACCTCGCCGAACCGGATGGGGACAAGGGTCTCCCTTTCGGTGATGACGCCCTTTTCCACAGCCTCGGCAACCCAGGCCAGCGCCACGCCGGAGCTCATGCAGTCCAGCCCCAGTTTCTCCGTCTCGTCCAGCAGGGCCAGCACATCCGAACCATCGGTCAGGCCCAGCATGGTGCCCTGCGAAAAGATGGACTCATAGTCATAGGAGACCTGCTTGTAGAGAAACTCGTGGTCGGAGGCGAACTGCTGCCGCAGCAGCCCGATGTGGATGCAGCCCACGGGACAGCCGGCGCAGGCCGTCTGGCGCAGCAGGAAGCGGTCCGCAAAGGTCTCTCCCGAAATGCCGTCTATCCGCTCATCCGTCGTCTTCTGCAGGTTGTTCCATGGCAGCGCGTTCAGTCCATTGAGCGCGGTCAGGTTCGCGGGGGTGCCCAGATCATGATACTTGCGCATCTTGTCCGTTCCCGTGATGTCCTTGTACAGCTCGCGCATGAGCTTGGGATAGGCCTTACCCTCCGGAAGTCGATAACTGCCATCCCCCAGCACCACGATGCCCTTGAGGTTCTTGGCGCCCATGACGGCTCCGGCGCCCAGCCGGCCGAAATGGCGGAAGGAATCCACATTGATGCAGGCGTAGGAAATTCCCTGTTCACCAGCCGGGCCGATACGGATGCAGGACCGGTGCCCCGAACTCTCCCTGCCGAACCGGCGCAGGTACTTACCCGTGGAAAATACGTCCGCTCCGCGCAGGTAGGCCACATCGTGCAGGTCCACGGTGCGGGCGCCCACAATCAGTGCAGACAGTCCGCGGGCGGCCCCCGTGACCATCAGGGCGTCATATCCGGCAAAGCGTAAGGACAGGGCCAACCGTCCCCCGGCATGACTCTCCGCCCATTCTCCGGTATAGGGAGAACGGAAGCCGCATACCGTCTTGCTCATGAGCGGGAAGAGACCGGTCAGCGGCCCCACTGCAAAAATCAGCGGCTGACGGGGGTCCAGGGCAGGCGCATCAAGCAGTCCGTATCGGCTGTACAGGGCAGCGGCAAGGCCGCTCCCGCCGAGATGCTCCGCCCGGCTGCCAAACTGCAGAACATGGCTGCGGCCGGACTCCAGATCCACATGCAGCACCCGGGACCAGGTCTGGTCAGTACGCATCCGGCACCTCCCCGTCCACATCTCCCCCCCGACTGCCGGGACGCCGGGCGTCCACATCCTCAAGCGCAATGCAGCCGTGCGGACAGAAGGCCACGCACCGGCCGCAATGCAGACAGAGGTAGGGATACTGCTCTTCAGGGTCCATGTAGATGGCGTCCACGGGGCAGGCTGAAGCGCACTTGCCGCACCGGATGCACAAGTCCCTGTCCACGGTCACCCCGCCGCCAGCCCGCTGCACCAGCGAACCGGACGGACAGGCGGCAGCGCAGGGAGCGGGATCGCAGGCCACGCAGAGATGCGCCTCGAACCCGGTGGACAGGCCGCCGGCAGAGGCAATGCGAATACCGGCGGTATTCCAGGAAAGACGACCATGCACCAGCCGTGCACACGCCAAGGAACAGGAATGGCAGCCTATGCAGCGCTCCATCCTGCCTGCCCGCAGCACCTTCATGCGGCACTCCTCTGCAAGCCTTCGGGGGCATTGCTCATCGGGTTCCAGATCATGCTGCGGTTGCCTCCTGTACCCAGGTCCGCAGGGGAACCTCGATCAATTCACGGATGGCGGCAAGCCGTTCTTCGGTCCGGGCCTCGAACCGCAGCACCAGGACAGGCTGGGTATTGGAGGCGCGCACAAGGCCCCAGCCATCCTCGAAGATGACACGGGCGCCATCGGTCTCGTTGACCTCATGGCGTTCCCTGAAATAGGCCTGCGCCCGATGCACCACGGCGAACTTGACGGCATCCGGACAGGCCAGATGCACCTCCGGGGTGCTGAAGGTTTCCGGCCATCCAGGCAGGGCTGTCAGCGGCACGTCGGAGGCGGAAAGGATGCCCGCCACGCGGGCGGCGCCAAAGAGGGCATCATCAAACCCGAACCAGTCCTCGTTGAAGAACATGTGCCCGGAGAGCTCCCCGGCCATGGGGGCGTTTTCCTCAAGCATCTTGGCCTTCATCACGGAGTGTCCCGTAACCCACATGAGCGGGATGCCGCCATGCTCGCGGATATCATCAAACAGGCGGTACGAACACTTCACGTCCGCAATGAGCAGACTGCCGGGGCGGCGGGAAAGCACGTCCCGCGCAAACAGACAGTATAGCTCGTCACCAAGCAGCAGGCGACCGTTGCCGTCCACCACGCCCAATCGGTCCGCATCGCCGTCGAGCCCAACGCCAAAGTCGGCTCCCAGCTCCTGCACCCTGTGCATGAGCGTGGTCATGTATTTGGCAATGGTCGGATCGGGGTGATGATTGGGGAAATCGCCGTCCGGCTCGCAGAACAGGGGATGCACCTCGCACCCCATGCGGCGCAGAATTTCGGTACAGACCTCGCCACCGGCACCGTTGCCCCCATCCACCACAACCCGCAAGGGACGGGCAAGGGTGTTGCGGCTCAGAACGGCCTCCATATAGTCGGGCACGATATCGTACTCGCAGCCCATGCCCCGGCCCGTGGCGAACGCTCCCGAGGCCATGATTTCGTAAATCTCCCGCACGGCATCCGTATGCACGGTTCCCCGCCCGGACCAGACCTTGAAGCCGTTGTACTCGGACGGATTATGGCTGGCGGTGATCATCACCCCGGCTTCACGGCCCAGATGGACCACACCGAAATAGAGGAGCGGCGTGGCCACCATGCCCAGCGCGGTCACGTCCACGCCCGTGGCGAGAAGACCGCGGACAAGGGCCTGCTGGTACGGAACCGAGGAATGCCGGCAATCGTGGCCGACCACGGCAGCGCGCTGGTTGCGACGCAGGAAGAACGTGCCCAGGGCCTTGCCCAGACACTCCACCCATTCCTCATCAAAATCGACATCGACAATGCCCCGGATGTCATAGGCTCTGAAAATGGTATCTACGATCGGTTTCATATGGATAGCGGACGAATCCTGCGTAAGAGGTAATGGTTTTGTGGCGGCAGATTCCGGCGATCCCGCTTGACCAAAGCCTGCAACTGCCATACTTTTCGGGTATTATGAACTGGGATTGGGAAAAACTGCAAGAAAAACGGCAAAGGCAGTCCGGTGGCGGACAAGGCTCCGGCCCCAACTGGGGACCGGGCGGTCCGAACATGGACCCCATCGGCGACAGCCTGAAGAAGCTGCGGGGACTGAAGTTCCCGGCAGGCAAGGTTACTCTTGGCCTGCTCTTCGTGCTGTGGATCGCCTCGGGCATATTCATCGTTGAGCCGGACGAAGTGGGCGTGGTCCTGCAATTCGGCCAATACGACCGTACCGTGGAGGCCGGGCCGCACTATCACCTCCCCTTCCCGGTCGAAACCGTATACAAACCCAAAATCACGGAAATCCGCCGTGTCGAGGTCGGCTTCCGTTCCATCGAACGGGGTTCCTCCTTCCAGCAGGGAGCCCTGCGCTCCGTCAAGGAAGAGTCGCTCATGCTCACGGGTGACGAGAACATCGTGGATGTTCAATTCATCGTGCAGTACCAGATCAGCGACCCCGTAGAGTTCCTCTTCAACGTCACGCAGCAGCTGTGGACGGTGAAAAGCGCGGCCGAGGCGGCCATGCGCGAGGTCATCGGGCACAACGTCATCGACAACGCACTCACCAAGGGCAAGACCCAGATTCAGAGCGACTGCCGCGATCTGCTGCAGGAAATTCTGAACAGATACAAGGCCGGGGTGCGCGTGGTGGCGGTCCAGATGCAGGACGTGCATCCGCCCAAGGAAGTCATCGACGCCTTCAAGGATGTGGCCAGCGCCCGCGAGGACCGCAGCCGCATCATCAATGAGGCCGAAGCCTACCGCAACGAACTGCTGCCCAAGGCGCGAGGCAGCGCGGCCGAAATCGTCAACCAGGCGCAGGCGTACAAGGAAACCCTGGTCAAAAATGCTGAGGGTGAAGCGAACCGCTTCCTCGCCGTGCTGAAGGAATACAACAAGGCCAAGGACATCACCCGCAAGCGTCTCTATCTGGAGACCATGGAAGAGGTTCTCTCCAACCCCAACCTGGAAAAGATCATCATCCCCAACAAGGGCATGTCGCCGGTCGTTCCCTATCTGCCGCTCGATTCACTGCGGGACAAGAAGGGAGGAAACTAGATCATGAACAACCGCTTCCTTACCATCACCATCGGTATCTTCGTCCTGCTGGTTGTCGTGCTCCAGTCCGCCTTCACGGTCCATCAGACGCAAAAGGCCCTGGTAGTCCAGCTCGGCAAGCCCGTGGGCGAGATCCGGGAACCCGGTCTGCACTTCAAACTGCCCTTTGTTCAGAACGTCATCTACTTTGACGCCCGTGTGCTGGACTATGATGCACAGCCCGCCGAAGCCCTTACCAAGGACAAGAAGGCCCTGGTACTGGACAACTACGCACGCTGGCGCATCACCGACCCCCTGCGCTTCTACCAGACCGTACGCACCATTCCCGGTGCGCAGGCGCGTCTGGATGACATCGTCTATTCGCAGCTGCGCGTCTTTCTGGGCCGTTACACCCTGACGGAGGTCGTCTCCTCCGAGCGCAGCACCATCATGGAAATGGTCACCAAGCGCTCGTCGGAACTCATCTCCGAATACGGTATCGAGATCATCGACGTGCGCATCAAGCGTACCGACCTGCCCCCGGAAAACCAGCGGGCCATCTTCGGACGCATGCGCGCCGAGCGTGAACGGCAGGCCAAGCAGTACCGTTCGGAAGGCCAGGAGGAGTCCACCACCATCAAGTCCACGGCGGACAAGGAACAGGCGGTCATTCTGGCGGAAGCCAACCGGCAATCCTCCGTCATTCGAGGTGAGGGGGAAGCCACGGCGACCCGGACCTTCGCACAGGCGCTCAGCCAGTCTCCCGACTTCTACGAGTTCCAGAGATCGCTTGATGCCTACAAGAAAAGCCTGAAGGACAAGACCCGCATCATGCTTTCTACGGACGAGCCTTTCTTCCGATACCTTAAGTAAGTATTTCCTTACAGATACAAAACCAACGCGGCAGGAGGATCATGCATCCACCTGCCGCGTTTTTTGTATGCAAAAAGGACCAATATTTTCAACAAAGCACTATTGTACCAACCAGTTACCACCCCTCATCGACCAATCACTTTGCCATTTGATAACATCGCGATTATTGTATATGATATGGTACGTACATGGACGTTCGTCCGTGAATCGGCATGAGGGAGAACCGGCTCACCGGGTCTCCCGAATACTATGATGTCCGGTCTGTCGCGCTGCACGGAAAACGTGCGACGATCCAATCTCTGGCACCGATAATACCGCGTCGGAAGGAATGCGCGGGATCCAATGTTCACCGTCATGGACATGGGGCGGTTCTCAGAGAGGGCACTGTATTTCCCGTCCCCAGCCGCAGACCAATCATACGTAAACCCTATACAAGCTACAACATACTGTCGATCGCTCCCGTCCATTCCTTCGTATGGCGGGGACCGAGGCAGGCGGGAGAAATCACGTGTCGACCTTTGATGAAGTATTTGAACGAATCAAACTCTCCACGCATACGAGAACCCAGGTAGAGCTTGCCGAGGTGCTGGACATCCGCCAATCAAGCATTTCGGATGCCAAGCGCCGTAACTCGGTTCCCTCCGACTGGTACATGAAGCTTTTTGAGAAGTTCGGCCTCAACCCCGACTGGCTCAAGAAGGGCGTAGGCCCCATGTACCTTCGCACCGAGCAGGGATACGAACCGCTTGAAGGCCCTGCCGCCGGGCGCGTTTTCGAGGATTCCGCCAAGTTTGGCGATCCCGACGCACGCAACGCCGTGGTCACCATACACTCCATGCAGTGCGAGACCGATGCAGACGGCCAGCGGGTGCTCAAGGGCATCGGCAAGCTCAGCATCCCCCAGTCCTTTGCCGGCACCGGCATTCAGGTGCTGCGCGTCGAAGCCTCCGGCATGGAACCCCTGATCCGCAAGGGCGCCTATGTCGGCCTGGACGTCAGCCAGAAGAACGTCCTTTCCGGCGAACTGTACGGCGTATTCGTCCCGTACGAAGGCATCTCCCTGAAGCGCATGTATCTTGATGCCGCAAACAACCGCTTCATCATGCGCAGCGAAAACCAGTCCCATCCGGAGCAGTACCTGCCCGTGGACAGCCGCGACCAGGCCATTGTCGGTCGTGTCGCATGGGTCCTGCAGACGCTCTGATCTCTACTGGCAAAGACTCGAAAAGGGGCGGCACCATGTGCCGCCCCTTTTTATTGACGTATCGCAAAGCATCCGCCGTTCATCCCGGCTGGCAGGGCGTCAGGCAACGGCATTCTCTCCTGTACGGCCTGCCTTGGCAGCCCTGGCCGCCTTCCTGCGCTCCTTCCTGCCCCGCAGGCTGTCCTGCAGGGAGCAGAGCACGGGAACCACCACCAGCGTGAGCAGAGTCGCCACCAGCAGGCCGAAGATCACGGCCACGGCCATCGGGCCCCACCACTGCGCGGACTCGGACTCGGTAATCAGCTCCATCTTGAAGAAGTCAAAGCTGACGCCCATGGCCATGGGCAGCAGACCGAGAATGGTCGTGATGGCCGTAAGCATAACCGGCCGGAAACGGGTGAGGCCGGCCTTGAGAAGCGCCTCCCGCGTCTGCATGCCTGCCGCCTTGAGCTGCTCGAAGTAGTCGATGAGCACAATGGCGTTGTTCACCACCACCCCGGCGAGGGAGATGACCCCCACCCCGGTCATGATGATGCCAAAGGCCGTTCCCGTGACCAGCAGGCCGAGGAACACGCCGATGAACGACAACAGCACCGAGGTCAGAATGATGCATGGCGTAAGCACCGAGTTGAACTGGGCGACCATGACCATGAAGATGAGGAAGATGGCGCCGATGAAGGCCTCGGTGAGGAATTCCTCCGCCTTGCGCTGCTCTTCCTGCTCGCCGCCGAAGCTGTAGGAATACCCGCGGGGCCAGCTCATGGTCTTGAGCTTGCCGTCAAGCTCGCGGATAATGTCGTTGGCAAGACGCCCGTTCACGTCCGAAGACACGGTGACCACACGCTTCTGGCTCTTGTGGTTAATGGCCCCCAGCCCGCTGGCAAGGTGCACTTCCGCCAGCGACGTCAGGGGAATGGGTTCGCCGTTAGGGCCGGACACGGTCAGCCTGCGCAGCGCCTCCACGGACCTGCGGTCCTTTTCCGGCAACTTGGCCACGATGTCGTACTCGTCCTTGCCCTCGCGGTAGACCCCCACCTTTGCTCCGTTGATGGCCGCCTTGACGGTGTAGGCCACCGTGTAGGTATCAAGGCCGAGCAGCGCCGTTTTTTCCTTGTCCACTCGGATCTGGATTTCCGGCTTGCCGTTCACGAAGTTGTCCTTCAGGTCCACGATGCCGGGGATATCCCGCATGACCGTGCGCACCTGCTCCACTATCTGGCCCAGTTCGCGCATGTCGTCGCCGTAGATTTCCAGACTGACGGGATCACCGGTGGGCGGCCCCTCCTTTTCCTTCTCCACGCGCAACTCGGCACCGGTAATCAGCTCCGCAAGCCGGGAGCGAATCTCGGCCACAACACTCGAGGACGGGCGCGTGCGCTCCGCAATGGGCTTGAAGTCCAACGCCACGGAGCCAAGATGGGTACCGGAACCACCGCCCCCAAAGCTGCCGCCCGTTCCGGTGCCGGTACCACCGATGACGAAGCGCACGTCCTTGTATTCGGACGAGACGCGTTCAATGAGCCGGACATAGCGGTCCGTGGCGTTCAGGTTGGTGCCGACCGGCAGCTTCACGTTGGCATAAGCGCGCTTGGGCTCGGTTTCCGGGAAGAACTCCACCCCCTTGCCGAAGGTGCCAAAGGCCATGGCGGAGCCGATGAGCATGACAAAGGACAGCAGCAGTACCACCACCCTGTGCTCCAGGGACCAGGAGAGCAGCCAGCGGTACAGCCGGCGGGAACGGGACAGGTCCTCCGAACCGTCATCGGCAAACCGCGGCGGCTTGGCCGTCTGGTAGCGGGCGGACAGCACCGGGTTGATCACCAATGCCACAAACAGCGAGCCCATCAGGGCCAGAATGACCGTCTTCGGCAGGAAGGACATGAACCCGCCCATGATGCCGGGCCAGAAGATCATGGGGAAGAACGCGCCCACAGTCGTGAGCGTGGAGGTGATGACCGGCCAGGCCACTTCGCTGGTGCCGTCCATGGCGGCCTGGAAACGTCCCTTGCCTTCCTGCATGTGCCGGTAGATGTTCTCCACGATCACGATGCCGTTATCCACAAGCATGCCCAGCGCGAGGATGAGCGAAAAGAGCACCACCATGTTCAGGGTGATGTCCAGCAGCCTGAGCGCGGCAAAGGTGATGAGCATGGAAAGCGGAATGGCCACGGACACGAACAGGGCCGACCGGCCGCCGATGAAGACAAGCACCACCCCCAGCACGAGCAGCAGCCCGGAGAGAATGTTGTTCTCAAGGTCTGCGACCATGTTGCGGATGTCCTCCGCCATGTCCGCGGTCAGGCTGATGACGAGGGTGGGCGGAAGATAGTTGCGCATCTCCTCGACCACGGCTGCCACCTGATCGTTGATCTCGATGATATTCTCGCCGCTGCGCTTGATGATCTGCAGGGTCACTGCATTCTCGCCGTTCAGGCGGCTGAGGGACGTGGGGTCCTTGTAGTGATCGCGGATATTGGCCACGTCGCGCAGGTACACGGGCCGCCCGTCACGCACGAAGGCCACGATGTTGTTGATCTCCGAGGGATTCTGGAAGTCCTCGGGCACGCGCACCTGATATCTGGCGTCGCCGATATCCATGGAACCGCCGGGCATGTTCACGTTGCCCCGCTCCACCGACTGCAGCATGGTGGTGAAGGGCACGTTGTAGGACGCCACACGGTCCAGATCGAACTCCACATGGATTTCACGCTCCAGCCCGCCGATGATGCGCGCATCGAGCACGCCGGGAATGGACTCGAAACGGTCCTCAAGGTCCTCGGCGAACACCTTCAGCCGCTTCAGGCTGAAGGGCCCGGAAAGCACCACCTGGATGATGGGCTGGTCCGAAAAGTTCATTTCGCTGATGACCGGGTCATCCTCAAGGTCGGAGGGCAGATCGCCCTGCGCCTGGTCCACCTTGTCGCGGACCTTCTGCAGCGCGTCGTCGATATCCACGCTCGGCAGGAACTTGATCGCAATGGTCGAGGCCCCGTCGTCGGACTGGGAACTGAGCTCCTCCACCCCTTCCAGCCCGTTGAGCTTGCGCTCGAGGGGGATGGTGATGAGCTTTTCCATATCCTCCGGCGCCACCCCCTCGTAGGTTGTGGTGACGAAGATGTAGGGAATCTGGATATCCGGCGCGGCCTCACGGGGCAGCTTCACGTAGCTGTACAGCCCCGCCACCACGATGAGCACCAGCGCCACAATGACCAGCGGCTGGTTCTTCAGCGCTCCTTCGTTCAGTATCATCGCACGTTCACCTTGGTACCGTCTTCAACTTCCGTATGGCCCGCCACAATGAGCCTGTCTCCGGCCTCAAGCCCCGTAAGCACCTGCACGCGGTCGCCGTCAATCACGCCCAGCTGCACGGTGCGGGCATGCGCATGCCCGTCCTTCTCCACGAACACGATGCGCTCGCCGCCCTTGTCCTGCACCGAAAAGAGCGGAACCGTCAGGGCATCCTGCAGGGAACGGCGCACAAAGGATGCGCGGGCGATCATGCCGGGGCGGATACGCCCTTCCGGATTGTCCACCACCAGGCGCACCTGAAAGGTCCGCGTGGCCTCGTCGGCCTTCCAGGCCACAAAGTCCACCGTGCCGGTCCACCGGCGTTCGGGGTAGGTATCCACGCGCACCTCGGCCTTCTGGCCCTCCTGCAGGAAGCGCACGTCTCCCTCGGGCACATTGAAATTGATGCGCATGACGCTCACGTTCACGATATCCGCAACAGGGTCGCCCTCGCCCACATATTCGCCGGGGTCGACATAGACCTTGTTGATCACGCCACGAACCGGCGAGGTGGCAATGCCGTAGTTGTACCCCACCTCTGCTTCACGCAGGTTCGCCTTTGCCACGGCCTCCTCGTTTTCAGCCTGCTCAAGCTCCTCACGGGAGAGGACCTTGCGGCTGTACAAATCCTTGCGCCGCCGCAGCTGCTCCTCGGCCAGCGTAAGGTTCGCCTTGGCCCGGTCAAGCGCGGCCTGCAGGGCCGCAAGGTTGATGCGGGTTATCTGCTGTCCCTGCTGCACATGCTGGCCCTCGGTCACGCCCACCCACTCGACAACGCCGCCACGTTCCGCGGCCAGACGCACATCGCTGGAGGCTTCGGTTTCACCGGGAAGGACCAGTATATCCTGCATGGCCACGGGGGTGACCGTCTGCACCTTCACATTGACCACATATTCCTGCTTGGGGGCCTGCACCGCAACGGGGGGCGCCTCGGTGGCGTTAACGCCAGTCGCCCCAGCAGCCTTCTCCGCTCCGGCGGGGGCATCCCCGTTACAACCTGCCAAAAAAGAACAGGCCACAAGGACACAGACCACAACCCCGCGAGCGCCGGCCCGCATCAAATACTTTGCAATCATGCCATCTGCTCCGAAACTTGTTGAATTCCACCTATGGAAAACAGGGTAATATGCCGTGCGTATGCAGCCAGTTCCTCAAGGGTGAACGCCCGCCCGCCCCGTCGCTGCAGAATCAGCTCCCTGTTGGTATTATACATTAATATCTGGGCCACGATGGAGCGCGACAGCATGACCAGTTGCTCATCATCCTGCGCAATGGCCGCATCGGGCTTTCCTGCCAGCTCCGCCACCACAGGGACCAGCCAGCTCTGCACGGCCTTGCGATGCGCCTCCGCATGCGCCTCGAACGGAAGAATCGGCCGCAGGAATGCTTCGGAGAGCATCTGGCCCAGGGCCCGTTCCTCATCATCCTCCATGCACACCAGCACGCGGCAGAGAAAGGCGAACACGAATCCCTGCAGCCGTTCCTCTGCGGGCGCTTCGGCGGGAACCCCGCCATCCATCGGATATCGTACAAGCAGGTCGTCAAGCAGCTGGGCCAGAACGGCAGCCAGCAGCCCTTCCTTGCTGCCGAAATGATAATTCACGGCGGCGACGTTCACGGCGGCCGCCCGGCAGATATCCCGCACGGTCGCAGCATGCCCCTTCTCGGCAAAGACCCGACGCCCTATTTCCAGAAGCCGTATCCGGGTTACCCCTCGTGTCATGGCCTCCGCATTTGTGTCCTGCCGCTGGCAGGCGATGCTGAAGGCATCCCTCGCCATCTGCACGAGAAGATCACTGATGCATTCTCTACCCAATCCAACCCCCTTCGTTTCAAACACCGTTTGAAACAAAAACCGATTTCCGTCAAGCCGGAACAGGAGAGGAATAAAAGAATAGACGTACGGCCCGTTTGCATGCCGGATTCATCGCTTTCATCATTGAAAAATACTGACAACATGGCATACTGGCATCAACCATTCCCACAGATGCAAGGAAGCACGCATGTCCGAGGAAGCCGAAAGCCCCCAAGTCGAATGCCAGCCAGCCCCCTTCTGCCAGTTCATGGAGGTGTCCGGAGACCCCGATTTTCCGGCCCTGTCCGGCATGCTGCTGGGCATTGCCACGAACCTCTCTCCCTTCACTCAGGGAGCCGGAACCCATGAAGGCCCTCCCGTGGCCCCGTACTATTCCGTGGATGTGGCCACCCGTGAGATACGGGCAACGGCAACGGGCCTCATGTCCATGCGCGGCAACAATTTCGAAATCACCCCGCTTGTCAGGGTCGCCAAGGACCGGCTCTCTGTTCAGGCAACGGTGCACGCCGTGGACTACAAAGGGGCCGCCATGCCCCCCATTGTCTACCAGCGCGCCATGCGCGACCTTAAGGTCACCCTCCCCATAGACCTGAAGGCGCTTACGGAGGCCATAGAGCGTGCACGTGAAACCGGCGTTGCACAGGAAATCGTGCTCTGCGCAGGGCGCTCGCCCAAAAACGGCAGAAACGGCAGACTGGAGCGCCTGCTTGAGGAACGGGACGCCATCGGCAAGGAATACGAGGACGGGTCCATCGATTTCCGAGACCGCGGGGCTCACCCCAACGTTGAGGAGGGAACTCCCGTTGCCCGTTATTACCCCGCCACGCAGGGGGAACGCGGCATGGACGTCTTCGGCACCGAAATTCCCGCCCGGGACGGGGCGGACCGCCCCGTGAGGACCGGTGACAATATCCGGGAGGTGGCGCAGGAAGACAGCTCCATCCTCTATGAAGCGACCGCACGGGGCCTGGTGGATGTCGGCAAGGGGGCGGTAAGCGTCTCCCAGGTCCTGCACATTGACGGCGACGTGGACATGACCACGGGCAACATCATCGTCGAGACCGGTTCCGCGCACATCAAGGGCAGCATCCGTTCGGGCTTTTCGGTCACCGTGGCGGATCATCTGGTGGTCAACGGTACGCTTGAAAGCGCCATGGTCACCTGCGGCGGGGACGTGGAGGTACGGGGAGGCATCGCCATGGAGGGCAAGAACCTCGTCCATGCCGGAGGCACCATAAAGGCAGCCTACGCACAGGATGCCGTGCTTGAGGCGGACGGTGACGTCATCATCAACGGGGGCATCATCAATTCATTCATCACCAGCAAGGGCATGGTCATTGCCGAACGCGGCAAAGGCCTGGTTCTCGGCGGTTCCGTCATTGCCGCACGGGGTATTGATATTCTGGAAAGCGGCTCCGAGGCTGGCACGCAGACGGCCCTGACCATTGCGCTGGACATTCCCGAACTGGACGCCCTGAACCGTGAACAGGATGCCGTGCGCGCCAAACTGCAGCGTCTGGAGCCATGGCTTGGCTCGGGAACGCCACGGGCAGTCCTGCTCCGCACCCCCGAACCGGACCGGCGCATCGTGGCAGAGGTTCTCAAACTCCGCTCGCGGCTTGAAGAACGCCTCAACGAAATTCACAAGGAACTCAGCAAGATAAAGGCACTGAACAATCACGCCCTGAGCCGTGCGCCCATTTCCATCCGCAAGAACGCCCATCCGGGTACCCGCATCAAGATTGGCGACAGGGCCATGCGACTGGACAAGACCGCCATCGCCATGCGCTACCAGTGGGACCCGCAGGAACGGCAGATACAAGAGCACGATCTGGTATAACGGAGTCTCCATGTCCACGCTGGAAAAAATACTCTTCGTCGATGACGAGCCGCATATCCTCTCCACGTTCAAGCGCAACCTGCACAAGGCGTTTGCCGTGGACATCGCCACGGGACCGGAAGAAGGGCTCGACATCATCCGCAAGCAGGGCCCCTATGCCGTGGTCGTCTCCGACCTCAAGATGCCCGGCATGGACGGCATTACCTTTCTTGAGCGTGTCCGGGACATCCACCCGGATACGGTACGCATCATTCTGAGCGGGCAGGGAGACTTTGACGCCGCCCTCAGTGCCGTAAACCGGGGCGCTGTCTTCCGCTTTCTCACGAAGCCCTGTCCGCCGGAAACCCTGCTTTCCGTGCTGCGCGAAGCCCTGCGCCAGTTTCGGCTGATCAATGCGGAAAAGGAGTTGCTGCGCGGCACCCTGCTGGGCAGCGTGAAGGTGCTGGTGGACGTGCTCTCGCTGGTCAGCCCGGAAGCCTTCGGCCGCAGCGAGCGCATCCGCAGCCTCGTGGTGCAGCTGGGCAAACGGATGGGCGAAAGCAATCTCTGGCAGCTCGACGTAGCCGCCATGCTCTGCCAGCTTGGCTGCGTGGGCCTCCCTGAGGAAATCATGGAAAAGGTGGCGCAGGACGAGGAGCTCGGACGGGAAGAACAGCAGATATACACCATGCATCCGGAGATCGGCGCAGGTCTCATCTCGAATATCCCGCGCATGGACAGCGTGGCCGAGATCATTGCCCGCCAGATGGATCCGTTTTCCCCGGCCACCCCCGTGGGCGCAAGAATCCTGCACGTTGCTCTGGCCTATGACAGACTGGAGCAACAAGGGCTTTCCCCGCACAATGCCGTAGACAGCATGGTTGAGCACAACACGGACACCCGGTACGACCCGGCGGTCCTGGAAGCGTTGCATGCCTTCCTTCTGGAGCAGGACGGAGGCGAGATCAAGAAGCTCCGTCTGGAGCATCTGGAGGCGGGCATGATTCTGGGCAGCGATCTGCTCAACGACGAGGGGGCCGTGCTGATGCTCAAGGGGCAGGCGATTTCGGAAAACGGGCTCAAGATCCTCAAGGCCCTTGCCGACCTGCTGCTGGTGACCGGCCCCATTGATGTGGTGCAGAGTTCCCTGCCGCGGTAATCAACGGCACACACGTCGCAAGTGCGGGAACAATTACGAGAGCCTAAACGCACGACGGCAGGCGCACGACGGGCGTCACGGGCGGTAGCGCGCCCAAAGGCGCCTGAAGGCGCTTCGCAGCAGGCGCAGGGGATGGAAGCTTTCCGGGGTCAGCGATCGGGGCAACCGGAAGCGGACATCCCGAAACGCATCCGGCCCCAGCATCGGAAAGAACACCTCCTCCATCCGCGCGCCATGCGCCTTCCGGGCCTGCAGTTCCCCCCAGAGGGGGACCGCCTGAGGCGTCGTGCCGAGCATGGTGTAGATGGCGGTATCCAGCGCCACGGGTTCCAGCGCAGCCCCCAGCACCCCGAGGGAACAGGGATCGCCCTCGGAAGGGCCCATGCGGTCCATGGCAACAATACCGTCCGCCAGCGCCGCTGTCGGGGGGAGCATGGCGGGCACTTCCGCCAGCAGGGTCCGGAAGGCATTCCCCTTGTCGCCATGTGTGGAATGGGCCACGGCCTTGCGAACGCCGCTGACACACCCGAAAAGATTCTTCACGGAACAGGTCAGACGCATCTGCGTATGCGCCTTGATGCGCGGGACGCTCAATACCGCATCCGTCTCCAGCGCATGCCGGGAAATGCCAATACGCATGCCCGACGGCAACGTCACGGTGCGCGGGGAATCCAGGGTGATCACGGGCACGCCCAGTTCCGACAGCATGGGAGCAAGCCCAATGGACGAGGCGACCCGTGCCGCCGACCCGAAGGCCGGAGAATCCCCCACCGTAACACGGCAGCCCCGGTCCAGCAGATACACGCAAGCCGCCCGCACCACCTCCGGATGGGTACAGCACAAGCCCGTGGGATCAGCCTTCAGAAAATTCGGTTTCACCAGCACTCTTGTGCCGGGGGCTGGGGCATAGCCTGCGGCGGCAAACACGGCCCGCACGCCATCCTCCACCTCCGGACGGGCATACGAAGCGCATCGGGTCAGCGCGACGGAAATGGCGGGGCTGACCGTCACGCGCCACCTCCCTCAAAGGCAGCGATCCTGCTCATGATCATGCGGGCGTGGTGCTTTTCCTGCGAGGCAAGGTCCAGGAAGATCAACTCGGCATCCGCTCCCATGCCGGAGGTTGCTTCGGGCTCCGCCGCCTGCCGGGCCAGCGCCCTGTACAGGTCGTAGGCATTCAGTTCCACCTCAAGGGCAAGATCCGCCAGTTCCAGGCATTCCCCGGACAGGGCACCGCGAATCCACGGCTCCAGATCGTCCAGCGAAAGCCCCCCTTCAAGCACGTCTCCCTGCAGGCTGTCGAACAGGGCGTCGAACTCCGGCAGGGTGCCGCTTCCGTCATCCCAATACCGGGCAAGATACCGGTACACGACGCGGGCGTGCGCCACCTCCACCCCGATGAGGGTATCCATGAGCTCGCACATGGCATCCTGCTGCGACATGTCGCGCACCTTGCGGTAGAGCGTGTGTGCGGCCTTTTCCAGATCCAGCGCCTTGAAGAGCAGGTCCCGCTCATTCCGAACGCCGGAAAACACGTCCACCCGGGGCAGTTCCGCAATGGAGCCGCCATCCCATGCCTGAATACCGCCGCGCAGACTCAACAGTCTGCCGGCGAACCTGCCGGAATCCAGCGCCAGCAGAGCGGCGGCGGCCGACCGTGCGCCCATGGCGCAATAGAAGACGTAGTCCTGCTCCGGACGCAATTCCCCGAGGCGAGCCTCGAACTCCGCCACCGGCAACAGCAGGGCACCGGGCAGATGTTCCTGCCTGTACTCCTGTGGCTGGCGCACATCCACCAGTACGAATTCCCCTTCCTTCCGCTCCGCCATGAGACTGCGGAGCTCTTCCGGCGATATTTCGCCCACGGTACCGATGCCGTTCATACTCCCCCTCGCAATATGTCACTGTTTCGGGCTGTTAGCTGCCGCCCAATGTACATCATACATAAGCGATTGGAAATCTCCCGACCGCCGACACGAAAAATACGAACAAATCGCACTTTTTTGTTGACGACATGGCCCGCAGCATATATTCACCCTCTTCGCAACGTCGGGATGTAGCGCAGCCTGGTAGCGCACTTGAATGGGGTTCAAGGGGTCGAAAGTTCGAATCTTTTCATCCCGACCATTTTGCTAACCCCACAGCCCCTCGAACGAAAGTTCGGGGGGCTGGTTCTTAGAAGACCAACCGCACGCGTTTGGGATTCGCAATGCGAGTCTCCGGCAGACTACAAGTGGCCGTTGAGACTGATCATATATACGCTCTTGTAGCTCAGTCGGTAGAGTGCATCCTTGGTAAGGATGAGGTCAGCAGTTCAATCCTGCTCAAGAGCTCCATAGAAGTGAAACCGCCCTGATTTCGGATGAAGTCAGGGCGGTTTTTTGTTATCCAATCGTGGGCTGCCTTAGCATCTCCATTGGCAGACCAAGGATAATGCAAGGAGGCAAGACATGTTTGGCCCTTCTCCCAAAGCACTGCACCCAATGGCAGGCCAACCAAGGGTTGTGTTTCTCAACAATCTGAACACCAATCCTCATATCGAGATCGGAGATTACACCTACTATGATGACCCGGAAGACCCGAACAACTTTTTCCGCAATGTGCTGTACCACTTCGACTTCATTGGCGACCGCCTGATTATCGGACGATTTTGCGCCATTGCCCAACATGTGCGCTTTGTCATGAACGGCGCAAACCATGACACTGAGGGCCTTTCCACATATCCCTTCTTTGCCTTTGGAAACGGTTGGGGAAACAGCATCCCCCCGTCGCTTGCCAGCCCCAAACCCGGCTCGCGCCTCGATACCGTTGTCGGGAATGATGTTTGGATTGGGTACGATGCCACCATTATGCCGGGACGAACCATCGGAGATGGCGCAATCATTGGTGCCAAGTCCGTCGTCACTCAGGATGTTGAGCCTTACTCTATCGTTGCCGGAAATCCGGCAAAGTGCATTCGCAAACGATTTTCCGACGATACAATTTCAAGGTTACTCACCCTCGCTTGGTGGAACTGGCCTGCGGAACAGATTACGCAGCAGCTTGAGCATATTATCTCCGGAAATATCGATGCCCTTGAAAAAGTTGCCCATGGCACAACTGATTGCGCTGACAGAAGCCCTTTGAACGAGGAATAGGAAGAGAAGCTCCCCCATAGTGCTCTGCAGACGTGCTTCTAATCCCGGCTGAGGCCAGCAACGCAACCCTGCTCAAGA
>QKEJ01000004.1 GCA_003252375.1 Halodesulfovibrio sp.
ACTCCAACGGAGCAAACATCATGCACCAGCTGGAAATCGTCGCGGAGCATGACGGCATCCCTCTCCGGGCTCACCTCGACTTCACGCTTGTCTGGGGTTGGCCCCGGCCTGCCGTACGGATTCTGGAACTGAAAAGCACCGAGCGCATCCCGGACACCCTGTACACCGCCTACGAAACACAGCTCTACGGGCAACTGGGCCTGCTCAAGGCCCACTGGACGGCCCCGGTCTTCGGCATGCGCGATGGGGACGGCAACACCGTCTTCGAGAATCTGACCTTCCCGCAGGCGGCCAAGCTTCTGTTCGGCATTTCCCTGCCGCGTTTTGCGGACCGTGTGGACATCGAAGGCTGGGTCCTCTGCCTGTCCATGTCCGATGCACGAGCATTCGGGCCATATCAACCGGATACCACTATGCTCGGCATGTGTCAGCGCATAGCCGGGGACATCTGGAGCACGGCACGGAATGTATGGGATGGAGTCGAATCCATCAATGCCGTGTCCTATTGCAAGGGCTTTCATCCTCTGTGTGATTGGTGCGACTATTCAGAGGGGTGCCCCAAGTTTACGGCACAGGAACTGGATGACCTGGCTTACGATGAAGCCCTACGAGAGCTCTTCGACCTCAAGGCCCGCAAGTCTGACCTGGAAGAGAGCATCACGACGGAAGAGGGACGGATACGCGCTTTTCATGCCTCTCTGAATCCCAGTACAGAGTGGCTTTCCACAGCAGGATTCCGCTTTAAAAACGCCAAGCAGGCCGGGAGAAAAACTATTGATTCTGCAAAACTTGATCTGGAACTGCGCAGCGCCCTTGGTGACGAAGAAGCCGAAGAACTGCTCATGCGGGTTACCAAGACCGGCAAGCCTTCACAACGACTCTATGTGAGCCCACGCCCAGCACAACCACAGCAACAAGGAATAAGCACATGATACAGAACGAACTCGACAATCTCGCCGTCATCGACATGGATGCCGGGGAAATCTTCAGCGGCAGCCCGTCAGGTCGTATAATCAAAGGTTTTGCCACGCCCTGCGGCTTTACGCCTAATATTGATCTAGACTACCTGTTTCACGATTCCATGCGTGAGGTCGTGGTCTGGCTGCTTACCACCCCCGAAGAGCGGGCAGATTCCCTATATATCTTCGGCCCCACCGGCAGCGGGAAGACCAGCCTGGTGCGTCAACTCGCTGCACGTCTAAACTATCCCGTGTTTGAGGTGACCGGCCATGGCAGGTTGGAATTCCCTGATCTTGCCGGACACCTCAGCCTGCACAACGGCAGTATGGCCTTTCAATACGGACCGCTCGCGCTCGCCATGCGGTACGGGGGCATTTTTCTTCTGAACGAGATAGATCTTCTCGACCCGGCTACCGCCACAGGCCTCAACGGAGTGCTGGATGGCGGTCCGCTGTGCATTCCCGAAAACGGCGGTGAAATCATCAATCCGCACCCCATGTTCCGGTTCGTGGCCACAGCTAACACCAACGGCGCTTCCGACGACAGCGGCCTGTATCAGGGCACGCTACGACAGAACATCGCGCTCATGGATCGCTTCTGGCTCTGTGAAGTCGGCTACCCCGCACCGGCAACGGAAGAGCTCCTGCTGGAACGGGTGGCTTCGAGCATCCCGCAGGACACCCGAAAGGGCATGGTCTTGTTCGCCAACGAGGTGCGCCGCCTGTTCGTCGGCGAGAGCGATACCCAGAAGCATGGCGAAACCATCGAGGTGACCTTCTCCACCCGAACCCTCATCCGCTGGGCCACACTGACCATTCGTTTCCAGCCGCTGGCTCGGCAGAACATACAACCCATTTGCTATGCACTGGACCGGGCCTTGGGCTACCGGGCATCACGCGAAACCCGCGCCATGCTGCATGAGCTTGCCCAACGCATGTTCGCGACGGCGCAGGCAACGACCAACACACCATAGGGGAGTCGGAAACGGCTCCCTTTTTCATTTTCAAGGAGGATAGCATGCATACGGACATCACCGTTCTCGGCAGCCTTGTGGCTGTGCACCTGACCGTGAATATTTGGACGGCGCGACGCAAGCTCGTGCCCTCGGACTTCAACACCAACAACCTGCCCCCCGAAGAGCTTGCTTCACTTGGCAGCAAACGCATCTGCAATCCAGCGGACCTGCGGGTATTCGGCACGCTCAAAAGCCGAGCCACGACCCTGCTGGACAGGAATGGAGTACGCTTCCTCGGAGGCTGGGCTCTGCCCGAAGATCGGATCGACGAAGTGCAGGCGGATCTGGAAACTATCGCTTCTGAGTTTCTGCGAGAAAAGGCTGTCTTCCTCGACCGCTATGATGACGCTGTACGCGACTGGATACGTAGCAATCCCGGCTGGGAGTCCATCATCGCCAATTCCATCGTCAGTGCGGATTACGTGCGTTCCCGCTTCGGGTTCTCATGGCAGCTTTTCAAGGTGCAGGCCCCTGCGCTTCGGGATGACTCGCCCGAATCGGTAGTCAATGTAGGGCTTGATGATGCCGTTTCCGGTCTGGGCCAAACCCTGTTCGGCGAAATCGCCAAGGCGGCTACAGATACCTGGTACAAGAGCTTCGTGGGAAAGAGTGAAGTCACCCGCAAGGCCCTCTCGCCCTTGAGAACCATGTACCACAAGCTTACCGGCCTCAGTTTCGTGGAGCCACGTGTCACCCCGGTGGCGGATCTGCTGGAAACGGCATTCTCCGCCGTAGGCAAGAAGGGGCACATCATGGGGCCGAATCTGCTTATGCTGCAAGGACTCGTCAGCTTGCTGCGGGATCCGGTAGCGCTCCTGAACCATGCGCAGTCCATGCTTGAAGGCAGGAACCCCGACGACATTCTGGAGGGGTTTAAGGAAGTGGTTGGTGCGGCCTCGCCTGAGATCGTGGATTCCAGCGACGATGATGCGGAATATACCGAAGCGCAGAGCCCGGAGGATGGTGACGAACTGCCCGAAGTCTCTCTTCCTGTCGGTCCGCAACTGGACAGCCTGGGACTGTGGTGAGGCCATGCAGACAGCATCCATCCTGCAATCCCTGCCCCTCCTGGCGTCAGTGCTGGGGCGGCGGTATGGCGTCACCGTCCGCATCGGCGGGGCCGAGGCGTATACGGACGGCAAGGTCATTCAGCTCCCCGCTCTTCCTGCTCAGCATGATGATACCTTTAACGGTATTGTGCGAGGGTATATCGACCATGAGGCGGCCCACATCCGGCATACGGACTTCGCCATGTGCAAACTGGTTAGGTCTCCGCTTGAGAAACACATCTGGAACACTTTCGAGGACTGGAGAGTGGAAAATGCCATGGCGGCCATCTATCCCGGCTGCCGTGGCAACTTCCGCTGGCTGATCCGACATTGCTTCCTCAGCACGCCGCCTACGGTGTGCGATGACAAGGCCACGCTAATCCTGGACTGGCTCCTCTTTACGGTACGAAGCTGGGACGAGCCGGACTTGTTTGATCATTGCGAGGCATTAGCCAGTGCTATGGATACCAGGTGGCCCTGGCTGCGGCTGCATCTGGAAGTCATATTGCACACCATGCGCGGGCACTGCCCAGACTCTGGTGCCTGTCTGGATTATGCGCGGCAGTTCATTGATGTGCTCAAAACGGCTGCGAGTACACATGCCCAGGACCGACAAAAATCGCAGGGTTCTTGTCCGAAACCTCCAGGTAGGAAAGGAAAAATGCAGGACAATTGTGCTGAGCCGGGTCAAGCGATCTCTCAGCCGGAAACAGAGAAAAGCATGAAGATAACACAAGGGGAGCCCGACGGTTCCCCTTCTTCATGTTCACCCGAAAACAGACTGCTTAGCTCTCCTTCCTCGTCTGGACAGGCTGACGCTGATGCACTGGAAACCCTGCTCTCGATGCCTGCCGATGCGCTCCCCGCCGACATGGGAACGCGAATCGGCTCCACTCTGGCCACAACCGTACAAGCAGGGCCTGCTACCGGAACTGTTATGGTTGCCCGTGAGGGATACAAGTTCGTGTCGGTTTTGACTCCGGATGCCATTCGGGAAGCGAAGCGGGCGACGAACGGTATGGCGGCCCGATTCCATGGTTTGCTTCAGGCGACACACCTTGCCCGTAGCGGCAGCGCCCGACGCGGCAGACTGGACACGCGAAGCCTGCACAAGATCGCTGGGCATGATCCCCGGATCTTCCTGCGGCATATTCAGCGGCCCGGCATCAACACGGCGGTGCACATTCTGCTGGACTGCTCGGGATCCATGCGCAAGCGGATCAGTCTTGCCTGTCGGGCTACGCACGCGGTCGCGACGGCGCTGGAGCGGACAGGAATCAACGTGGGCGTCACGGCCTTTCCGGCTGAATTCCGAGACGGAACGGAATGGAACTCGCTCAAGCCCTTGGTACGCCATGGGCAGAAGGTCCATACGCACTTCAGCCTGGCATCTGGAGGACAAACGCCCCTTGGCCCGGCTCTGTGGTGGGTCATGCAGGAACTGCTCCCGCTCAAAGAGGATCGCAAGATCATCCTGATCATGACCGACGGTGACCCCGACTGCCCCACTGCCACGGCGGATGCCATGCAGATGGCTAAGCGTATCGGTGTGGAGCTCTACGGCATCGGGATTATGTCCACCTCCATTCAAAGTCTACTGCCCGGCGCCAGCACGGTCATCTGGGAACTGCCGGAAATCGCTCCCGCCATGTTTGGTATGCTGCGGCAGGCGCTTCTCCCCCGCACTCCGTAATTCGATTGCCCGCACGGGCGGCTGTTCCCATATCACCACGAACAATCAGGAGGTTTGCCATGCATTGGCCGCTGGCCTGTCTCTGGCTGCGTCTGTTTTCTCCGGCACTGTGCCGAACACCTTACCTGCACTGCGGCATGCCTGTATGCCCACGATGGCACAATCAGTCGGGAGGTCGCCCATGAACCTGGGACTGATTCTCGCACTATTAATAGCAGTGCTTCAAATCATCAAGGAGCATCATGATGGGTAACGAAGAAGTTGAAAAGAAGATGACCGTGAGGGACTGCCCTATATTCCTTAGCGGCTGTCTCGCAGGCGTAATGAGCGCCATGGCTGTAATTGCGGCAACGGAGTCTTCTCCGTCGTATGGCAACCTGGATGCTGAGGGGGATGCCGAGTCCTTGGAGACTTCAGAAGAGGAGCAGTCTGCCTAAGTTAATGCCCGGGGCGAGTTTTCTCGCCCCGGGCTTCATTGTGGGTGTCTTGCATTTTTGTTTCAGTCTTTGATTTCAGATAACTATCGGAAACAACGAACAGAGTAAAATGGGGCTTCTATGCTCTGCAATGCCAGCCTAATCTACGAAAAGGCATGCCTATAACTTTCGGTATTAGGTAGTATCTTATTATAGAATATCTATATTAAACCCATTAACAATAGCCCATGCACCCGATCTAAAAACGATATCACATATCTAAGGCATTCATAATAAGATAAATAACTATCGCATGCAGTAT
>QKEJ01000148.1 GCA_003252375.1 Halodesulfovibrio sp.
GACATCCGCACCATGGTCAGCCGCGGCATTGGCAACATACGGCACCGCAGCGTCACGTCCATCCTTGTTGCCGCCAAAGCCCGGACCATGCCCGCCCGCGAACTGGACGGCAAATGTCCGCTCTGCGGGGCCGAGGTGGTGGAACGCGAAAAGGGATTCGGATGTTCCCATTGGAAACGCGAAGACGGAGGCTGCCTGTTCACCATATGGAAAATAATGTTCGGCCGCGACATAACCAATACTATGGTTGACGAACTCCTGACAGCAGGACGCACTGCTGAACCGGTTGAATGCCGGTCGCGTGCGGGCAAGTCGTACCTTGCCTTTCTCAAGCTTGAAGACGGACAGGTACGACTGGACTTTACTGGCGTCCCCAATGCTCCGCGCTCGGATACAGCCCCCTCTCCGGATGCCCACACACATGAACCAGCCCCCCGCCCGGATACACACGACACCTCCGAAGAGGCGTCACCAGAGGCTCCCGCACAGTCTGCCGGCGAGTAGCCAACTTTTTTCAAAAAAGGCTTTACAAAAAGTTCTCCGAAATATAAATAGTAATCATTCCTGTTAAGGAGAGCCGCAACGGCTCACAACATACATTACCGAACCACAAAAAATTTAAGGAGAACAACCCAATGTCCAAGACTCTCGACAACCTGATGGAAGCTTTTGCAGGTGAATCCCAGGCCAACCGCAAGTACCTTGCCTACGCCAAGCAGGCTGAAAAGGAAGGCCATCCTCAGGTTGCCAAGCTGTTCCGCGCCGCAGCCGACGCCGAAACCATCCACGCCCACGGCCATCTGCGTAACGCAGGCAAGATCGGGGATACCCTTGCGAACCTCAAGGACGCCATCGCCGGTGAAACCCACGAGTTCAAGAACATGTATCCTGCCATGATCGAAGTCGCCGAAGCTGAAGGCGAGAAGGTTGCAGCCCGCTACTTCGGCTTTGCCAACAAGGCGGAACAGGTGCATGCCGAACTGTACCAGAAGATGCTGGACGCCATCGACAACCCGGTTGCCGTTGACTACTACAACTGTTCCGTATGCGGTTACACCCACGAAGGCGCCTTTGACGGCGACAAGTGCCCCATCTGCGGCGCCGCTCCCAAGGCCTTCTACAAGGTCGACTAGTTCCCTGCCCGTTTTTGCTGTGCCCAGGGGGCCGGACGTATGTCCGGCCCCTTTTTTATTCTAACGCCATTGCACGGTTTTCTGGCGAGTCGTAAGAGTACAGCATGCACATCCATCTCGCATGCAGCATACCGGAAATCATCACCTTCACGCGCAGGGAGCTTGCAGACTCCTTCATTGCAGATGTTCAGCTCACCTCTGCCGAAACCCTGTCTGACATTCCCGGAACACTGCATTCCGCCCCGGAGCACGGTCTTGCCGACATGTCGGGGATGTCCATGCTGCTGCTTGATCTTGATTGCCCGGATACCGCTGCAATCCTGACCAAACTTGACCAACCGCCCCTGAACCGCCTCCCCGTGGCCGTGCTGGCAAGCAGCAAACACCCAATCCCCGGCGAACCGACGCTCCCCGAACGCGCTGTCCGTATCCGCAAACCGTTCTGCCTTGCAGCACTGGAGCAGGCGGGGCTCCTGGCATGGCGCGCCCTGCAACTGATGCCCGCCGAGGTCCTGGAAGCCGGGGACGTCCAGCTCCACCCCGCCACGGGTGCCGCGTTTCGCAACAACGCCCCCCTGCGCCCTCATCCGCGCGAAGCGCTGCTGCTGGAAGCGTTCATGCGCAGGGCTGGCGAACTGATCTCCCGCGACTTCATTCTGGAGCATTTTTTCGATTACACGGCACACCTGCGTCCCAACCTGGTCGACGTGCTTGCCTGCCGCCTCAGAAACCGTCTCCATGCAGGGTTTGACAGCCCCGTCCTGCACACCGTACGGGGCGAAGGCTACGTATTCGCGCCATAGCGCCGCCCCCCTGCCTCCTCTTGCCTTTCACGGCAAAATGCAGCACCCTGCCTGCATGTTTCCTTCGGTCTCGGCAATGCCGGACCGGAGCCTCTCATCAGACAACAAGGAATCCCCGTGCGCTACCAGAACATGCAACAGCTTCTGGCCGATCTTGAAAGAACCGGCCAGCTTGTCCGCGTTTCCCACGAAGTGGACCCCTACCTCGAAGTGGCCGAGATCCAGCGACGCGCCTACCGTGCCAAGGCTCCCGCCATTCTGTTCACCTCGGTAAAGGGCACCCCGTTCCCCATGGTGTGCAATGTCTTCGGCACCATGGAACGCACCCGCTGGATATTCCGCGACTCTCTCCGGGCTCTGGAAGGCCTGTTCAAGCTCAAGATACAGCCCTTTGACCTTCTCAAGCACCCATGGCGCTATACGGGCACCCCGCGAGCCCTGCTGGCCACCATGCCGAAACGGGTAAAGACCGGACCGGTCATGGCCAACACCACACAAGTCACGCGTCTGCCCCAGCTGTATTCGTGGCCCATGGACGGCGGCGGATATGTCACTCTGCCGCAGGTGTACACGGAAAGCCCGGACAAGCCCGGCTTCATGCAGTCCAATATCGGCATGTATCGCGTGCAGCTCACCAGCCCCAATCATGTTCCCGATCAGGAAGTGGGCCTGCACTACCAGATCCACCGGGGCATAGGCTATCACCATGCCGAAGCCCTTCGCCGGGGCGAACCGCTGAAGGTGAACGTGTTCATCGGCGGACCGCCCGCCATGACGCTCGCCGCCATCATGCCCCTGCCCGAAGGCATTGCCGAGATCCTTTTCGGCGGTGCGCTGGCAGGCTTCCGCATCCCCATGATCAACCGTCCGGGAGGATTGCCCATCCTTGCCGAGGCCGATTTCTGCATCTGCGGCACGGTCCATCCCGGCGACCAGAAGCCGGAAGGGCCCTTCGGGGACCATCTCGGCTACTACAGTCTCGCCCACGACTTCCCGGTCATGCGCGTGGACGCCGTCTACCACAGGGACGACGCGATCTGGCCGTTCACCACAGTGGGCCGTCCCCCGCAGGAAGACACCGTGTTCGGCACCTTCATCCATGAGTTAACTGCCGAACTGGTCCCCACGGTCTTTAACGGCGTACACGAGGTACATGCCGTGGATCAGGCCGGGGTGCACCCCCTGCTTCTTGCCGTGGGCAGTGAACGCTATGTCCCCTACGCCACGGAGCGCCAGCCGCAGGAACTGATAACCTGCGGCCTCTCACTGCTCGGCAACACCCAGACATCTCTTTCGAAATACGTGATCATTGCAGCCCGCGAGGACGATACCTCCCTGCATACGCACGATTTCAAGCGATTCCTCACCCACATGCTGGAGCGCACCGACTTTGCGCGCGACCTGCACTTCATTACCCGGACCACCATTGATACCCTGGACTACACGGGCATCAGCCTGAATCAGGGGTCAAAGCTCATCTGGGCTGCCTGCGGCCCCAAGCGACGCGATTTGCAGGCCTCCATACCCGGCGAACTCTCTCTGCCGGACGGCTTTTCCGCTCCCCGCCTCTTCGCCCCCGGCATCGTGGTGCTGCGGGGACCAAAGCACACGGCCGCACGCGACGAGCACGACCCGGCCATGTTCGACCTGGCTGCGCATCTGAATGACAAGGCTGCACGCCTGCAGGGTCTGCCGCTCTTTGTGGTGGTTGACGATGCCGACTTCACGGCCCGGGACTGGGACAACTTCCTCTGGGTCACGTTCACCCGTTCCGACCCGGCAACGGACATGTATGGCAGCGGCAGCTTCACGCACTGCAAACACTGGGGCTGCACCGGCCCGCTCATCATTGACGCGAGGCTCAAATCGTTCCATGCCCCCGCTCTTGAGGAAGATCCCTCCGTGTCGGCACGGGTGGACGCCCTTGCGGCACCGGGCGGACCGCTGCATGGCATTCTGTAGCCGTAACAAACCGCACACAAAGGGAGCCACCGCACGGTGGCTCCCTTTCTTTACGGACAAAACAGCAAAATAACATACATGCCCCGTCAGGCATGGTAACAAGAAGGTCCTGACGCACTCAACTCTCGCCTGCCTTGCCCCGTCCATTTATGTCTTTTGATCGGCAGCACCGAATCAGCGAACACGTCACCAGCATGACGCGGGGTTGACACCCCACCCCAATATCATGCCATGATGCGGACAATGACACAGGAGAACGACATGAGCCAAGGCGTACACGAGGCCCCCCGCACGCAAAACGGCCTTTTGCAACAGCCGCACCACACGCCTGCTGCCCCGGACTCGGGCCGTACCCCGTTTGATCTCTTCGCACGCAAGATGGCGGCTCACAACCTGCCGCGGCAGCTCGTGGCGCTCTTTGGCTCCTACTACGATGAAATCGTGCGCAATCATACCGGGCTCATGCCGGAAGGCGACATTGCCCCCATCGTACCGGGCGACCTGCCTACCATCGACTCCCTTGCCGGGTATGCCGCGCACGGTAAACGAATGATTCCCCACGCCGTGGTCATCAAGCTGAACGGAGGGCTCGGCACCAGCATGGGCATGACCTATGCCAAGTCGCTCATTCCCGTCCGCGACGGCCTCACCTTCCTGGACATCATTGTCCGCCAGACGGCGTCCCTCAAGGCCACATACGGAGCCGATGTTCCACTGGCGCTCATGAACAGCTTCAGCACCGAGCATGATACGGAAGAGGCTCTGACTGCCATGCAGGCGGAGCACGTGCTGCCCTACTGCTTCATGCAGCACAAGTTTCCCAAGGTGGACCGCAGCACCCTGCTGCCGGCTGAATATCCGGAAAACCCCAAGCTGGAGTGGAACCCGCCGGGCCATGGCGACATCTACTCCGCCCTCACCTTCTGCGGCCTCCTGGACAAGCTGCTCCAGGAGGGACACCGCTACGCCTTCATTTCCAATTCGGACAACCTGGGCGCGACCCTGAACCCCGCCATCCTCGGCTATATTGCCAGGGAGAAGATTCCCTTCCTCATCGAGGCGGCTCCCCGCACGGTCTCCGACCGCAAGGGAGGCCACCTGGCCCGCACGCATGACGGCGGGCTCGTCCTCCGGGAACTGGCCCAGTGCCCCCTTGACGAGCTGGACAAGTTTCAGGACGTGGATCGGTACGGGCTGTTCAACACCAACAACATCTGGATAGATCTCAAGGCGCTCAAGGCCCACATCCGCAAGCACGGGCTGCTCAAGCTGCCCATGATTCTGAACCCCAAGACGGTCAACCCCCGAGACCATCACTCCGCCCGTGTCTTTCAGGTGGAAAGCGCCATGGGCGCCGCCATCTCCTGCTTCCCCGGCGCCAAAGCCATCGTCACCTCACGTGAACGCTTCATGCCCGTGAAGACCTGCTCCGATCTGCTGGCAGTCATGTCGGACTGCTACGTGATGGATGCGCACGCCACCCTCATGCCCAACCCGGCGCGCCTGCTCCCTCCCGTGGTCATCGATCTGGACAAGGCCCACTACGGCACCATCGACAGGCTGGAGCAGCACTTCCCGCACGGAGCCCCTTCACTCGCCGCCTGCAGCAGCCTGACGGTGCAGGGGGATGTGGTGTTCGGCAAGAGCATCATCATCCGTGGCACCGTCACCATCAAGAACCTCTCGGCCCTGCCTGTCACCCTGCCCTCGGGTATGCAGATCGATCACGACATCATCATCGAATAGGCTCTGGCCGCACCTTTTTCCTGCAACTCTAGATAGTTTCTTGAGTATCCCCAAAATTTGTTGTAGGCTATGGGCCAAACACCATGATCCTCGGGGGATCATGGGGCAAGAATTCCCAAGAATTCCCAGCCCATAGAAACGGGGGATCATAAATGCCACAGGTTGCTGCCCGTATTTCCAACGATCAGGAGAAGTGGCTCAAGGATTACTTTCGCACCAAGAGCGCCGGTGCGGAATTCATCCTGCCCTGGGCCGTGGACACGTTCTTCCGTGCCACCATGCAGATCAAAAGCCTGTTTTCCGCTCCGGAACTGAAAACCATTGTGGAAGCCCACAAGGACATGAAGCTGCTGCCTGAAAACACGCGGCTGGACTACCTGCTGCTCAGAACGCGTGACGCCTGCGAAGTCGGCAACGTGCACGTGAAGCATGGAGCAAGCAAGGCCAGCCTTGAAGCCAAGCTCAAGCGCCTTGACGACACGCAGGCCACCGCACTCATGGTCTGGGCGGCGGCATTCTGGGTAAGCAAGAACTGCTCTGCTGAAAGCCTGGACGACTACATCAAGCAGTACTGAGCCTATTGCATACGACATTCAAGAGCCCTGCGATCGAGATCACAGGGCTCTTTTCATGCTGGATGAAATACGTCGGGACAGAATCGGACTCAGGCCCTGAAGAAACGGAGACGCAGGGCGTTGCTCACAACGGAAACCGAACTCAGGGCCATGGCTCCGCCCGCAATCATGGGGGAAAGCGTCGGTCCGTCGAACAGTGCATAGAGCACTCCCATGGCAACGGGAATGCCCAGCACGTTGTAGCCGAAGGCCCAGAAGAGATTCTGGCGGATATTGGCGACAGTCGCCCGGCTCAGGGCCAGGGCCGTCAGCACGCCGTGCAGCGCCCCCTTCATGAGGACGATGTCGCCGGCCTCCACGGCCACGTCTATCCCCGTGCCCATGGCGATCCCCACGTCCGCCCGCGCCAGTGCGGGCGCATCATTGATGCCGTCCCCCACCATGCCCACAATACCGCCCTTCTCCTGCAGTTCCGCCACGGTGCGATCCTTCTGCTCGGGCAGCACTCCGGCAATGACCGTCTCTATGCCCGCCTCCGCAGCCACGGCCCGCGCCGTACGCTCGTTATCGCCGGTGAGCATGACAACATTGATGCCCATGGAACGCAGACGACGCACTACCTCAGGCGCTTCCTCCTTCAGCTTGTCGGCCACGGCGAGCACGGCCACGGGCACGCCATCCAGCGCTGCCAGCAGCGGAGTTCTGCCCTGTGCCGCCTGTTCGTCAAGCAGGGCCGCAGCCTGATCCTCAAGCATGCCTGCAGCAGCGAACCCCACGTTGCCAATACGCACGTCACGGCCCTGCACGGTTCCCTGCACGCCCTTGCCGGGAACGGCCAGAAAATTCTGCACCGGCAACGGAGCCAGGCCCTGAGCCTTTGCCCCGCGCACGATGGCGGCGGCAAGGGGATGCTCGGACACCGCCTCCAGCGAGGCGACCAGACGCAGCACGTCCTGGCGGGCCGCTTCATCCGCATCCTGCAGCATGATCAATTCGACCAGCTCGGGCGAACCGTGCGTCAACGTGCCGGTCTTGTCGAAGACCAGAGTGTTCACACTGCCTGCCGCCTCCAGTGCGGCGCCATTCTTGATGAGCACGCCCAATTGTGCGCCACGCCCCGTTCCCACCATGATGGACGTGGGTGTGGCCAGTCCCATGGCGCAGGGGCAGGCGATGACCATCACGGCAATGAAAATGCGCAGCGCAAAGGTGAAATCGGCACCGGAAAGCAGCCACACGGCTCCTGACAACAGGGCCAGCCCCATGACCGTAGGCACGAAATAGAGACTTACCCGGTCCGCCAGATTGGCAATGGGAGCCTTGGATCCCTGCGCATCCTGCACCAGCCGTATGATGCGGGCCAGAACGGTGTCCGCCCCCACACGGTCCACGCGGATGGTAAGCATGCCCGTGGTGTTCATGGTGCCGCCGGCCACGGTATCCCCAACATCCTTGGTCACCGGGATGGACTCGCCCGTCAGCATGGACTCATCCACGCTGGACCGCCCCTCTATCACCGTGGCGTCCACGGGAATGCGCTCGCCCGGCCGCACCAGCAGCGTATCCGACGTGCGCACCTGGGCGAGAGGGATCTCCTGCTGCTCCCCGTTCCGGAGCAGGATGGCCGTATCGGGCGTCAGCTCCATGAGGCTCCTGATGGCGTCGGAGGTATGCGCCCGGGACCGGGTCTCGAAATATTTCCCAAGAGAGACCAGGGCAATGAGCACGGCGGCGGACTCGAAATAGAGGTCCATGGCCCGGACCATGCTGGTTGCGTCATGCGGGCCGTGCAGGGCGATCTCGAAGGTATTCCAGGCGCTGTACACGAACGCAGCCCCGGTCCCCACGGCAATCAGGGAATCCATGTTGGGCGCAAGCTGCCACAGATTGCGGAAACCGATACGATAGAAATCCCTGCCCGACCACATAACGGGCAGCACCAAAGCCAGCTGCACAAGAGCGAACCCAAGGGGATTATGGTGCGGCGAAATGATGGCAGGAAGCGGCAAACCGACCATCTCGCCCATGGAGATGACCAGCAGCGGCAAGGCAAAAAGAAAAGCGGGAATCAGACGCGCACGCATGGCGGCAAGACGGTTGCGGTTCTCTTCCTGCTGCAGTTCCCACAGCCCGGTTCCGCCATCCTGCGCCTCTGCGACAGGCTCCGCCTCGAATCCAAGCCCGGCCACCCGACTGACAATGGCCTCCACCATGTCTCTGGATGACACGCCATCCTGCAGATGCACGGCTGCGGAGTCCGAGGCAAGGCTCACCTCCACCGAGGCGACGCCTTCCATGGCGCCCACCACCCGTTCAATGCGGCCGGAGCACGCGGCGCAATGCATGCCGCGTATGCCGAAGCGCAGCACGTCCGGCTCGCCGGCAGCAACCGCATCAGGGAGAATGGCCTCAAACCCTATGGCCCCGACCTTCTCCGCAATGGTCTCCAGGGAGACGGCATCCGGCGCATAGTGCACATCGAGCAATTCAGCGGCAAGATTCACATTGGCAGACTGCACGCCTTCCATGCGCCCCACCACCTTTTCGATGCGCCCGGCGCACACAGCGCAGGTCATGCCGCGCACCGGCATGCGGGCGGCCTTCACGAGCGCTTCTTCCGAAAGCGCGGTATCCTGTTCTATGCCGTTCGCGGCGTCTGTCGGGGTGTTCTCCATGCTGTCAGCCGAGGGGCCGTTCGAGATATCGGTCATGCTCATCAACTCCCAGAGCACCGTACGGTGCGTGCAGAATGCAGTTCGAAAAGGGGGACAGGCGGCATTGTCCATGACGGCTTGCCTAAATCCCGTGCAGTATCTAAAGTAATCAGTATCGGCCACATGGGCAACCGCACAGGTTGCACTGAGAAACCGAACCCGAACATTGGAGAGAACCATGCCATCCATCAAAGTCAAGGGAATGACCTGCAACCATTGCAAGGCCTCCGTTACCGATGCCGTTTCCAAGGTCCCCGGCGTTACCTCGGTAGAAGTCGACCTACTCAAGGGTGAAGCCGCCTGGACGGAACAGTCTCCGGTTGACGTGGCCGCCATTCGCAAGGCCATCATCGACATCGGATTCGATGTTCCCGAATAGGCACGCATAAAAAAAGCGAGGTTCACACCTCGCTTTTTTCATGTCCGGCAATGCCGGGCTATTTGACGATAATCCGCAGCGTGTTGCCCGCAGGCTGTACGGCGTCGAAATCCCGAACCGCCGCTCCGGCGACATCCATGACGATACGGACGCTCTTTTCATGCCGTCCCACCCGGACGCCGGTCACCAGCGGGCTCTTGTTCACAGAGGGCGCGGCCACCTTGGCAAAGGTACCGGCAAGATCCACAACCACACGCTGCGGCTGCTTGAGCCCGAACACCTTATAGGTGAACGGCGCTGCAGCCGTGATTTCGAGCACAGCACCATTCCCCGTCTGACGCAGCGTCATGGTCTCCACCCTGTTGGGACCGGACGGAACGACTGCGGATTTGGCTGCCGCCGCCTTCACCGGTTTCGGTGCCGGTTGCTGCACGATCGCGGGGGCAGGCTTCGCAGCGACCTGACTTGCGGAGGGCTTCGGTGCTGCAGACGGCACAACAGGCAGCGCGGGCGCAGACAATGGCGTTTTCACCTCCGCAGAGGAACCGGCTGACGGGTTCATCCCCTCATCATGCGGCACGACAGCAGCATCCTGCGCCTCCATCGGAGCAGGAACCGATGGTTCCGCAGGAGTTCCTGGCGCAGCCGATGCAACGGAAGCGTTGCCGGTGGCAGCAACAGGAATCCGCACGCCCGGCGCCTCGGCAGGAACCTTGACCACGGATGATTTCTTCAGGATATCGGAAAAATCCGCCCCTTCGCGATTGGCGGATGAAGGGCCAAAGGCCCATTGGTTCAGCACGATGAGAATCATGGCCAGCAGCACCACGGAGAGGATGAGCATGGCGATATTCTTGTTCATCAATTCCTCGTTGCACCTTGCGAGTTAAAAATCATAACGGGAAACCTTGCTGCGCTGCTGCTTGCGGATGAACCGCAAAAAGCGCTGCGAGGCATCGAGATCGGGATTCAGTTCCAACGACCTGCGCAAGAAACGGACCGCGCTGTCCAAGTCGCCCAGTTCATAGTAGATGCGGGCCACGTTATGAAGCGCGTTTTCATCGGAGCCGCTCAGTTCGACAACCTTCTGGTGATGCCTGAGAGCCATATCCAAGAGCCTGCTCTTGCGCAAGCTGATCCCGAAATCGGTATACATGTGTTTGTATGCCGCGGGCACGTCCGGAGCGTCAGCAAGCTGACCGAAAATGCGCAGAGCCTTGTGCGAATCCCCCTGCCGCAGATACATGAGCGCCATGCCGAACTCGGCACGCATTTCCCGCTCCTTCTCCTCTATGGCAGGATCCAGGGTCCTGGCAGACGCCGAAGCCTTGTCCTCGTCCGCAGGCACTGCCTCCGGAGCGGCATGGTCCGCGTAATCAAAGGCATCAAGATCAATGGCCTGTCGCCTGACGGCCCGGCTCAGGGATTCCCGCAGGGCATCATTCTCCCCGTCCGCCAACGGCGCAGCAGGCCCGTCGTCAGACGGCACACTGCCGGAACGCGCAAACGAGGGAACCACGTCGGGCTCTTCCTGAAAGCCCTCGTCGAGATCCTCAAGCGGAATGATACGCTTCACGCCGGCCGGTTCTAGCGACGGCGAAAGGGGCTGGATGGCGGCGGTACCGTCCTCGTCGTCCCAGACAAGCCAGTAGCGCTTTCTGGTCTTGGCAGCTCCCGGAGTCTGCGTACCGTGGTCTACCTCCCGAGAGGAAAAGACGCCGCGAAACTTATCGATTTCCAAACCCGTACTCCCGTCCGGCGTTCATGGCCGGCTTTGCATGCTCATGCGCGCTGTTCCGTCAGCTTGCCCGACTTGCGCAGAAAACTCATAAATTGCAGCGAAGGTGCAAGCTCCGGATTGATTGCCAGAGACCGTTCAAGCCATTCCTGGCACCGGTCGAACTTGCTCTGTTCATAGTACACCCGGGCGATGTTGTGATGCAGGTTCTCATCCCGGGGGGAAAGCTCCAACGCCTTGAAATAATGCTTGAGGGCCACGTCCAGCAAGCGGGTTTTCCGCAACCCGGTGCCGAATTCACAAAACAGGTGCTTGTGCTCCGGCTGCCAGGAAACGTCACGGTCAACGATTTCATTAAATATGTCCAGAGCCTTACGGGTATTACCCCGGCGAAAATGGGTAAGGCCAAGTCCGAAGTCCGTACGGGCTTCATTCTCCTGCCGCTCCAGTTCTGCCGCCAACGCCTCCTTGGCAAGAGGCTCCGGCTCGGCAGTGGGCCCCGGTGCGGACGGAGCAGCCTCCGGAGGCGCGGTCAGTTGCGGCCTGTCCTTCTCCGGCATGAGCGAGATGACCCTGTTGGGGTCGACATAAAAATCAGGCTCGTGCAGATAGGACTCGGCAAACACATCCGCCGGGACATCCCTAGGCGTGCCTACAGGCACCATATTGCCTGTCAGCGGCTGCACCTTGTACGAACCGTCATGCAGCCTGAAGGCAAACCAGTAGCGCTTGGAAACCACCTTGCGCTTGGTAACCCCGGTGCCTATCCAGCTGCTCGCCTTGGATGAGTAGACTCCGCACCCATCCTTGTCCGCTTCCATCATACGCATGCCCCCCGCAGGCAGAAATGGCAGAACCGCATATTCCGGTCTTGCCGATGCTTTTGGCGACTTCTTCGCCAATTCTCTAGCGAAACATATAACATAGTGCAGTGGGGATGCAAACAGGCCACAAGAGTCGCTTGATCAATCAATCCAAAACATCCTAACCTACTGGACGGACGATTCTTTTTCCAGTAGGTTTCGCGCATGCATGAAATGGCAATAGCATCGAGCCTTATCGAAATCATTCAGGAAGAACTCGCCAAGCACGGGGCCACCAAGCTTGTCTCGGCACGCGTATGCCACGGTAAGCTGACCAATATCGTCCCGGACGCACTGCAGTTTGCCTTCGAAGTGCAGACACAGGAAACACCCCTCGCCACCGCGACCCTCGAAATGATGGAAATCCCCGTCACCGTGGCCTGTGGAGGATGCGGCAAGGAATTCACGCCGGAAACCCCGGATCTGTTCTACATGCCCTGCCCCCATTGCGGACGCGAATTCGCTCATGAGGTGTTGACCGGAAAAGAGCTGTACCTCGACCACCTTGAAGCAGAATAGTGGAGCTAGCGCATGGATATCCCGGTCGTCCGCAACATTCTTGAAGCCAACGAAAAAATGGCGGACCAGCTGCGTGAGCTGTTCAGCAGACACGCCGTTCTGGTTCTCAACCTCATCAGCTCCCCCGGTGCCGGCAAGACCTCGCTGCTGGAGCGCACCCTTGCCGACCTGAAAAACGAATTCTCCATGGCCGTTGTCGAAGGCGACTGCCAGACGGATAATGATGCCCGGCGTGTCGCCGCCACCGGTGCCAAGGCCGTTCAGGTCAACACCGACGGAGGCTGCCATCTGAACAGCAGCATGATTCAGGCCGCAATCCAGAATTTCGACCTCGCAGCCACCGACATTCTCTTCGTGGAGAACGTGGGCAACCTCGTCTGTCCGGTGGAGTTCGACTGCGGCGAAGACTTCAAGATCGCACTCCTGAGCGTTCCCGAAGGGGACGACAAGCCGGAGAAATATCCGGTACTCTTCGAGAAGTCCTCGGCAATGGTCCTGAACAAGAGCGACCTGCTGCCCTATGTGGACTTCGACGTTGACCGGGCCAAGAAATTCGCCACGCACCTGAACAAGGACATGCCCATCTTCCTTACCTCCTGCAGGACAGGAGAAGGGCTGGAAGGCTGGTACGACTGGCTGCGCGCCGCCGTACGGGCCAAGAAGAGCAGGTAGGTAATCCTCGCCCCCGCCCTGCGGGGGCGTTTTGTTTCAAGGAGCGCCCATGTCCTTTCCCGGCCACATCCCGTGCGAAGCCATCATGCAGTCCATTGCCGACGGCGTGTTCACCGTGGACAGGGACTGGAACGTCACCTTCTTCAACCGCGCCGCAGAGCACATCACGGGCATCCCTGCCTCCGAGGCGTTGGGCCGCAAGTGCTGGGAAGTACTGCGCTCCAGCCTCTGTGACGGCAATTGCGCCCTTGAGGACTGCATCGAGCACAGCCGCACGGTGAGCGGCAAGTCCATTTTCATCGTCCGGCCGGACGGCACACGGGTCCCCGTCTCCATTAGCGCCGCACCGCTGGTCGGCGCAGACGGCGAACTCATCGGCGGCGTGGAAACCTTCCGCGACCTTACCGACATCACCCTGCTGCGCAAGGAGGTGGAGGCCGCCTACAGTTTCGAGGACATCATCGGCAAGAGCCCCGCGCTCACGCGCATCCTTGCCATTCTCCCCCAGATCGCCCAAAGCGAGGCCACGGTGCTCATCACGGGAGAATCCGGTACGGGCAAGGAGCGCATAGCACGGGCCCTGCACAATCTGGGAACGCGACCGGAGGGGCCGTTCACGGCCGTCAACTGCGGAGCCCTGCCCGAAACATTGCTGGAATCAGAGCTCTTCGGCTACCGCGCCGGAGCCTTTACCGATGCCAGAAAGGACAAACCCGGCCGGTTCAGGCTGGCTGAAAACGGCACCATCTTTCTGGACGAGATAGGGGACATCCCCCACGCCGTGCAGGTAAAACTGCTCCGCGTGCTGCAGGAGCGCAGCTATGAACCGCTGGGAGCCGTTGCGCCGGAAACCACCAACGCCCGCATCATTGCAGCCACCAACGCCGACCTCGAGGAGCGTGTGCGGGAAGGCGGCTTCCGGCAGGACCTCTTCTACCGGCTCAACGTGGCCCGGCTTCACCTGCCCCCGCTGCGCGAACGCACCGGCGACATCCCCCTGCTCATCAATCACTTCATCCGCCGACTCAACACCCTGCAGAACAAGCAGATACAAGGAGTTTCGGAGGACGTGCTCGCCATTCTCATGCGCCACCACTTCCCCGGCAACATCCGGGAACTGGAAAACATTCTCGAATACGCCTTCATCCTCACCGGAAGCGGCTTCATCCAGCTGGAACATCTGCCGGATTCGATGCAACCTGCCGCCCCACTCGGTACGCCGTCATCCCCGCGTTCGCGAGCCAGAGCCTCTCTGCAGGCGGACGCGGATGCCCCCATGACCATGGAGCAGGCCAAATGCCGTGCGGCACACGCCGCTCTCAGGCGCCACAATGGCAAGCGCATGGCAGCCTGTCGCGAACTGGGGATCACCAAAGATACCCTGCGCAGCCTGCTTTCCCGCTGCCCCGATACGGGCGAATAATCAGCCCAGATTCTTTCATTTCAGGCTATTTTTTAGCCCACACATCTCCCTTCACCCCCTCTCAAAATTCCATAACACACTGACTTACATCATTATCACGATTCGGCACGCTTCATGCTGTATCGTGGACGGAGCGTGTCGGAACCGCCCAAGGTATTGTGCCTTTTGAATCAACGCGGCTGCCGACACGAAACGCCATGATCGTTTCCCTTGCCGTCTTCAATCAGCGTCTGGCTGCCGTATTCGATTCTGCGGAGCAGTTCGCCCTGTATCAGGTACAGGAGCAGGAAGCGCGATTCCTCGGTCTTCTGCCCATCCGTTCACGATCCGCCACCGACATGGCCACCCAGCTGGCGCAGCATTGCGTCTCCCGGGTCATCTGCGGTGCCATCTGCGGCTGTGACAGACGCCTGCTCACTGCCGCAGGCATGGAAGTCGCGCCATGGATATGCGGAACCATGGATGAAGTCATCGAGGCGCTCTGCACGGATCGTCTGGAAACACTGGCCATGCCCGGATGCGCAGGCGCCTGCATGCAGACGATGGACGCTGAGGAAGCATCCCGTCCACGAGGGCAGCAGGGGGCCGGAAGGAAGCGCAGGCTCGGCAACAGAGCGCCGTGCTCCACGCCCGGACCATCCGGCGAGGAATAAGGATCCATCACCCAACAAATCAACGCACAAGGAGCATACCGTGAAAATTGCCATCACCACCCAGGGAAGCACGCTTGAGAGCGCCCTTGATCCCCGGTTCGGACGCGCAGCCGGATTCCTGATCATTGATCGTGAAACCGGAGCCTGCGAATACCGGGACAACAGCCAGAACCTCACCCTGCCCCAGGGCGCAGGCATACAGGCCGCCATGCACGTTGCGGACGCCGGTGTTCAGGCCCTGATAACCGGCCATGTCGGTCCCAAGGCCTACAACGCACTCAACAAGGGGAAGGTTGCGGTCTATTACACCGAGCTGCCCACCGTGCAGCAGGCGCTTGACGCATTCACCCGCGGAGAGCTTGAACAGGCATCGGCCGCCGACAGGGAAGGCCACTGGTAGCCGACCCCGCACACAGAGCACAAGGAGTCACCATGAACAGAACACGTTTTTCCTCCAACCAGCGCGGCATGGGCCGCAGGCAGGCAAGGGAAGGAATGCCCGGCATGTCAGACGTTCCTGATCAGGATCTGGGACGCGCCATGGGGCGAGGCATGGGACGCGGTAACGGATACGGCTGCATGAACACCCAGGCACCCGAGAATGACGGACGCGGATTCGGCAACGGCAGGGGACGCGGAGGCAGGGGAGCCGGCATGCGGATGCGTGACGGCAGCTGCCGGAACAGGTTTGCCGCAGAAACCGCAGCCCCCCGGACGGATACCGCCGAAGCACAACAGGACTAGCCATGCACATAGCCATCGCAAGCGGCAAGGGCGGCACAGGAAAGACCACCATCTCGGTCAACCTTGCCGCCCATCTCTGCCGCTCCGGGCTTCCCGTCACGCTGCTCGACTGCGACGTGGAAGAACCCAACGCCCACATATATCTCACCCCCGATTGGGACTGGACACGAGACGCCACGGTACCGGTTCCCGCCATCAATGCGGAAGCCTGCCTTGGGGAATCCTGCCGCGCGTGCATTGAGCAGTGCCGCTTCAAGGCCCTCATATGGATGGGAGAGGTCATGCCCTTTCCGGAACTGTGCCACGGTTGCGGTCTGTGCATGGAGGCCTGCCCGGCCGGAGCCATAGGAGAGTCGGGCCGTGTTACGGGCACCATCAGTTCCGGGAGCATTCCTCAACCCGGCGGCACACCGCTTTCCCTTGTTTCCGGCTCCATGCGCATCGGCGAGGCCATGTCCCCCCCGCTTATCCGGGCTCTGCTGGAAACGGCTCAGGACAAGCCCGACGCCTTGGTGCTGCGCGACTGCCCTCCCGGCACGTCGTGCCCGGTCATCACGTCCCTTGAAGGGGCGGATTACACGGTGCTGGTCACGGAATCCACACCGTTCGGCCTGCACGACCTGCGTCTGGCCGTGGAGACCCTGCGCAAACTGGACCAACCCTTCGGTGTTGTCATCAACCGGCACGGACTGGGGGATGACCGCGTCGAAACGTGGCTGCGGGAACAGAGTATTCCCGTTCTGGCCCGGTTCGAGCACAGCCTTGCCGCCGCCACGGCCTGCGCCGCAGGAACCCTGCTCGTGGACGCCCTGCCCTCCATGGCTCCGGCCTTTACCGAGCTATGGAATGCCATCGTGGATGCCACGGGCTACAAGGCAACAGGAGCCGATCATGCGTGAACTCCTTATCATCAGCGGCAAGGGCGGCACGGGCAAGACCACCATCACAGCGGGCCTCGCGTCCACGGGACCGGCCAAGGTCATAGCCGACTGTGATGTGGACGCAGCAGACCTGCACCTCATTGCGCAGCCACACATCATACAGACCAACCATTTCTACAGCGGCCAGCGCGCGGTGACGGAGCCGAGCCTGTGCACCGAATGCGGCCTGTGCCGCGAGAAATGCCGGTTCAACGCCATTGACGAGCATTACGCCATCCGCCCCGAACACTGCGAAGGCTGCGGTCTGTGCGCCTTTGTCTGTCCCGCCGGAGCCATTCGCATGACGGACAGACTCTGCGGAGCCTGGTATCAGTCGGACACCCGGTTCGGTCCCATGGTTCATGCAGCACTGGGCATCGGTGAAGAGAATTCGGGCAAACTTGTCACCACCGTACGGACGGCATCGGCGGACGCCGCACGCACAGCGGACGTGGATGTCGTGCTGACCGACGGCCCCCCCGGCATCGGCTGCCCGGTCATCGCCTCCTTGACAAACACGACGCTCGCCCTTTTAGTAACGGAGCCCAGCCGCTCTGCCATGCACGACCTGACGAGGGCGCTGGAGCTGACACGACACTTCAGGGTACCGGCAGCCGTACTGCTGAACAAGGCTGACATGCATCCGGGACTGGCTGACGAGGTGCGCCAATGGTGCGCCGACACCGCCATCCCCATCGTGGCCGAATTCGAATGGAACACGGCGTTCACGAAGGCCCAGCTGGCCGGGCAATCCCTCGCGGAGTTTGCACCCGAGCAGTGGAAGGGACGATTCGAACACCTCTGGGAGGCTCTGCTTACCCGCATGTAACGGCCCTGAATGATACCGCCTGCGCGCCCGCCCCTGCGGCTGTGCAGGATTCTGCCAAACCAACCATGCCCGGACGCCCGTCGCGACCGGGCCCACGGAATACACCATGTCCGGCCCGCTGCGGGGTCGGCATTGCAAGGAGAGGATCATGAGTGAGAAAGCATGCGGCTGCACAAGCACGGACTGTTCCCACAGCGGCTGCTCAGACACGGGACACGACGGACACGGCCAGGGATGCGGCAGCGGATGCGGCGGCGGCCATCAGGAATTGGCCCCGGAGCAGGATCGCATGCAGCGGACCCTGCGCCGCGTGAAGCACAAGATCGTGGTCATGTCCGGCAAGGGCGGCGTGGGCAAGAGCACCGTGGCGACCAACATCGCCATGGGGCTGGCACTGGCCGGAAAGAAGGTCGGCCTGCTGGATGTGGACGTGCACGGGCCCAGCGTTCCGCGCCTGCTCAGCATGCGCGACGCCAAGGTGCATATCGAGGCCGATCATATTGAGCCCGTCCCCTACAGTGAAAATCTATCCGTCATGTCCCTCGGCTTTCTGCTGCCCAACCCCTACCAGCCGGTCATCTGGCGTGGTCCGGTAAAGCAGGGCTTCATCCAGCAGCTGCTGGCCGACGTGACCTGGGGCGATCTCGACTACATGGTTGTGGACTGCCCTCCCGGCACCGGCGACGAACCGCTGTCCGTCCTGCAGATGCTCGGCGCGGACGCCAAGGCCGTGGTGGTGACCACTCCCCAGGGCGTGGCCATCGACGACGTCCGGCGCTCCGTCACCTTTGTGGGAGACGTGGGCAATACGGTGCTCGGCATCGTGGAGAACATGAGCGGCATCGTCTGCTCCCAGTGCGGACACGTGGAAAACATCTTCGGCAAGGGCGGCGGCATGGGCCTGGCACAGGAACTGGGCGTCCGCTTCCTCGGCGAAATTCCGCTTGATCCCGAAGTGGTGCGGTCCGGTGACGAAGGCTACAGCTTCCTCACCGTACAGCACGAAAGCCCCACGGCCAAGGCACTTCAGAAGATCATCAAGCCCATCCTGCTGCTGGCCGACGAACCGGCTCCCGCCCCGACCACCGGCCTTGCTCCTGCGGCAACCATGTCCGGAGAGGTCAAGGTAGCCGTGCCCCTGGCCAAGGGGCAGCTCACCCAGCACTTCGGCCACTGCGAGCAGCTTGCCGTGATCACGGCGAACTTCGATTCCGGCGAGGTCCTCGGCAGCGAGCTCGTCACCCCGCCCCCGCACGAACCCAGCGTCATGCCCGCCTTTGTGGAACGACTGGGCGTCAAGCTCGTCATCGCCGGCGGCATGGGCCAGAAGGCGCTTGCCCTGTTCAACGAAAAGGGCATCTCCGTTGTCTGCGGCGCGCAGGGCGGCACCCCCACGGATGTGGTGACCCAGTACATGCAGGGTTCCCTGCGCGTGGGCGCCAACGGCTGCGACCACTAGCCGCCCACCCCAATAGCACACGAGGACACCCCGCATCCGGCCATGCCGGACGCGGGGTGTCCTTTGTTCATACGGTCGCAGGCTGTCCAGCGCACCAGACGTCTTTCCGCCTGCACGAAAAAGGGCGCTCCCCTGTGAGAGCGCCCTTTGCAATCGCATGTGCACTGCAGCCTAGCAGTAGATGCCCAGCAGCACACCAAGAAATACGGCCACGGAAACATAGCCGTTCAG
>QKEJ01000019.1 GCA_003252375.1 Halodesulfovibrio sp.
TCCCTCGCAAAACAGCATGTTATCCGCTGGATAATAAAGGAGTTGGCAATGCAACAGAATACCCAGAACAATTCCCGCGGCAACGGCAGCAATACGCAGGTCCGTCTGGTCGTGGGGGAAACCATTCTTCCCGCGGTTATCAATGACAGCACCCCGGCACAGGCACTTCTGACAAAACTTCCGTATACCGTGCAGTTGCAACGCTATGCGCATGATTACTGCGGCGTCATGGACGCCCTGCCATACAAGAAGGAAGAGCTGCGCAGCGGCTGGACAAACGGCGACATCGCCTTTGCCGTTGCGGGTAATTATTTTGCCATCCTGTACAAGGATGAGGAGCTGTCCCAGGAATATGACGGCATGGTCACCATGGGCGCGCTCACCTGTGACCTGTCCATGATGGACCAATTGAAGGGCAGCATCTCCGTACGAATCGAGCTGGCGTAACCGCTGCGAAACCCCGTCCAGCAATTTGAAAAGCCCCCTCTCCCGTCACTCTGACGGGAGAGGGGGCTTTTGGATTGGCTGCCTATGAAGAGATGGTATGGAGCCCCATGGCCGTGCCGGTCATTCCACGCCTTCCCACCACGCAAAAAACATCTGATTTCGGGCATTCAGCCAGACCGGTTCCCCGATCGCCGGCGTAAGCAGTGTCACGTTCTGCCATTTGGCTGCCTCTGCCGCACGTATGAACGGTTCATCCCAGGGGTGGGAGGAAATGCAGAATCTGCCCGCGTGGGCGAGCAGCATGGATTGTGCCCCAAGATCATCGGCTGCCTGCACCGCCTGTTCCGGTGTCATGTGAATAAGGGGCCATCGGGAATCGTACTGCCCGCCGTCCAGGGCGACCAGATCAAACGGACCGTAGGTCTGGGCGATGGCTTTGAAATGAGGCCCGTATCCCGTGTCTCCGCTCAGGTACAGACGCCGTTCCCCGGATTCGAGAACGAACCCGGCCCACAGAGTTCTGTTTTTGGTGAAGGCGCGACCGGAATAGTGACGGGCGGAAACAACAGTGATGGCGAGATGGTCCGGGAAACGCAGTGTGGTGTCCCAATCGCCCTCGCGAATATGTTCGGCGGCGTAGCCCCAGTGCTCGAAATGCGCACCAACCCCGAGCGGACAAACAACCGTTCCCACCTTTGGCCGCAGGGCCGAAACAGTGGGATAATCCAGATGGTCCCAGTGGTCGTGGGTGATAAGCAGATAGTCGATTTCCGGCATATCCTCGGGCGCGTACAGGTTGGTGCCGGGAAAGGCCTTATTGAGGAAGGAGAACGGCGCGCCATACGAACTGAACACGGGGTCCACAAGAATCCTCTTGCCGCCCAGCTGGATAAAATAGGACGAATGCCCGAGCCAGATGATAGTATCCTCAGCAGGATCCAGGATATCGGGATTCGTAAGATCCAGACGCATCGTGGGCAGCGGTTTTTCGGGGCGCAATCGCTCCGGATGCGAAAAAAGGCCCTGCAGGATGATCTTGAGAGTGCTTTGCCCTTCCGCAAGCGTAGAGGTGGGGATGCGGTTCCTGAAACCATTCTCCCCATAGTTGGGCGAAGCCGACAGACGTGTAAGCCGTTCCCCGTCAGGCGTCTTCCCGAAGCGTGACTGCTGCAGCACTCCGCATGCCATGACGGCCAGGCATATGATGGCGACCAAAATCATGGTAATGATGGTACGTACCCTCCTGAGCATGATGTCTCCTTCTCTTCCGCTATGGAAAACTCATCAATGAGCCCTGAACCTACGATACGCACTCCGACGTGGATAGCTCCGATTCTCCGAACTTCTTGCCTAATGCTCCAGGGGATTTCTCATATATATGAAACGCCCCCCTTCACCGAGAAAGACCATTTTACAGGATCGGGCAACAAATGAAGAGGATTCGTCTATCCCTGCGGGTGTGAATGGGCGTAATAATAGAGGACAGGGACGTTGGCGGATGCTGCCTTCCAACAACAGGAAGAATGATTTCGCCTCGACCGTATTGGCGCGATGACGCGCCGTACTTCAACCATTTTATGCAAGGATGGCACAATAATGAGTACTCCATTCAAAGGGGACGGCATCTTCCCCAAAGGGCCTGAAAACGAAGCATACGCACGCTATTTTACCGGGACCAGCTATCTGGACATGCTGTCCACGGAAGGCGTCTTCATCGGCAACGTTACCTTCGAACCCGGCTGCCGCAATTTCTGGCACATCCACCGCAAGGGCGGACAGATCCTGCTCGTGACCGGCGGTCGCGGCTGGTATCAGGAAGAGGGCAAGCCCGCGCAGGAACTGCATGCCGGAGACGTGGTGAACATTCCTCCGGACACCAAGCACTGGCACGGTGCCGCCAAGGACAGCTGGTTTGCCCATGTGGCCGTGGAAGTGCCTGCGGAAGGCCGTTCCAACGAGTGGCTGGAGCCGGTTTCCGACGAAGAGTACAACGCGCTGGGCTAAGGGCCTGCGCCATGCGCTGGCAGGAGGCAGGACATGAACATCAAATACATCGTACATATGGTGGCAGCGCTCCTGATACTGGGGATTGTTGCCACACCGGAGGTACAGGCCATGAAGAATGCACTGGATGCCCGGCAACAGGCCATCGTGACCATTGCCGCCTTTACCGCCAGTGGCGACATCGAGCGGCTTACGCCCGCCCTGCACGCGGGGCTGGATGACGGCCTGACGATCAATGAGATCAAGGAAGTGCTGGCGCAGATGTACGCCTACGCGGGGTTTCCCCGGAGCCTGAACGGCATGGCGGCATTCATGAAGGTTGTGGATGAGCGCAAGGCCAAGGGGATGCAGGATGAAGAAGGCAGGGAAGCCAGCCCCATTCCGGCGGACCTGGACAGGGATGCCTATGGCGCTCAGGTGCGGGCCGAACTATCCGGCCTGAAGGACGTTCCGCCCCCGGCTGCCTGGCAGCTGTTCTCCCCCGTCGTGGACGACTTCCTCAAGCAGCACCTGTTTGCGGACATCTTCGCCCGTGACGTGCTCACCCGTCAGGAGCGCGAGCTTGCCACCATAGCCGCCCTCGCCAGCATGACCGGCACGGCGGGGCAGCTTTCCTACCACCTGGGTGCGGCCATGAACACCGGACTGACCGAAGCCCAGATGCATGGCTTTATCGAGGTTCTGGCCGCCAAGGTCGGCAAGGATGAGGCCGCTGGCGCCAAAGAGGTGCTGAGCGGCGTTCTGGCCAAACGCATGTAGTTTCCCCGGCATACTTCCGGGGAGTATGCCCGCTCCTTCTCCGGACCTGGCGAATGCCGGTACCGGAGAAGGAGGCAATTGCAGAACAGGGCAGCTGCCTCTGCTGCCTCAGAGAGAATCCATGAGCAAGAACATACTTCTTATTTCCTCAAGCCCCAGAGAAAAGGGCAACTCCAACCTCCTCTGTGACGAGTTCATGCGGGGAGCGCGGGAGGCAGGCCACACGGTGGAAAAAGTGCGGCTGGCCGAAAGGGACATCAACTACTGTACCGGCTGCTGCAGCTGCGTCGGCGGGTCGGGTGTCTGCGCCCAGAAGGACGACATGGCCGATATTCTGAAGAAAATGATCGCTGCCGATGCCATCGTACTGGCCACTCCGGTCTACTTCCGTTCTTTCAACGGTCCCATGAAGACCTTCATCGACAGGGTCTGCCCCGTATACACGAAGATTCACGACAAGGACGTGTATTATATCGTGTCCGCCGCCGGCGGCAGCCTGCCGGTGGACAGCACGGTACAGAGCTTCAGAACATTTACCGGATGTCTGCACAACATCAGGGAAAAGGGAACCATTTCCATAACCGGTGTGTGGGGTGAGAATTCGGTCAAGGGAACCCGGGCGCTTGCCGATGCCTATGCCGCGGGCAGAAATGCCTGAGGCATGAGCTCCGTGCGTCTGTAGCGTTCCGGTACCGGGCATGATGCTCGGCAGAGTTCTTCCATCTTCGGAGGCAACATGAAGATCCGGCTGTCTCGTCGCGATTTCATCATTAAAGGGACCGCTGCCCTCGGAGCCGCGACCGCCTGCGAACTGACCGGCCTGACAGCCGTTGGCAAAACGGCATGGAGTCAGGCCGCAGCATCGGAACACCCACAGGAGAATGGTATGCCACATGTAAGCGTAAAACTTTGGCCCGGCAGGTCTGAAGAAGAGAAACAGCAGCTTGCCAATGCCATTGTGGAAGATGTGGTCAACATTACAGGCTGCAGCGTGGACTCCGTTTCCGTCTCCATCGAGGATATTCCCTCCGGAGACTGGAAGGCCAAGGTGTATGAACCGGAAATCAGGACCAAGTCCCAGTATCTGTATAAGACCCCGGGCTATTCCATGTGAGGTGACAGTGATGGATGTTGGCGTGAGACGATTGATACTGGCCTGTGTGTGCGGGGTGCTGGCGTATCTGGCCGGGGCGGGCGTGGCATGGGCCACGAACGATGCCGGGAAGAATACCGGTAATCCGCCGCTTCCCCTTTCCGAGATGCGGGTTGAAGCGCTCTCGCAGGGCAAGGTGGCGCTTTTTCAATTGTACGATACTGCCGCAGCCAAGGCATTCTACATGCAGCTCCCCCTGACCCTGGACCTGACCAATTTCCGGGATGCGCAATGGATGTTCTACCCCCCGGAACGATTGAACGTGTCCCACCGGGAAGCGTACCACGACGGGAAGAAGGGAGAGCTCAGCTACTACGCCCCGTGGGGTGATGTCTTCATGCTCTACAAGGATTTCTATGCCGGTGACGAGATGCATCGGCTGGGAATAGGCTTGCAGGGGGTGGACGATATCGCCGCAATGTCCGGGAGTGTCGTTGTCAGAAAGGCTGCTGCCATGGATAACTCCGGAGGAAACAGCATGAACATAACCATCCATTCAAACGGAAAGCGCATTGTCTTTGAACTGAACGACAGTGCCGCCTCAAAATCCCTGCTTACCCAGTTGCCCCTCACCATTGCCGTGGAAAACTACGGCCATAACGAGAAGATCTTCTATCCGCCGAAGAAGCTGGATACCGCCAACACCCCTCTGGCAGGAAATGTTCCCTCCGGTACGCTGGCCTACTACGCCCCGTGGGGCGATGTGGTCATGTTCTACGGCAGTTTCCATGCCGCACCGGGGCTGTACGAGCTGGGACATGCGATTTCGGGGAGTGAACATATCGGGGCGTTGTCCGGCACGCTCCGGATCGACAAGGGAATGTAGCGGGAGTCCCAACGTCAGCAGCTGGCCGTGCAAGGCATGGCCTTCTTTCTATAGCAGGGGCAACCCCGCCCTTGAGAATGCCCCCGCAACACGACGCACGATTCAGAGCACAGAAACCAAGGGGCTGCCGGAATCTCTCCGGCA
>QKEJ01000119.1 GCA_003252375.1 Halodesulfovibrio sp.
AGGTCCACCAGCTCGTCGAGCATCAACTGCTTCCAGCGGGCCACGTCCGGGCTGTCCGGATTGCCGTAGGGAGCAAGCCCCATCAGCTTGTATTCGCCGCTGTTCACCTTGAAGCCGCAGAAGGCCGTGAAGGCGGAGTACAGCAGCCCCAGCGAGTGTGGGAACCGCAGCTCGCGCTGCACGGTGATATCCTTGCCATGCCCCGTGGAGATGGTTGTGGTGGCCCACTCGCCCACGCCGTCAATGGTGAGGATGGCGGCATGCTCAAAGGGAGAGGGATAGAACGCACTGGCGGCATGCGAAAGATGATGCTCGGGGAAAAGCAGCTTGGGACGGTTTTTGCCCTTGTAGCGCCCCACCTTGTTCAACTCGTCGGTGAGCATGCGACGCATGAACAGCTTTTCCTTGATCCACACGGGCATGGCGGAAAGGAAGCTGGAAAGCCCCTGCGGCGCGAACCCGTGGTAGGTTTCCAGCAGCCGCTCGAACTTCAGATAGGGCTTGTCGTAGAAGGCAATGGCCGAACAGTCGGCCAGCTCCACCCCTGCCTCGCCCAGAACATAGCGCACCGCCTTGGCCGGGAAGGCCGGATCATGCTTCTTGCGCGTGAACCGTTCTTCCTGTGCCGCAGCCACCGGAACACCATCGCGCAGCAACACGGCTGCGGAGTCATGATAAAACGCAGAAATGCCAAGAATATACTCAGCCACCTGATTCTCCTGTTGGCGGATGCAGCGGCACGATTCCCGCTGCTCCACGCGGCCTAGAATACCGTATAGATGAACGGGGCAATGGCCGAACCGCTGGTCAGCACCACCAGCACGCCGAACAGCAGCAGCACCGCGATCAGCGGCAGCAACCAGAACTTTTTGCGTTCCTTCAGGAAGCCCCACAGGTCTGTCAGAAAATCCATGCGTCCATATCCTTGCAGTCGTAATTGGTTATGTTGTCTTTTCAGGCGCAGAAACCGCCTAGAACGGCATCTCTATGTCCCGCGGCACGTAGGTATGATCGCGCACGGCAAAGGCCGACCCGTCATTCTTCTTCCAGCGGCGCAGGCTCAGGCTGTCCTTGCCGCCCATGCGGCGCAGAAGGGCCACCGGAGTGACCACCAGCAGGAACACGAAACTGAGCAGAATCTTGGACATGACAGTTCCCATAAGGTGGGAAAGGCCAAGCCAGACCTTGGCCACGGGCGTAAACGCCCGGGACCAGACCATGTTGACCAGCAGCAGGACCAGAGCGGCCACAAACCCTTTTGCCCACACGTGGCCAAGGCCGAGAAGCAGGCAGATGAGCACCATGGCCATGCCGGTGTCCTTTGCCTGTTCCTTGGAAATCCTCGCCGGGATGAAACCGCTGTCCGTGATTCGGGTATCGATCATGCGTTTCTCGCGTATTGGTTGGAACTAGTTGGCGGGCACGTCCGCCGCGGGCTGTCCGTCATCCGCAGCCCCCGACTCGGAAGATGCCGCAGAGGCTGCGTCATCCATCGGCGCACCACGCAGCACATCGGCAACGGCACGGGCCGCAACAGCCACGCCATTGCGATTCCAGTGCGTATCATCGGGCCACCACAACAGCTCACTCCGCGCATCCCACAGAATGCGCGCCTCGGCACGCATGGGCTCGGTAAGATTGTAGCAGGGGATATCCGCCTGTCTGCAGGCATCGGCCAGGAAATCCCAGTTGGCGTTGGGCAGCGTCTCCGGATTGTCCACCAGCAGCTGCGGTGCATAGACCCGATATTTGGTGGGGATGAAGAAAACGCCGTCCACCACGCCATGCAGGGATTTGAGCAAAGGCAGGAACAGCTCTCCGGCCTTGCACTCGGTGCGCCGGGTTTCCTCGATGTAGGGAGCATAAAAGGCCACCCGACGGTTCTCCATGGGCAGCACCTCCACATTGGCGGCTTCGCCTGCCCCCTTGAGCCGGGCCATCTGCAGCCTGAAGAACTTGCCGATATCGGTGGAGCGCATCAGGCGCACGTAGCGCTCCAGCACGGGGCGGACCTTGCCCTTGTAGCGGTCAAAATCGTTCCCCTCGAACAGGAAGAGGAAGATCTTCCCGTCATGCTCCGCACCAAAGGCCTGCGCGCGCACCGCATAGTCGAACAGGTCGCCCGGAGCGCCGACGCTGTAGCTGGCCACGCCCTGATCCTTGAGCAGGACGGAGGAGAGGATATCCGCCTGGGTGTTGCCGCTGCCCTGGATGAAGGAATCACCCACCAGCAGCACATCGCCCGGGACACGGTTCGCGTTGTTGCGGTATCCCGCGCCGTCGGTCCGGAACGTCACCTCGCGCGACGTCCGGGGCACGGCGGCATCGGTGGTCATGGCGCCGAGGTCGCCGAAGGGCTGCGTCATGGTCAGCTCGGCATCAGCCCTGTGCTTCTTGCTGTCCAGCTGCATGTCATAGGCAATGAGCAGCTGCTCCGGCCGGTAACAGTTCTTGTCATACAGGCCGAACATGCTGATCATGGCCCACACAAGCAGGGTTGCGCCAAAGAAGGAGGCGACAACGCTGACCACGTTGCGATTGGGAAGAAACATGAAGACCAGAAAGCCGATCCCGAACAGATAGGCAAGCTCGGAAGCGCCAGCCAACCCGTACAGGGCCACGCCCTGGGTCAGCATGACCGTCGTGGCCAATGCAAGAAAAAGTCGTTTGAACATGAAATTATGGGGTTCCGGCTGGGGTGAAGTCGTCCATAACTGCCGTGCATGCCCGGTGGACAACAGTTGCGCACCGGTACGGCGCTTTGATGTGTGTATATGGTTGGCTGATTCTCGTCAAATTTCCCCGCTGATTTCCGCAATCCCCCCGGAGCCCCGCCCCGCGCGGCATTCTAGATATTCTCAAAAGAATCTGGATTTTTTGCCCGCCTTAAGATAAGAATACTTCCTAGTTGCAATTATTGCCTTTTTTATAAAATCAAACAAACTCAAATAGTTAGGACACCACCCACATGGCAGACCCGAAGGTACCAGCAGACATCAAACCCGTGGAAATCAACGCCAACGCCGAGATCGTGCTCTCCAAGCGGTACTACCGCAAGGGGCCTGACGGCACTCCCCTTGAAAATGCCACCCAGATGTTCTGGCGGGTTGCGTCGTCCATTGCCGGCGAGGAGCGCAAGTACAAGAAGAGCACCACCAAGGCCGATGCCCTGGCCCGCGATTTCTACGACCTGATGACCAGCTGGAAGTTTCTTCCCAACTCGCCCACGCTCATGAACGCGGGCACCCCCCTGGGTCAGCTCTCCGCCTGCTTTGTCCTGCCCGTGGGTGACTCCATCGAGGAAATCTTCGACGCCGTGAAGCACGCGGCCATGATCCACAAGTCAGGCGGCGGCACGGGCTTCTCCTTCTCGCGCCTGCGTCCCAAGGAGGCCCGCGTGGGCTCCACGGGCGGCGTGGCCTCCGGCCCGGTCTCCTTCCTCAAGATTTTCAATACCGCCACCGAGCAGGTCAAGCAGGGCGGCACGCGGCGCGGGGCCAACATGGGCATCCTGCGCATCGACCATCCCGACATCATGGAGTTCATCAAGGCCAAGGAACGTGAAGGGGAGTTCAACAACTTCAACTTCTCCGTGGCACTTACCGAAGACTTCATGAAGGCCGTGGAAAAGGGCGAGGACTATTCCCTGATCGCCCCGCACACCGGCAAGGAACGCGGCCGCCTGAACGCCCGTGACGTTTTCGAGCTGCTGGTCCGCAAGGCATGGGAAAGCGGCGACCCGGGCATCGTATTCCTTGACCGCATCAACAGGGACAACCCCACACCCAAGCTGGGCGAAATAGAATCCACCAACCCCTGCGGGGAGCAGCCCCTGCTGCCCTACGAAGCCTGCAACCTGGGGTCCATCAACCTGGCCACCATCTACGCCCCCGGCAAGGACGACAACGTGGACTGGGATGAACTGAAACGCATCATCCACCTGTCCGTCCGGTTCCTCGACAACGTCATCGACGCCTCCCGCTTCCCGCTGGAACGCATTACGGAGATGGTGCACACCAACCGCAAGATCGGCCTCGGCGTCATGGGCTGGGCAGACCTGCTCTATCAGCTGCGCATCCCCTACAACTCGCAGGAAGCCGTGAACCTGGGGGAAAAGGTCATGGAATTCATCCGCGGCGAAGGCCGGGCCGCCTCCAAGCAGCTGGCCAAGGAACGCGGCGCATTCCCCGCCTACCCCGAGTCCACCTTTGCCGCACGCGACCTCGGTCCCTACCGCAACGCAACGGTGACCACCATTGCCCCCACAGGCACACTTTCCATCATTGCAGGCTGCTCCTCGGGCATTGAGCCGCTCTTTGCGCTCTCCTTCGCCCGCAACGTCATGGACGGCCAGCGCCTTGTGGAGACCAACCCCTATTTCGAGGAAGCCCTGCGCACGGAAGGCTGCCACTCGCCCAAACTGATGGAGACCGTGGTCACCAAGGGCTCCGTCCAGCTGCTGGAAGACCTGCTGCCCGAATGGATGCGCAAGGTCTTTGTCACGGCCATGGACATCGAGCCCGTGTACCACCTGAAGATGCAGGCCGCCTTCCAGCACTACACGGACAACGCGGTTTCCAAGACCGTGAACCTGCCCAACGACGCCACCGTGGACGACATCCGCAGCATCTACTGGATGGCCTACGAACAGGGCTGCAAGGGCGTAACCGTCTACCGCGACGGCTGCCTCACCTCGCAGGTCCTGTGCACCGGCGACGCCAGCAAGAAGGATGACGAGCCCAAGGACGGCACCCCCGCCCAGCCGGGATGCCCCAAGCGTGACCGGCCCGACATCGTCTACGGCTTCACCCAGAAGCTGCAGACCGGCCTCGGCGTGCTGTACGTGACCATCAACGAGGTGGACGGCAAGCCCTTCGAGCTCTTCACCACCATCGGCAAGTCCGGCCGCTCCATCACCGCCAAGGCCGAAGCCATCGGCCGCCTTGTCTCGCTGTGCTTCCGCGTGGGTGTGGAGCCCATCGACATCGTGCAGCAGCTCAAGGGCATCGGCGGCGAGCATCCGGTCTTCCAGAAGAAGGGCCTGCTGCTCTCCATCCCCGACGCCATCGCCACGGTACTGGAAACCCGCTACCTCAAGTCCCGGGTGCCTGTGCACGGCGGCAACGGCCTGACCAAGCAGCTGTGCCCGGAATGCGAGCAGGAGCTCGTGTTCGAGGAAGGCTGCCACAAGTGCTATTCCTGCGGCTTCACCAAGTGCGGCTAGCCCGGGAGACGCCCCTGCAAACCCGACCTTGATATCGGAACGAGGAGCCTGTACCGTACAGGCTCCTTTTTTTACATTCTCCCCGAAAGGGGATAGGTACTCGGCAGGCACGGACAACAGCAGGCACAATGGACCCCATGCTCAAGGTACAGCACCTCTCACACAATTTCGGTTCGCACTGGGCACTCAAGAACTGCTCCTTCCAGCTGGAAAAGGGGGACTTCCTGTTTCTCTCCGGCCCGTCGGGCGCGGGCAAGACCACCCTTCTGCGGCTCCTGTACGCCTCTCTGCCCGTCCAGCGCGGCAGCGTGGAGGTGGCGGGATTCGACCTGAAAAAACTGCGAAGCGGCCAGGTTCCCCTGCTGCGCCGACAGGTCAGCGTGGTCTTTCAGGATTTCAAGATCCTGCCGCACCGGACCGTGTTCGACAACGTGGCCATTGCCCTTGAGGTGCGCGGCCTGCCCCCCCTGCATGTGGATCGACGCGTCCGCGCCGTGGTCCGCGGTCTGGGCCTTGAAAGCCGCATCGGCATGCTGTGCGACGAGCTTTCCGGCGGCGAGCAGCAGCGCGTGGCCGTGGCCCGCTCCATCGTGGTGAACCCCCAGATTCTGCTGGCGGACGAACCCACGGGCAACCTGGACCCCGACCTCTCCATGCGCATGATGGAAATATTCAAGCAGTTCCATTCCTACGGCACCACCGTGGTGCTGGCCACGCACAGCCCCGATCTCATTGCCCGCCACCCCAAGGCCCGGCTCCTGCGCCTGGACGACGGCAAGATCGTGGAGGCCAACTGGCCCGGCGCCGTCATAGAACACTGCACCGACGACGATGAAACCTGCGCCCTGGGACAAGGATAGCCAGTCATGTTCGGAGTGATCTGCAAACTCATCGCCAGAGGCATCAGGGACTTCGGCCTGCACCCGTGGGCGCAGCTGCTCACCCTGGCCGCCGTCACGCTGGTCACCTTTCTTTCCGGCTTCTTTCTGCTCTGCTTCACCAACCTGAACAACGAGCTGAACATCACGCACGGCGACGTGGTCTACCAGGTCTTCTGGAAGGCGGACACCGGCATGGAGCTGGTCGAATCCCGCTGGCAGGAGATGCACCACATGCCGTGGCTGACCGAAATGCAGACCTTTACGCCCGCACAGGCGCTGGACGCCCTGCTCGACAATGCGCAGGACGGCAGCAGCAATCCGCTCAAGGCGCATGCCCCGTGGCTCAGGGACCGCAACCCCCTCCCCCCCACGGCCATGCTGCGCTTTTCCCCGCGCGAGGCGGACCTTGCGGCCTGGAACAAGGCCACCCGGGAGTATCTGGAACGGCTGCCCGGCGTGGAGACCGTGCGCTCCAACCCCCTGCGGGACGACCTGACCCGGGCATGGAAATCCTTTGCAAACTCCGTCATGTGGCCCATTGTGGGATTTCTGGCCTTTGTGCTGTCACTGGTGGTGGGCAACACCATCAAGCTGTCGCTCATGAGCCGCAGGGACGAGATCGAGATCCTGCAGCTGGTCGGCGCGCGCAACTGGTTCATCCGGCTCCCCCTGCTCATTACCGGAGCCCTGCAGGGCGCTCTGGGCGGAGCCTGCGCCGTGGGTCTGCTATGGCTTGCATGGTACCACCTTAAAGATGTACTCAACTTTTCCCCGCTGTTCATGGAGCTGAGCTTCATCCCCCTTGAACAGTGCGTACTGTTGGTGGCTGTACCGGCCCTGATGGGCTTTGTAAGCAGCTGGATCGCCGTAAGAAACTAGGTGTCAGAACCGCAGCAGTCTGCAGGGCGCCCTCCCGCCCCATCCATGCAGGGGAACCGCTCCCCCGCCAGCCGGAGGCTCCGCCGACCTGCACTGCCGCAACACCGCAAGAGTCGGGTACCGCAAGAGTACCGAAAGGACACCGCACATGCGTAGCAGGAAGATGACCCACGGGCTTGAAAAGGCTCCCCATCGTTCGTTGCTGTATGCCCTCGGGCTGACCCGTGAAGAGATTGCCCGCCCCCTCGTCGGCGTCGTCAACGCCGCCAACGAGATCGTCCCCGGCCACATCCACCTGGATACCATTGCCGAGGCCGTAAAGGCCGGCGTGCGCCACGCCGGCGGCACGCCCATTGAATTTCCCGCCATCGGCGTATGTGACGGCCTGGCCATGAACCACGAGGGCATGCGGTTCTCCCTGCCCAGCCGCGAGATCATTGCCGACTCCATTGAAATCATGGCCACGGCGCACCCCTTTGACGCGCTGGTGTTCATTCCCAACTGCGACAAGTCCGTCCCCGGCATGCTCATGGCCATGCTGCGCATGAACGTGCCCTCGGTCATGGTCAGCGGCGGCCCCATGCTGGCCGGTGAAAAGTCCGGCGTGCGCTCCGACCTGATCACCGTGTTCGAAGGCGTGGGCCGCGTGAAGCAGGGCAAGATGACCGAAGCCGAGCTGGAAGACCTTTCCGAAGGCGCCTGCCCCGGCTGCGGCTCCTGCGCGGGCATGTTCACGGCCAACTCCATGAACTGTCTTTCCGAAACCATCGGCCTGGCCCTGCCCGGCAACGGCACCACCCCGGCCACCACGGCCGCACGCGTGCGCCTTGCCAAGAAGGCGGGCATGAAGGTCATGGAACTGCTGGAGCGCGACATCAAGCCCCGCGACATAGTCACCGAAAAGGCCGTGGCCAACGCCATGGCCGTGGACATGGCTCTCGGCTGCTCCACCAACACCGTGCTGCACCTGCCCGCCGTGTTCCGCGAAGCCGGGCTCGATATCGACCTCGACATGTTCAACGAGGTGAGCCGCCGCACGCCCAACCTGTGCAAGCTCTCCCCCGCGGGCGAACAGCACATCCAGGACCTGCACCGCGCCGGCGGCATTCCCGCCGTCATGGCCGAACTGCGCAAGAAGGACCGCATCAACCTTGATGTGATGACCGCCACGGGCAAGACCGTGGGCGAAAACCTGACGGACCTGAAGGCCGAGAACCTCGACCCCACCGTCATCAAGCCCATCGAAAGCCCCTACTCGCAGGAAGGCGGCATCGCCATCCTGCGCGGCAGCCTTGCGCCCGACGGCGCCGTGGTCAAGCAATCGGCCGTGGCTCCCGAAATGATGGTGCGCACCGCCACCGCCCGGGTCTTCGAATCCGAGGAATCCGCCTTCGAGGCCATCATGGGCCAGAAGATCAACAAGGGTGACGCCATCATCATCCGTTACGAAGGCCCCCGCGGCGGGCCGGGCATGCGCGAGATGCTCTCCCCCACCGCAGCCATTGCCGGCATCGGCCTCGGCGCGGACGTGGCGCTCATCACGGACGGCCGTTTCTCCGGCGGCACCCGCGGCGCAGCCATCGGCCACGTTTCGCCGGAAGCTGCGGACGGCGGCCCCATCGCCTTTGTGCAGGAAGGCGACCAGATCGAGATCAACATTCCCGAACGCACGCTCAACCTGCTGGTGGATGAAGCCACGCTTGCCGAACGCAAGAAGGACTGGAAGCCCGTGCAGAAGGAGATCACCTCTCCCCTGCTGCGCCGCTACGCCCGCATGGTCAGCAGCGCCGCAAGCGGCGCCGTGTACAAGTAGGCGACCGCCCCATATCGCATGACAAAGGCCCCTGCCGGAAATTCCGGCAGGGGCCTCTTTTATCTTGTAGTCTGCAAGAGGAATATCTATTATCCTGCACACCATTCGATACTACTGTACGCACATTTCGCTTTACGAATACCAGGCCCAAGCAACTCTCTATCAGAACACATCAAATATGGGGGCTCTAATGGTTCTCTTCAGACGCTTCGCAGCGCTTCTGGCACTCTTTCTGCTCTTTGGTTGCACCGCATCAAAACAGCCGCAGCAGGATGATTTTCTGCAAAACATCACGCCGATAACGCAGCCAACGCTTTTCACATATACGCCCTGCAAGAAAATATCCCTGCTCTATGAGTCGAAAACTCGTGGATCTGGCATCAACAACAGTCAATCAATATATATGGACATCGCTTCAGAAAAGTCAGGAAATGGACTTCTCTGGAAGCTGAACGTCACCAAGATGAAAATAAACAACAAGTCTATTGACTTTGGTCTGCCGATTTTTTCCTTCAATTGCATGACAGACTACTTTGGCAACATACTTTCAAAAAATTTCATCTTCCCCGGCCTTGCGAGTAAAGGATTCGACATCAAACCCGGAACGAAGCAGTATGCCGAGTTTGAGGCGCTGGCGGATAAGTACACCTCGACGCTGCGAGGCGTTCCCATCGTTACCGGTGACAAATTCATCGAGTCCAATCTCGACAGACTGGAAGGATTCACCGTGCTGAACGGAAACAGTGACGCCAGCCCCATTCTCAAAGGCTACTCAACCTACAAGGGAAAGAAGGTCATTGTTGCCGAGGTCAGAAACGACGACATCAAGATGATGGAGTTGAAATCAAAGCTCATGTTCACAATGGCCGTGCAGGGGCATGTCCTGTACGACGCCCTGACAGTACAACCGGTCTACATGCATTGCGTCATGGACATGAGCACGGCTCTGCTGGATGAGCACATCACAAGCACGATTACACTCACCCGCATCAACTAGCATTTTCCACCTCTCCACAACCAAAGGCCCCTGCCGGAAATTCCGGCAGGGGCCTTTTTACTGATGAAAATAGCAGCGCCCTAGGGCAGGACAACTGAACGCGTCGTCCCGTCCACCTCTTGCAGCCATACGGCGCGCTGCTCCGGCGTGCTGTCCGCAATGATGCGGAACATGGTCCGATGGGTCTTCTCAATGCCGCAGAACCCGAACACACAGGCCTTCCAGATGTGCTCCAGCGGATCGTGGAAGTAGTCGTTCTCGCGGGTCGCCTCTGTATTGGAGGTGTTGAACACCACCCCGGTCTTGCCTGCGAGCTTGCCTATGGGCAGTCCGCCGCCGCTGTCATCCGGCGGAAAATCATAGGCATGGGGCGGCCGGATCACCCGGTCGATGTAGCCCGTAAGAATGGCGGGCGGCTGCCCCCACCAGTTGGGATGGATGAAGAACAGCAGATCGGAAGCCATGAGCTCCTCGGCGTACCGGCGCACCAACGCGTCCTGCGTGGGCTTCTTGCCCAGCTCCTCCACGGTGAGCACGGGATCAAACCGCTCAGCATAGAGGTCATGAGCATAATACGGAACATCCAAGCCCCCGAGCGTGGCACACACCTGTCCGAATATGGCGTGGTTGAAACTCTGCGCATAGGGATGCGCAAGGATAACGCTTGCACGCATACAACTCTCCCGGCCGGGCCTAGCGCCCCAGCGTATCCTCGTCTCCGGCCACCGCGTGCTGCGCCACGGCGGCAGGCGTCTGCCCCCCGAAACGCACCAGCACCATGCCGGAGAACTTGTTCCCGCGGTACACTTCCACACGATACACGTCGCCCGCGTTGTCCACGGAGTAGGCATCACGGATGTCGGCTCGACGAATGGGCACGCCGCACTCGTTCTCCAACCCCTGCCGGGTAAAGCCGATCACGTTCACCCGGTAGCCCTCCTCGGCAGCCACCTCGAACGCGTCGCGTACCGGGACCACACTACCGATGGGGGTGGAACGCGCTTCGCCGTCCACGGTGAGCCGCAGGGCGTTCAGACTATCGTCATAGTCAAAATACTGGGGCACCAGCCGGGTCAGGCGATTATTGCCGTAGTAGACCCGGAACCCGTTGTCCTCGTCCACCATGGTCAGCAGCGGCTTGGAGGAGGTAAACTCCGTGCCCGCATCACGGCTCAGGGGCACATAGCGCAAAGTGCTGCGGACATCATCCATGTCCAGCTGCACCTTGCCGTTGTGGAAGGCCAGATGCAGGTTGCGGCGCATGGCCGCATCCAGCCCTTCCGGAGAAAGCGTAAAATCGCGCTCGAACGCTATCCCGGCCTGACGCAGAAATGATTCCAGCACCCGCACATGGTAGTAGGCCCGGACCGGGGTGTTGAAATCCTTGCTGGCTTCCACGCCAAAGGCGGGCTTGCCATGGGTGATGGCGAAATAGGTGAGGGTTTTCTCCATCTCCGAATCGCCCTCACGAGTGTGGGTATTCTTCAGACGATAGCCGTCCTCGGAACGCAGCAGGGCGTTGTTGGCCTCATCCACGGCCCGTTCCGCCATCTCCGCAAGGTTGCCGAACCGGGGCGCCGTGATGGCGCTCTGGTCGATGATCACGCTCTGGCCCCAGCGCAGCGGATTACGGGAGCTTGTCTCCCATTTCGGCCGATAGAAGCCGCTGCCGTCATGCAGATTGAGCACCATGTCCACCTGCGGATGCAGGATGATGGATTTGATCTTCTCCACGGTGTCATATTCAGGGTCGGCCTTGTCCAGCCGGGCGAACTTGCGGTTCATGTCGCCATGAAGCCCGCGCGAGCGATTGATGATGCTGGGGAAATTGAGGTTGGGCACCACCCACACGTTCCCCTTGGTGATGGCATAATGGCTGGCCAGCACACCGGCGGCATTAAATCCGCCCGGCTCGTCCCCCTGGATGCCGCCGATGACGAGAAGCGTGGGCCCGGCCGGGTCATTGCCCAGCTTGAGGAGGGAAAAGTCCAGAGGATTGCGCGCCTGCGCGCTTGTCGCCATGCACAGAACGAGCAGGAGTCCGAATAGATATTTCATGCGAGCTTCACTTTGACGTGCCAAGGTTCGAATCGTACCCCCAGCCTGTTGCCGCGCGGGTAGCGCAGGGTCAGGTAGCCGAGGTTTTCCAGTCGCCGAAAGACCGCCGTCTCGGTGAACCGCTCACTGAAGTTCGCCTCACCAAAGCCGCGCTGGCCCACGTCAAAATCGCTCACCCCATGGAAGGAATAGCCGGGAGGGGCAAGGGAACGCGAGGCCAGCGAAAGGTTGCCCCCATGCTGGGTGGCCTTGTTGAAAAAGAGATAGAACTGCTTCATCACGCCCCGCACGCCGGAGGTAAGCACCACCTCGTTGCCCAGGTTGGCATGAATGGCCTCCCATGTGGCGTGCGGCTCACCCTTGAAAAGGTAGTTGCCGCTATACGGCACCTTGACCACGTCCCTTCCGCGAACGCGGTCCGTCAACCGGTTGATGGCCTTGATGCCGTAAAAGCCGTACACGGCTGCATCCGCATAAAACTGGCATTCCAGAAATTCCAGTTCGTCACGGGTAAAGGCCCCCACGGCGGGATAGCTGTCCGCCATCCGCACGGCATCATCAAATCCCAGCAGGGCGAAGTTTGCATAGCCCACCGTCTTCACCAGCCGCTGGAGGCGGGCCTGCGTCACGTGCAGCACGGCCAGTTCCTCACCCCGCAGCACCACGTCATCGTCGGACGGCGTATCGAATCGCCGCATCTTGCCGTAATAGTCCCGCACCTGCAGATCATATGGGCCGGCCTGCGGGGCAAACTGCAACGCACAGATTCCGGAAAGGCGGCTGGCCGCCTGAAGCGAGACCGGCGCAACCCCCTGCGCCGCACATGCCGCAGCGCCGATGCCGAGCCACGCAAGGAAAGATCGCCTGTTCAGCATCCTGTCCCTCAATACGGTTACACGTGTGTTCGCCCCGACTATAGGCCAAAAGCCCCACACATTCCAAGCACTGTCTCACCCCCGGCCCATACGAAACCGGTTCCGGCCAGGGGGGCACGGGGCGGCAAAACAGCCCGGCAGCTTGCCACTTTGCGGGTTTTTCTTTAGCCTTTCGTCTTGGCCGACGCAGCATATCCCCGCGCCCATGCGCACGGGACACGCCGCCTCCCGGTGCCCGGAGCGACACTTCCATCACGCAGGAAACCATGAGCACAGCATCCCTCACCACAGCGTACCGACCGCAGACCTTTGCCGACGTGGCAGGACAGGAAACCATCAAGTCCATCCTCTCCCGCGCCGCCCGCGAAGACCGCATCGCCCCCGCCTACCTGTTCAGCGGCACCCGCGGCGTGGGCAAGACCACCATCGCCCGCATCTTCGCCAAGGCGCTCAACTGCAAGAACGCCCCCACGGGCGAACCGTGCAACGAATGCGAACACTGCCGCAAGATCACCCAGGGCATGCATGTGGACGTGGTGGAGATCGACGGCGCCTCCAACCGCGGCATCGACGACGCCCGCCGCCTGCGTGAAGCCATCGGCTATGCCCCCATGGAAGGCCGGTACAAGGTCTTCATCATCGACGAGGCGCACATGCTGACGCGGGAGTCGTTCAACGCACTCCTGAAGACGCTGGAGGAGCCGCCCAAGGGCGTCACCTTCATCATGGCGACCACGGAATCGCACAAATTTCCCATCACCATCATCAGCCGCTGCCAGCATTACATCTTCAAGCGGCTGGGCGAGCAGGAACTGGAAGCGCACCTGACCAAGATTCTGGGGCTGGAGAACATCGACTTCGAACCGCAGGCGCTCAAGCTCATTGCCCGCCGCGCCGCAGGCTCGGTGCGCGACTCCATGTCGCTGCTCGGGCAGGTGCTGGCGCTGGGCCACGACTCGCTGCAGGAAAGCGCGGTGCGCTCCGTGCTGGGCCTTGCCGGGCAGGAGCTCTTCTTCAGCGTCATGCAGGCCATGAAGGCGCAGGACGTGGTGGCGGTCTCCTCGGTCATCCGCTCCATCCTTGACCAGGGCGTGGATATCGGCTTCTTCCTCCGGGAACTTGCCGCCACATGGCGCAACCTCTTCATGCTCAAGCAGGCCGGGGAACAGGCCCTGCCGCTGCTGGACCTGCCCGAGGCCGAAGCGCGGCAGTGGCTCGACTGGGTGCCGGAATTCGAGCTCGCCCACGTGCACGCCTGCTGGCAGCTCACCCTGGAAGGCCAGCGCCGGGTGCTCACCAGTCTGGAACCGGCCATGGCTCTGGAGCTGTTGCTGCTGAACCTGACCTTCCTGCCCAAGCTGCTGACCATGGAACAACTTTCCCGCAGCGGGCAGAACGCAGCGCCTGCGCGTGCGCAAGGCGCACCACAAGGAACGACGCAGGGCACACCACCGTCCTCTCCACCACAAGGCAGGGGACCGACAAACCCTTTTGACGGAGCAGCCGGTGCCGGGAACCAGTCGGGCAGCATGCCCGATGCACCGTCTGCACAGCCCGCCGCGTCCCGCCCCGCACCCGCCACGCCGGCCAGAGCCGCAGGCCAGCCGCCGGAGCCGCCACACAGGGCCCGGAAACGGCAGGAAGCGGAACGCGACGCAGGCCCCCCCTCCGGCTATCTGGACGGGCCTCCGCCCGATCTGCCGCCCGAATTCGGCGGCGGCCATGCCCCTGCCGGACCACAGCCGGAGCCCGAAGATCCAGGCCCGTCGCCCGACAGCGCCCCGGAAGCCCCGCTCGACCCCGCGACCTATGCAGGACCGCGCGATTGGGACAGCTTTCTGCTCTTCTGCAAGCAGCAGAACGGCGAGGGTGGCAGAAGCGTGAACATCCTCAACTCGTCACGCGGCGAATTCGAGGGGACCGAGCTGCGCATCCTGACGCAATCGGACATGCAGTACGGCCGCCTGAACGACAGCAGCCTTGTCGGCGTGCTGACGGAACGCGCCCGCCAGTGGTTCGGGCCGGATACGACCCTGAGCATACGGGAGCCCACCAGCCGGGTGCGCCCCTATGCGGAACTGCGCAAGGAAGTGGAGGAGCATCCCATCTCCAAGCTGCTGGAAGAGGAACTGGGCGCCGCGCTCACCTATTTCCGCCACAAGGATGATCCGGGCAAGTAGCCCGCCCCCGCCACAGCAGACACAAACGCCCCCGGCCGCATTGCGACCGGGGGCACTCTTACTTGTATACGCAGATCCGATGACGAAATGGGGGCTATTCGCCGCACTTTTCCTTGAGCGCCTTGCCGATGGCCACGCCCATGTCATAGCATTCCTGATAGGTGTCATGCTTGGGCACATGCTTCACCTTCACGCCTTCCACGGGCATCTCGAAGCCCATGTCGCCGATCCACTCGGTAAGCTGCTTCACGCACTCGCCGGACCAGCCGAAGGAGCCGAAGGCGCCGCCGATCTTGTTCTGGGGACGCAACCCCTTCATGTAGGTGAGCATCTTGGCCACGTTGGGCAGGATGCCGTTGTTGTGGGTGGGGGAGCCGAAGATCACGGCACCGCAACGGGCCAGTTCGGTCATCACGGCACTGTGATGGTCCGCCTTCAGCCACATGATACGGGTGGGCACGCCCTCGGATTCCAGTCCGCTGGCCACGGCATAGGCCATCTTTTCGGTGGAATGCCACATGGTGTCAAACACGATCACGGCGCGCTTCTTCCAAGCCTGCTCGGCATACTCGCGGTACTTGTTCAGGCACCAGGCCACGTCTTCGCCACGGAAGATGAGGCCGTGGTCGGGAGCCAGCATGTCGATATCGAGCTTCAGCTCGGCAATCTGCTCAAGGGTCTTGAGCACGATGGGCGAGAAGGGCAGCACGATGTTGTGGTAGTATTCGGTCATGGCGTGCTCGAGCACGGCGCGATCCACCTCGTCGGCATAGCGCTCGGTGGAGGCGATGTTCTGGCCGAAGGCGTCGTTGCAGACAAGCAGCTTGTCCTGCGGGATGTAGGAAACCATGGAATCGGGCCAGTGCAGCATGCGGGTTTCCACAAAGTGGATGTCACGCTTGCCGATATTGATGGAATCGCCGGTCTTGACCACCTCGATGGGCCAGCCTTCGGTATCGAAATGCGCTTCCATGGACCGCTTGCCCATGGGCGAGCAGTAGATCTTTTCAGGCTTGCACAGCTTGATCAGCTCGGGCAGGCAGCCTGCATGGTCGGGCTCCAGATGGTTGCAGACGATGTAGTCGATCTTCTCGGGTTCGACCACCTGGGAAAGACGGCACAGCAGTGTGGGCAGAAAGCCTTCCTTCACGTTGTCAAACAGGACGTTCTTTTCGTCCTTGACCACATAGGCGTTGTAGGTGGTGCCCTGCGGGGACAGGGAGTACCCGTGGAAGTCGCGGCTGACGTAGTCAACGGCGCCAACCCAGAAAATATCTTTCTTAATTTCAAGCGGTTTCATGAACATTCCTCATACGAGAGCTGGAGAGTTGCAGCCTGCGCAGGCCTGAGGACCTTCTGGGCGGGCTGATTGATACTGTACGGACGAATGGGCTGAGTACACAGACATAAGGAAAAATCGCACCGGGGGCAAGTGACTTGGAACCGCACCACAGACGGGCACAAACACGCCGCCTGCGGGTTTCTCCAGTGACGGAACGCTGTTTTGCCGATTCGGTTGCCAGCACCGCAACATATGACTATGTGCACAGAGACCCCCAGCGGAAATCTACCGGGAGAATGCCATGAACACGCTGTCCGTCCTCATCCTGCTCATCCTCGTCGCCGCCTGGGCTCTGGAGGCAGCCTCATCGCTGCTCACCATGCGGGCCCTCAATGACGGCGTTCCCGAGGAGTTCGCCCCGGTGACGGACGCCGGACGCTATGCCACCTCGCAGGCCTATGCCCGGGCCAACGCCCGGCTGAACCTCGTATCGGAAACCGCGGGCCTCGTGGTGGTGGTTCTCGCCATGCGGGGCGGCGCCTTCAACTGGCTGGACAAGATGGCCATGGCCCTTTTTGATGCGCCCATCGCACAGGGGCTCGCCTTCTTCGCCCTGCTCTCACTGGCCAGCTACCTGCTGCTCTCGCTGCCCACGGCCCTGTACCGCACCTTCGTCCTGGAAGAGCGCTACGGATTCAACCGGACCACCCCGGCCCTGTTCATGCTGGACGCGCTCAAGAGCATGCTGCTTGCCGCCATTATCGGCGGCCCGCTGCTCTCCGGCGTGCTCTGGTTCTTTGCCGCACTGGGCAGCTGGGCCTGGCTGGCGGCATGGGCCTTCACGGTTCTGGCCATGCTGGCCATACAGTACGTTGCCCCGGTGATCATTCTGCCTCTCTTCAACACCTTCACCCCCCTGCCCGAGGGTGACCTGCGCACACGCATAGAGGACTATGTGCGCGCGGCAGGATTCGCCCTGTCCGGCCTGTTCGTCATGGACGGCTCCAAACGCTCCGGCAAGGGGAACGCCTTCTTCACCGGATTCGGCAGGAAAAAGCGCATCGCCCTCTTTGACACGCTGGTGAACGCCATGTCGCATGAGCAGGTGGTGGCCGTGGTGGCCCACGAAGTCGGTCACTGCAAGCTCGGCCATATCCACCGCATGCTGGGCTTCGGCATCCTGCGCACGGGGCTGACCTTTCTGCTGCTCTCCTTCGTGCTCACCTACCCGCCCCTCTTCAACGCCTTCGGCATGGACCGCATGAGCACCCATGCGGGCATCGTCTTCTTCAGCTTCCTGTACACGCCGCTGTCCCTGCTGCTGGGGATGTGCGCCAACAGCCGTTCACGGGCCCACGAGTTCGAGGCCGACGCCTTTGCCGCCCGGACAACAAAAAAGGCAGAGACACTTGCCTCTGCCCTGATCACTCTTTCCATCACCAATCTTTCCAATCTCACGCCCCACCCGTTCACGGTCTTCCTGCATCACTCGCATCCGCCCGTGGTGGAACGCATCCGCCGCCTGCGTGCAAACGGCGGGGATACAGCCAGCTAGTAGCCGTACGGCACGGTAAGCGCCTTCTCGATGTTCTCCCTCAGATCGTCCGGATCAATGGGTTTGGCGAGGAACCGGCTTGCGCCGTTCTTCAGGAGCTCGGAAATATCCTTTACGCCCACCACGCCGGACATGATGATGATGGGAAAATGGACAAACTCATCAATCTTGCGCAGTTCGGCGATCAGCTCGGTGCCGTCCATGCCCGGCATGCGCACGTCCGTGATGAGCAGGTCGGCTGCTCCGGGGTTCTTGCGCAATGCCTCCAGCACGGTAATGGCGTCCTCAAAGGCGGTCACCGTAAAACCAAATGACTTTACCTGCTCAGATATCAGCGTGCGCGTCACTATGTCGTCTTCTGCTATATAGATTTTCTTCATGATTACTCCCGCAGGATTACGCGAAACATTGTTCATTCGAAACTAGCACGGCGACACATTAGAACTAATTATAACTTACTACTGGAGCATTGCCCATCCTGGCAACACCAGTCCGCTTACGCCTGCTTCGCATCGCAGCCGGACAGCCCGGGAAGCACTGCGCCTGCCAGAGCATCAAGGGAATCACCACAAGGTTGCTGCACGCATTGCCGCGCCAACCGGTGCACCTGCGCCGCCAGCGCCCCGACGTCCACTCCTGCTTCGGGGCACCCTGTTCCCTGCACCGCAAACAGCTCGGAGGCCCGGCCCAGAAGCCGCCTGGCACCCCTGTGATTTTCCCTGCCCGCATGGTGCATGGCTGCGGCCACCTGCACCAACGCCTTGTAGATATCCCTGTGGGCTGCGGGTTCCGCCCTCCAGAGCAGTTCAAAGGCCTCATGACTGGCAAGCCATTCCCCGGCGTTGAACAGCGCCATGCCCTGTGCAAGCAGCGCCTGCCGCTGCCCCGGCGCAAGAACCGGCACATGCCTGCCCATCGTGCCCTTCATGCCTGCACTCCCTATGCTTCCAGTCCGCCAGATTCAACAGGTCCGGCAGACCCGGCAGCCTCCGTGGACCAGTCTGCCAGTCCGAAGAACCGCGCCGCATTGCGCCCGCACTGCGTCCACAGGTCCGCCACGGGCACGCCCAGCGTCTCCGCCACCACCCGTGCGGTAAAGACCAGAAAAGCGGGTTCGTTCCGCTTGCCCCGGTAGGGCATGGGCGTGAGGTAGGGGCAGTCGGTCTCCAGCAGCATCCTGTCCTGCGGGATGACGCGCAGTGCCTCCCGAAGCCCGTCATTCTTGGGGTAGCTCACCGGGCCGGGAATGGAAACGTGCCAGCCGTTG
>QKEJ01000052.1 GCA_003252375.1 Halodesulfovibrio sp.
TGCGTCCCATTCCTGCGGATGACACGGGGCTTCGTCCCGTGCCCTTTGCCAAATGGCCGTTCCTCTGGCAGAACAGACAACACGCAGGGGCCGTCTGGGCACAGGTCGGATTTTTCCTTCCGGCATCCCCGGCTCCCAGAAACAACGCATGGAGTGATGTTCCCATGGCCTTGAAGATTGCGGTGCTTGCGTCGGGCAACGGCTCGAACCTGCAGGCCATACTGGACAAGCATGCTGCGGGTGTCCTGGACGTGGATATCCGTCTGGTCCTGTGCAACCGGAAGGGGGCCCATGCCCTTGAGCGCGCGCAGACTGCGGGAATTCCCGCTCTGTGCCTGCCGCATGTGGAATACCCTGACCGGGAGAGCTTTGACCGGGCCATGATTGCGGCCATCCGGGAATCGGGTGCGGATACCATTGTGCTTGCCGGATATATGCGCCTGCTTACCCCCGCGTTTCTGCAGGCGTTTGCAGGGCGCGTCATCAATATTCATCCGGCCATTCTTCCGGCCTTCGCCGGTGTGCGCGGGGCGGCGGACGCCCGGGAATACGGGGTGAAGATCACGGGCTGCACCGTGCACTTCGTGGATGAGATCATGGATCACGGACCGGTGATCATCCAGGCTGCGGTGCCGGTGAACCCAGAGGAGGATGTGGAAACGCTGAAGGAGCGGATCCACGCCATGGAGCACAGGATATACCCGCAGGCCATCCAGTGGATTGCGCAGAACCGCCTGACCGTGCGGGATCGTGTGATTTCCGTGGCGCCCTCGGATGCGCCCAGGGTTCTCTCTGATGGAGAGTGGCTTGTCTGGCCCCCGCTGGAGCAGGGCTTCTAGCCCCCTTGCAAGGACGTCCCATGCTGGAAACCATACTTACGCTGTTCACGGTCTGTTTCTTTGCCCGCATGAGCCCGGGACCGGACATGATGCTGCTCATCCGGCATTCCACTGCCGGTGCGGGCGGCGCGGGCGGCACTGGCGCACACAGCTGCAGGGCTGCCTACGCCTGCGTGCTGGGCGTGTGCCTTGGCCTGTGCTGCCATGTCATGCTTTCGGTGCTGGGACTGGCCATCATCATCAAGAGCAATCCCATGGTCTTCAGGGCCCTGCAGTATGCCGGTGCGGGCTATCTGCTCTATGTGGGATGGCGTTGCTTCTTCGACAGAGGCAGCGTGCAGCTGGATGCCGGAGGCATGCACTGCACCACGGGCTGGCAGGGATTCCGAGACGGGCTGTTCTGCAACCTGCTCAATCCCAAGGTGACCATGTTCATTCTCAGCGTGTTCATGCAGCTGGTCACGCCGGAAACCGCTCTGGGAGATCGGCTGGCCTACGGGGCGGTCATCGTGCTTGAGGGGCTGTTCGGCTGGGCGGCCTTTGTCTACTTCCTGCACACACCGTTCATGCGGCGGCTGTACGGCACCCATGCCGGAACCATCAACCGGGTGACGGGACTGATTCTCTTTTGCCTCGGCGGCGCCATCTTCGTGTGGGGCTAGTCCGTATCAGGCCATGGGAAGCCTGATGGTGAATTTCGACCCCATGCCCGGTGTGGAGGTCACGTCAAAGCTGCCCCGGTGGTTCTCCGTGATGATGAAGTAGGAAACGGAGAGGCCGAGTCCGGTGCCTTCCCCCACATCCTTTGTGGTGAAGAACGGTTCGAAGACGCGCTTGCGGATCGTTTCATCCATGCCTGGTCCATTGTCCTCCACCTCAATGCACACCCCGTTTTCCTCCAGTCTGGTGCGGAGGGTGATCTGCGGTCCGCTTGGGGCCTTGTACGTCTTGGTGTGTATGGCCTGTGCGGCGTTGCGCAGCAGGTTCAGGATGACCTGTTCCAGTTCGCCGCGCGAGCAGATGATGGAGCCGATGCTCGGGTCGAAGTCGCGTATGATGGATAGCGCCCTGAAGTCGTAGCGCTTTTTCAGGTCATAGTCGTTGCTGGCCAGTTCTATGGTGCGGTCGAGGGATTGGTGCAGGTCTATGGTGGAGCGTTGGGCTTCACTTGCCCGGGAGAAATTCAGCATGTTGGAGACAATGTGCCCCGCACGCATCCCCGCCTCGCGGATGCCGGACAGGAAGAGCAGTATCTGTCTGTCCTCAAGGTAGGCCCGGATGGTCGCCAGCGGACAACCCGCACGGTCCGCTGCCTCGTGGTTGGCTTCCAGAGTGTCTGAAATACGGCGCTCGATATTCTGGGCTCCCTGCACGATGGCGCCGAGCGGATTGTTGATTTCATGCGCCATGCCTGCTGCCAGTCCGCCCACGGACATCATCTTTTCCGTCTGTATCATCATCTCTTCCATGCGTACTCGGCTGGTCACATCGTCGACACGCAGCACGATGCTGCGTGCGCCCGTGTTGACGAGGGGATAGATGAGGATGTCCTGATAGAGGATGCTGTCTTCCCGGGCACACCGGCGCTTTGACAGGAGTTTGGGCTGCATCATGTCCATGGCCTCGAGGATGTCGTCAAACAGGGGCATCAGGTGCGGAAAGACCCGGCCGAGCTCCCTGCCCGCGGCATATTGCTCTTCAATTCCGCACCATGCCTCGGCGGCGGCGTTGATGTGCTGGATGCGGATGTCGGCATCAAGGCCGATGACAATGGAGGGCATGGAGTCAACGATGTTCTTCACGTACTGGCGGGCTGCGGCGAGCTCCTGCTCCCGCAGGTGGATGGTGTGCGCCATGTCGTTGAAGGTCTGCCTGAGCTCGGCAAGTTCCTGAAAGGCTGCAGATCCTTCGGAGGAGTGGGCGTAATCTCCCCCGGCAAGGCGGCGCATGGAGGCGGTAAGGCGGGAGAATGGGGCCAGCAGTGCACGGCGCATCTCCATGGCAAAGCTGACGGAAAAGACAATGTAGGTGATCAGCAGAAAGCCGAGAAACTGGGCAACGGACAGCATGACATTGCGGTACATGGTCATCATGGGCACGGTGTCAACAAGAACCCATTCCAGGCTCGGTATCACGGTGCCATACGAAATGTAGGTGGTGTCGTGCATCGAGATGATGCTGCTGGTATGGAAGTCCGCGTTCGGTCCGTAGTAGGGCAGATACCCGATGTTCTGCTGCTGGGTGATGCTGCTGCGGTCGGGGTGGGCTATGACGGTGCCCCACCGGTCTGTCAGGATGATGGTTTCTCCCTGCGTGGGCGGGATTGCCGCCAGGTGGTTCTGCAGGGTGTCCAGCTTGAGGGCTCCCACCAGCGTATACCCGTTCTGCATGTCATTGGCGAGGTGGATGACCGTACTTTTGCCGTTGTCTATCGGCATCGGGGGGCCGATCCGGTGCAGGGGAGAGCCGGGCACCGGGGTCATGGGAACGGGGAAGTCCACATTGCGGACGCCCGAGGGGACGCTGGCAATGACAGTCCGGTCCGGTCCGATGAGCAGGAGCTGGGAGAATCGGTGGCTGGTTTTCCAGGCCCGTTCCAGGGCCTGCATGTCGTGTGCGGAGCCGGATATGGCATCTTCGTTCATGTCGAGGCTGATGTGGTCGAGGTGGATGATGGCGTTATCCACATAGCCCTCGACATAGCGGGCAAGTGTCAGAGACAGGGATTTGCTGTCCCGGTCGAAATTGCTGCGGGCGGTCATGAAGAACAGGGAGCCGAGCGTCAGGCAGCCGACAAGGAAGAACAGCCCGCCCCAGTTGAGCAGTTTCTGGTTCAGCAGTTTGACCAGCGGAGGGGGAGTAAGAGGGGCGTTCATTGCGCGTTGACCACGGTTCCGTTGTGGACGGTCAGAATGAAGGTGGGGCGTTTGATGTCGCCGTATGCGTCCAGTTCAAAAGGACCGCTGACCCCGGTCTGGAGGCCTGTGCGCGTCATGGCCCGGGCAAGTCCCTGTCTTGAGCCTTTGGTGATGGACAGTGCGGCCCCAAGGGTCTGCATGGCCTCGTAGCCGTAAGCGGCGGCAAAGGAGGGGGGCCATCCGAAACGGGCGATATAGGCGGCCTTGAATCGCTGGTATTCCGGGCGCTGGTTGTCCGGGTTGAAGGATATGGCTGCGGTGAGTCCCTCCACATGCCTGCCTCCGGTCATGACCAGCTCGTTCGTGAAGGCCCACGGAGCACTGAAGAGGGGGAGCCGCCGGCTGTTCAGGTCCATGGTCTGCGCAAGCGCCACGGTGTCGCGGGATGACAGGGCGATGAAGATTCCGTCGATTCCTTTCATGCGGGCGTCACGCAGAATGGGCAGCCAGTCCTTCTGCCTTGAGGCATGTACCGGGATTTCGGGCTGCACCATGCCGCCCAGCTGGTGGACGCGTTCTGCAAAGGCCTTGGTATAGCTGCGGGTGTATGATTCATTGTCCAGGTCGTAGATGGCGGCAAAACGGTGCAGGTTGCGGTGCTGAACGACATGCTCTGCCAGTGCCCAGGCCCAGCTGGTATTCTGCGACATGACACGGAAAAAATTGTCGCGGATGCCGGTCAGCGCCGGGGCGCTTGTGGTGGGAGATATGTAGACCATTCCCTTGTTGCCGTGCACGGTGATGGCGGCAATGGATTGCTGGCTGGTCATGTGGCCGATGATGGCGACGACGCCTGCTTCCATGAGTGCTGAGTCGGCAGCGACGGCCTCGGCCTCGGTCTGGCCGTCATTGCGCGTCTCCAGAGCCAGCTTTCTGCCATTGATGCCCCCGGCGGCGTTGATGTGCTCCACGCAGAGCTGCACGCCATTCCGGCCCTGCATGCCCAGATCAGAAAACTTGCCCTCAAGAGGGCCTGAGAACCCAATCTTGATGGGAGGATGCGGATTCAGCACCCCGTACAGGGCCCACACCACGATGCCGCATGCCAGCAGGGCAAGAAGGATGATGTGAGATCGGGTTACAGTCATGCCGGGCTCCGGTCGTTGGTTCTGGCGAGGGATGGGTAATGGTACACATTTTTGGCAAAACCAGATAGTCTTTTGCAACATGGTGCCCGGGAGGCGCGGCCGGGATCGCGCCTTTTCCTTTCGCCCGCAGTCTCTGCCAAAAGGGGGCCGGATGCAAAACACACTACATATGGAATTCTCCGAGGAGGAGCGCAAGGTCCTGTTCGGCCTTGCCCGACTGGCCATTGCGCGGGAGCTGGCGGAAGGCAGGCAATTGAGACGCGAGACGCCTCCTCCCCCTCCCGGACCGCTGCATGCTCCCCTTGGCGCGTTCGTCACGCTCAAGCATGGTGGCTGTCTGCGCGGATGCATTGGTTCCGTGGTGGGGGATGGCCCACTGTTCAGGACCGTTGAGCGCATGGCCCGGGCCGCAGCGTTTGAAGACCCCCGTTTCCCCCCCCTCAGAGGAGATGAGTTCAGCGAGATTGCCATGGAGATCTCCGTCATGGGGCCCATTACGCCGTGCCCGGATGCACAGGCCGTAGAGGTGGGACGGCATGGGCTCATCGTGCGCCGGGGCATGCACTCCGGCCTGCTGCTGCCGCAGGTGCCGGTGGAGTGGCGGTGGGACAGGGAGACGTTTCTGGGGCAAACCTGCCACAAGGCCGGGCTTCCGGAGGATTGCTGGCGCGAGCCGCAGACCCAGCTGTTCTGGTTTGAAGCCTGTGTCCTCCACGAGACTGAAGGTCGGTAACGCCTCTCCGTCGCCGTTGGCGGCAGTGCGAGGCAACAATACAGTGGCGGGGCCGGTCGCCTTCATGCTACATGCCTTTTCCGGACAACACTGTTCAATCACACAGCTGGCATCGTGCCCTTGCCGGTCCTCTGCGGGAAGGCGCGACGTGCAAAGGTGCCCCCCATGGTGAAACCGTCTCTCGCCAACGCCGACAACCGGCGCATGTACATATTCCTGCTTGTCCTCGTGCTTGCCTCGGCAACCGGTTTTCAGGGCTGGCGCACCCTCTACAACAACTTCGCCGTGGAGGTCGCCGGGCTGACCGGCGCGCAGAACGGGTATGTGCAATCGCTGCGGGAGGTGCCCGGGTTCCTGTCCCTGCTGGTGATCTACATCCTGCTGGTGGTGCGTGAGCATACGCTGGCGGCGCTCTCCCTGCTCGTCATGGGGGCCGGGGTCGCCCTGGCCGGGTACCTGCCCACCTATTACGGGGTGGTCTTCACCACCCTGGTCATGAGCTTCGGGTTCCACTACTACGAAACCATGAACCAGTCCCTCACGCTGCAGTACTTTGACCGGGCCACGGCCCCTCTGGTCATGGGACGGCTGCGCGGGGTCTCTTCCGGGGCGAATCTGGCTGTGGGGGCGACCATCTTCCTGCTGGCCCCGATGCTGGAATACCAGACCATGTTCCTGCTCTTCGGCGGTGTCGCCATGCTGGCGGGCCTCTGGTGCCTGACCCGCAACCCCACATCACCCAAGATTCCTCCGCAGCGGCGAGGCATGGTGCTGCGCTCACGGTACTGGCTGTACTACATGCTCACCTTTCTCGGGGGAGCCAGACGGCAGGTGTTCACGGCGTTTGCCGTCTTCCTGATGGTGCAGAAGTTCGGGTATTCGGTACAGGAAATCACCATTCTCTTTGTGGTGAACAACGTGGTGAACTGGTTCCTTTCACCAGCCATCGGCAGGGCCGTGAACCGGTTCGGCGAACGCCGGGTGCTGTCGCTTGAGTACGTGAGCCTCATCTTCATCTTCATCAGTTACGCGTATGTGGAAAGCAAGCAGCTGGTGGCGGTGCTATATGTTCTCGACCATATCTTCTTCAACTTCTCCATCGCCATCCGGACCTTCTTCCAGAAGATTGCCGACCCGGCGGATATCGCTCCCAGCATGGCCGTGGGCTTCACCATCAACCATATTGCGGCGGTGGTGGTCCCGGCTGCGGGTGGTCTGCTGTGGATGGTCGACTATCGCATTCCCTTCCTTGGTGCGGCAGGTCTGGCCGTGCTGTCTCTCCTGTTCGTGCAGATGATACGTCTGCCCGTGGCGGAGGACTGAGTCCGGTTTTTCCGTGAACCGGTTGCCTTGATACCACTGCGGCGCTACACTGGCGGCATGTTGTCCGAAAAGGAGAAAGACATGCGAAATCCGGTGCGTATTGTCGTGGCCCTGTGTCTGGTATTGCTCATGACCTCCGGGGCTCTGGCCGAAGAGATGGGCAAGAAACCGCTGAAGGATGCGCCGCAGAAGGTTGCCGTCCGGGCGACAGCGGTTTCGGTCGAACATGAGGGGGCGGACACGGCGGGTACCCGCCTTGCCTTCCAGCTCAAGGAGGTGTGCAATGCCTCCAGCCTGTTCGCACTGACCGACGCGGATACTCCCAAGATCAATATTCTCATTTCCACGGTTCCGGAGTTTGCCTCGCGTCCTGATGTCGGTTCGGCATATGCCGTCGTATGGGTGTTCGCCGAGAGCAAGGGCAACCTGCAGTACTATCTCGGGCGGCAGAGCGGCGTGGTCAGCGAGGCCACGGCATCGGCCATTGCCCAGCAGCTTGCGGAACGGACCGACGGCATTGCCGTGAAGTACGGCTACCTCTTTTCCCGGTAAGGGGGCACGCATGAACAGGGCCCTGCTTCTGACCGTGAGTGACGATATGTCCTCCTCATGGGGCATGCGGTTCGTGTCGGACTTTTTTCGGAACAAGCAGAAGGTGCATTGCACCCTGCTGTATGTGGTTCCTCCCGGGTATGCGGCCGATGAGTCCGAGCTCGGCATTACGCTGTCTGCCGGACAGCTTGCCAAGGGGCACGAGACTGTCGGCCTGGCCAGGGACTGGCTCGTGGCGCGTGGCTTTCCGGAATCCGGCATTACCGCCAAGGTGCTGCCTGCCCAGTACGGCATTGTCAGGGATATTGCCCTTGAGGCCACAAGGGGGCTGTATGATGCCGTGGTGGTGGGACGCCGCTATCTGGACTGGATGCAGCGGCTCTACACGACCAGTGTCAGCAGAGGCATCCTCTGGGAGAATGGCGAGTTTCCCGTGTGGGTCTGCAACCAGCCCGAATCCGGAAGGCGGCATGTTCTCCTGTGTGCGGACGGTTCCGAGGCGGCTTCCCACATGGCGGACCATGTGGGGTTCATGATGGACCATGAGCCGGACCTGCTGGTCACGGTGCTCCACCTGCGTACGGATAGTCCACGTTCGGATGTACGGGCCGCAGAGGCGCTGGAGCAGGCCCGTAATTGCATACTGCACAACGGCATCAGCGAATCCCGTATCAGTACGTTGGTGACGGATGCCGCAGACAAGGTGGAAACCATTGTCCGGCTGGCGCATGACGGCAACTATGCCGTGGTGGCTGTGGGGCGCAGGCCGGATCTTCCGGAATCGCTTGCCCGGCGTCTGTTTGCCGGATCAGTGAGCCTTGGTCTGCATGAGAATGTGGCCCGTTTTTCCCTGTGGGTGGGACGATAGCAGACCGTATGTGGCATTACGGATTACGGTTTTCGGGGAAGCAGCTTGCCTTTGTGTAAGGATGCTGCTACATGTTGCCAATCGGAAGGACATGCCTTGCGGCACAACGGTTGCTTCCGGCTCATACGATATTTTCCGGATTCGTCCGGTACAAATTGAGCGATTCGTACAAGTTTGAGGATTGCCCCCCAATTCCGCCTTGAATCATGCGAATCGCTCTATTTTTTTGCCCTCTGCCCGGCGTGGAGGCCATCTTTTTTCCGGAACTTTCATTGTCATGACAGCATGTTTGCGCGTATAGAATGGCTGAGTGCCAGTTCGTGCGTATGCGTGTGCCTCTGGACGGTGCGCCAGGGGTTGCATACAAGGTTTACCATCTTTTACTCTGTTCCATGCGGAACCAAACCCCTGTTATCCGGAGATATGGTAATGAAAAAGCTGATTGCGTTGCTCCTGTTCATGACCTTGGTGTTCCCTGTTGCCGCGATGGCCGAGAAGCCAGTGCTTATGATGGCCACCACGACCAGTACCGATAACACGGGGTTGCTGGACGTGCTGAAGCCCGCCTTTGAATCCGATACGGGTATAGACCTGCGCTGGACCGCCGTGGGCACCGGCAAGGCTCTGGCCATGGGCAAGAACTGCGATGTGGACGTGCTGCTCGTGCATGCCCCCGCTTCCGAAAAGAAGTTCGTGGAAGAGGGCTATGGCACTGACCGTACCCAGCTCATGTACAACGACTTTGTCATCGTCGGCCCCGTGGCTGACCCCGCCAAGGTGAAGGGCATGTCCGTCAGCGATGCCCTCAAGACCATCGCCGGTTCCGCCACTCCCTTCTGCTCGCGTGGCGACAATTCCGGCACCCACAAGAAGGAACTCTCCCTGTGGAAGGCTTCCGGCATGCCGGTGCCCGAAAAGGACGCCTGGTACATTCAGACCGGCCAGGGCATGCTGCCCACCATCAACATGGCCAGCGAGAAGAACGCCTACACCATGACCGACCGCGGAACCTTCATCAAGTACGCTGCCTCCCACAACGGCAATCCTCCCATGGTTGTCCTCGTGGAGGGAGATGGTGTGCTCTTCAACCAGTACAGTGCCATGGCCGTGAACACCAAGAACTGCCCCCAGGCAAAGTATGACCTCGCCATGAAGTTCATTGACTGGATGGCCGCTCCCGGCACCCAGAAGCTGATCGGCGACTTCAAGCTCATGGGCAAGCAGCTGTTTACCCCCAACGCCGGCAAGTAGTCCTACGGATGGAACTGAAGGGCGGTGCATACCGCCCTTTTTTATGGCAGGTACAGCATGGGATTCATTTTCGAAGGGTTTTCCACGGCCCTGCAGCTGCTGCTCGACGGGCATCCTGAAACATGGTCTGCCGTGGCCGCAACGGTCTGCGTCTCCTCCTTGTCCATTTGCGTGACCGTGCTGCTCGGGGCACCGCTCGGCTTTCTGCTGGGCTATTGCCGTTTTCCGGGGCGCAGGGCCATGCGTCTGTGTGTGGATACCCTGCTTTCCTTCCCCACCGTGGTGATAGGACTCATGGTCTACGGGTTCATTTCCCGCAGCGGTCCCCTGGGCGGGTTCGGCCTGCTGTTCACCCTGCAGGGCATTGCGCTCGGCCAGGTGCTGCTCGGCATGCCCATTGTTATCGCCATGGTGGCCAATGCCGTGGAAAATGCGGACGATCGGCTTCAGATGACCCTGCTTACGCTGGGCGCCAGCGGACGTCAGCAGCTGCATGCCACGTTGTGGGAGGTGCGGTATCATCTCATGCTGGCTTCCGTGGCCGCGTACGGACGTATTGTCTCTGAGGTGGGCATCTCCATGATGGTGGGGGGGAACATCAAATGGCATACCCGTACCATAACCACGGCCATTGCCCTGGAAACGGGCAAGGGCGAGTTCGCCATGGGGGTGGCGCTGGGGCTTGTTCTTCTGCTCATCGCCTTTGGCGTGAATATCGCCGTGAGCGGGTTGAAACGGAGGGCGGCACGATGACCGCATTATATGCATGCTCCAACCTGCTGCAGCATTATAACGGGCGTCCCGTCCTTAGTGTGGACGCCCTGTCCATCCAGCCCGGCAGCATTACCGGGGTGGCCGGCCCCAACGGCAGCGGCAAGTCGACGCTCATGCGCATTCTGGCCTTTCTGGAGATGCCTCGGCAGGGGCGCATTGTCTTTGACGGCGTCCCCGTGGCCGGTCGGGAGGCACGCGGAGGGACGGAGCCTGCCGTGCTCCGCAAGCAGGCGACCCTGCTTACACAGGAGCCATACCTCTTGCGCCGCACGGTGGCCGACAACGTGGCTTACGGGCTGCGGGTGCGCGGTGTCGCCAGAACGGAGACCCGTGTTGCGCTGGCTCTGGAAGAGGTGGGGCTGGTGCCGGCCGAGTTCATGAGCAGGCAGTGGTATGAACTTTCAGGGGGCGAGGCGCAGCGAGTGGCTCTTGCGGCCAGGATAGTGCTGGAGCCCCGCGTGCTGCTGCTGGATGAACCCACGTCCTCCCTCGACGAGGAGTCGGCGGAGCGCATCCGGGCTGCCGCGCTGCACATGCGCGAAAAGCATGGCTGTACGCTGGTGATCGTCTCCCACGATCGCGAATGGCTTTCTTCGGTGGCGGACAGCATGATCACCATGCGTGCCGGGCACATGCTGCCCTGATCCGCACTGCCGCAGCTATACGCCGGACTTGGGGGTGTGCCCCTTGATGGGCAGACGGATGATGAACCGTGTGCCCTTGCCCGGTTCCGATTCCACGGAGATGGACCCTCCGTGGTTTTCCGTGATGATGAAGTAGGTGACGGAGAGCCCCAGTCCTGTTCCCATCCCGGGCGCCTTGGTGGTGAAGAACGGTTCGAATATCCGCCTGCGGGTGGGCTCGTCCATGCCCGGACCATTGTCTTCCACGGTCAGCTCCACCTCTGTCCCTTCCCTGTGCGCGGCAACATGTATGTGTGCGGCGTTCCGGGGAGCATCCTCCCTCATTGCAATGGCCTGTGCCGCATTCTTGAACAGGTTCAGCAGTACCTGTTCTATCTCCGTGGCGATGCAGGATATTGCGGGCAGGTCTACGTTGAATTGGGTGGTGATCTGTACCTGCTTGATGTCGTAGCGCTTCTTGAGGTCATAGTCGCTGCGGGCCATCTCGATGGTGCGTTCCACAATGTCCGGTATGGCAACGGCTTCCCTGATGGATTCGCTTTTCCGGGAAAAGTTCAGCATGTTCTGCACGATGCGGGCGGCGCGTTCCCCTGCCTCCCGGATGCCGCGCAGCATGTAGGAGATCTTGCGGCGTTCGAAATAGGCGGCGATGGCGTCGAGATCGCAGCCGACTGCTGTGGCGGTCTGCACATTGCCCGGAATGTCCGGAGAAAGCCTGCGCTCAATGTTTTGCGCTCCCTGCAGGATGGCGCCCAGCGGATTGTTGATTTCATGCGCCATCCCGGCCGCAAGACCGCCGATGGAGAGCATTTTTTCCGTCTGGATCATCATTTCCTCGATGCGTATCTGGGCGGTTCTGTCATCCAGCCGGATGACGACTTCCACCCCATCCTCCCTGTGCAGCGGATAGACCACGATACGCGCATGCATGGTTTCGCCGTTGGCAAGGCGGATGCTGGTCCGCTCTGCCGGGAACGGCGAATCGGCGGCCAGTGTGGTTTGCACCCGCGCCCACTCGTCGGTCAGGGCCGGTGCTATCTCCAGCAGGGGGCGGCCGACGGCTTCTTCCTTGGAGATGGCAAAAATGGCTGCGGCCTGCAGGTTCCAGTGCCTGACCCTGCCTCCTTCATCCACGCCGATGATGGCGGAGGGCATGGAGTCTATGATGTCGGCAAGGTAACGTTCCATTTGAAGAATGCGCTGCTCGGACCGGCTGCGCTCGGAAATGTCCACGGCAATGGAGCATATCCCGTATGTTTCACCGGTGGTGCGGTGCAGGGGGAACTTGGTGGTGAGGAAAATGAGATTGCTGCCGTCGCTGTCCAGTGTCTCTTCCCACTGCATGGGTTTGTCCGCCAGCAGTGTGGCCTGGTCATGCTGGCGGAGCACCTCGAGGAGAGCCGGAGGGAGGACCTCGGACTCATGCCTGCCGACAATGGTTTCTGCCGGGAGACCAAAGAGACGGGCAAAGCTGGGATTGGCAAAGCGGATGATGCCATCCGTGTCCTTTACGTGCACCACATTGCTGGTGCTCATGAGTATTTCCCTGACCTGCTTCTCGCTTTCGTGCAGGGCCTTGCCCTGCAGTCCGACCGTGCGCAGCAGAAGCACGATGAGCAGGGTGACCAGCATGAGCAGGATGCCAATACCCATCTGACGCCAGATAAGAAAATCCCGTTGCTCCAGGATGGTATCCGTCAGGATGCCCATTTCGCTGGTCAGGGTGTCCTGCAGGGTCAGGGCTTCCTGATTGATGACCCGGGCGGGAACGCTGATAAGCATGGCGGCAGGCTGGTTCTGTCCCGAAAGAGCCAGGGGGATGGTGATGATCAGGTTGTCTCGGATCAACAGGGCTGAAGGGCTGTGCGCCGCAATGTCCTTCAGCCATTCCTGCCAGTCGGGGGTGAAGGTGCTGAGGTGGGTGCCTGAGGCGAGACTGTCCACGGTGCCGGTGACCACGTGTCCGCTTGCGGTGACGATGAAGGCGTCGGTGACGCCGTCGTAGAGTTCATCCTTCAGGGCCTGCATCATCTGATGCATGGAATCGACCGTGAAGCTGACTCCGATGCTGCCCATGAAGGTGTCGTTGACCATGATCGGTGCCGTGGCCGTGGTGAGCCATGTCTCGCCGGTGATGAGTCGATAGGGGTGCAGCGTAATGAAGTGCGGGGTATGGGTTTCCCGTGAGAGGATATGAAACTCCCCGCGCCGGACCCCCTGCTTTGTGCGCAGGGTGCTGTCGAAGTCCAGCAGGGGAGCGGAGCGTATGGTCCCGTCCGGCAATCGCTGCCAGTTGGCCGTGAACCTGTCCGCAGGCCGTGCCTCGCCGGGTTGGGTGAACGCTCCCTGCTCCCAGCAGGTGTATACCGAGACAAGGTGCGGGTTGTTCATGAGCAGACGCTTGAGTCGCAGGCTGACAGCCGTCCGGCTCAGGCGTGCGCCGGAGCCTGTTTCACTGCTCCAGCTCAGGGATTCCGCCAGCGTGGTTACAATGCCCATGGCGTTGTCCAGGCGGGCTTCCACGGCGGCGGCCTTGATGCGCGCTTCAGCGGCAATGCGCTGTATGGCGGTTGCGGATGCCTGTTCCGCGTAAATGGCGGATGCTTCGGCGGAGAAATTGGCTGCGCCCTCAATGGCGAAGTCGGCGATGCTTCTGGCGGTGAAATAGGAAAACACGGTTGCCAGGATGCAGATGGCAACGAGGCAGATGCTCAGGGTGATGCGCAGGCGTGAACTCATGGAGTGGGCTGGGCGGAGCTTCATCAGCGTCATGGAATGGCCTGGGAAAAGGGTTGTCGCGTATTCCTTGCCGATCTATCGAGGGCCGCATATGCCGCGCCGTCACCACAGGAGGACCTGTGATTTTGGAAGGACATACAGCACAATACATACATTTACAGGCTTCGTCATCCCCCGGTCATAACGGAGGCAGGTACTCCCGCAACGGCCCGGCAACGGGCAAATGGAGGGCGGCCGCCCCCAGTTTTTCGGCAGGGGATTTTTTTTCCGAATTCCGTTGACAAGGGGGGCGAGTTTCTTTAGTTATCTGCCTCGCGCACTGGGCTGTCGTTCAATTGGCAGGACACCGGATTCTGACTCCGTCAATCAAGGTTCAAGTCCTTGCAGCCCAGCCATTACGCGTCCCCATCGTCTAGCCTGGCCCAGGACACCTGCCTTTCACGCAGGCGACAGGGGTTCAAATCCCCTTGGGGACGCCATAGGAAAGTAAGCACGTATGCGAAAGCATAGGTGCTTTTTTCTTTTGTACCGTCCGTCTCCTCCCCCCCTCACCGCTCTCTCATGGCATTCGCACCTCCCTCTTTCGTCCCGAAATGAAACAGCCTGTGCTCGTTCTAATTTTGCTGAAATTCCACAGCTATCTGTCGTGCTGTACTTGCCGTGCTGCATTTTACAGCAGATTTGTATTCATTTGCTGCAATATGAAACAGGTTTGTGTGTCTCGTTGCTGCGTATTGCAGCATGTGCTCCCTGTCTATATTTTTAAGCAATGATTGCAAGCGATTAAGTGGTAGAATTTGATGGCACAGTAAATGCTTGCTCACGCAACGCCGACTGCCGGCCTGTGGTGTCATATTCTAATCGGTTGGAGATGGGTTATCATGGTGATTCGCTTGCTTCCCTTTCTCGAATGGTTCAAGGATTACAGCTCGCAAAAGGCCAAAAGTGACGTTCTTGCGGGGCTTACCGTTGCGTTGGTGCTTATTCCGCAATCCATGGCCTACGCCCAGCTTGCCGGTCTGCCTGCCTATTACGGGCTGTACGCTTCCCTGCTGCCCCCGCTTGTTGCCGCACTTTTCGGCTCCAGCCGACAGCTCGCCACGGGCCCTGTAGCCGTGGTTTCGCTCATGACGGCCGCGTGCTTGTCGCCGTTGGCAGCCACCGGATCGGAAGGCTTTATCCTCTATGCCATCATGCTGGCGTTTACGGTGGGTGTATTCCAGATACTGCTGGGCGTGCTGCGACTGGGATTGATCGTGAACTTCATCTCCCATCCCGTGGTCGCCGGGTTCACCAACGCGGCAGCCATCATCATTGCCACCTCCCAGCTGGCCAAGTTCTTCGGTATTACCGTGGACCCTGCACAGCACCATTATGAAACCATACTCAGGGTGCTGCACGCGGCGGTCCACTACACCCATGTGCCCTCGCTTCTGTTCGGCGTGGGGGCTTTTGTTCTGATTGTGTTCCTCAAAAAGCGGTTTCCCAAGGCCCCCGGTGTGCTCATCGCCGTGGCCATAGCCACGACGCTGTCGTGGGCCATCGGGTATGAGCAAAAGGTTGCAGTGCCGTTGGAGGCCATACGCTCGACGGAAGCCCGGGCGCTTGTCACCGGGTACAACGCCCTGCTGGGCGAAATGGACGTGCATACTGCACGGCGCACGGAATACGGGCGTGTCGCAGCCGATGAAGCGCACGGTGATTGGCAGGCACGAACGGAAGCGTCGTTCCGGCGGTCCGTGGAGCAGCATCGCCTGGACACGCTGGAACCGGCAGCCGAGGAGTACCGTTCCCGCTTGCGCGCCATGCTCTTCGAGCGGGTCTCCAGCCCGGAGGGGCTGCTGTTCTATCCGCGCGGCGGGGTGCCGGAAGGCAGCGTCAGCGACGACGGTATATGGCGGCTCAAGGTGGGGCGTACGCCGCTTGCCTCCACGACCATCGCCATGACCGGCGGCGGCGACGTGATCGGCACTATTCCTGGCGGACTTCCTCCTTTCCGCATTCCCCCCATAGACATGGGGCACTTCCTTCGCCTGTTGCCCTATGCCGTCATCATTGCACTGCTCGGATTCATGGAGGCCATTTCCATCGCCAAGGCCATGGCGGCAAAGACCGGACAGCGGCTTGACCCCAACAGGGAACTCATAGGTCAGGGGCTCGCCAACATTGCCGGTTCCTTTAGCGGTGCCTATCCCAGTTCCGGTTCCTTTTCCCGCTCGGCAGTAAACCTGCAGGCCGGGGCGGTCACGGGCATGTCCAGCCTGTTCACCAGCATCGCCGTGCTTGTGGTGCTGCTCTGGCTGACTCCCCTGCTGTACCATCTGCCGTCCAGCGTGCTTGCCGCCGTCATCATGTCGGCCGTCATAAATCTCATCTCGCCTTCCAGCTTCAAGCATGCCTACATGGCGAACAAGGCGGACGGTATCATTTCCTGCATCACCTTTGTCGCCACCCTGATCGTGGCGCCGCATCTCGACAAGGGCATCATGCTCGGCGCGGGCATTTCCCTTGCCATCTTCATGTACAAGAGCATGCGTCCCCATGTGGCCTACCTGTCGCTCAACGACGACAACTCCCACAAGGACGCCCTGATCTTCGGACTCTCCGAATGCCGGTATCTTTCCGTGGTCCGCTTCGACGGCCCCCTGTTCTTCGCCAACGCGACTTATCTGGAGGAGATCATTTCCAGCCGCCGGAAGCAGATGCCCGAGATGAAGCACATCATCATCAAGGCGAACGGCATCAACTACATTGACGCCTCCGGTGAAGAGGCCCTGACGCTGCTGCATGAGCGGCTCGCCAAGGCCGGTATCGGCCTTTCGTTCTGCGGCGTGAAGGAGTCTGTGATGGAAGTGCTGAAGCGGACGCACCTCTACCAGCGGCTGGGTGAGGGCAATTTTCATGTCACGGTTGCGCAGGCGGTATGCTCCGCCCATCAGGCCGAGTGGCACCCGCCCCACGAGAAATGTCCGCTGACCTCGGTGTGTCATATACCGGCAGCAAAGGACTCCGATGCGTCCCGCAGAACGCCTCCCGGAGCCATGCCGCGGCAACCGCAGCGTCCCCGGGCACGGGTGCACGCGTAGCACGGCTCGCTTCCGGTTCTTCCGGAGCGTCACAGGAAATCCGGCCGCAGTCACATGGCTGCGGCCTTTCCTTTAGGGGAGGCGTCGGCCGTACTTGCCTTCCCGCCTGCTTCCTCTGTATGGTGCCAGCATTCCAGCCCGCATGGCCGAAGGGCGGCCGGGCGTTGACCTGTTACGCGCAGAGGAAAACATGTCTGAATTTGCCAATGTCACTGTGATCAAGAAGGCGAATGTGTATTTCGATGGCAAGGTGACCAGTCGCAAGGTCGTGTTCGCGGACGGGTCCTTCAAGACGTTGGGCATCATGCTGCCCGGCGAGTATGAGTTCGGCACCAATCAGGCCGAGCTGATGGAGATCATGCAGGGAACCATGCAGGTGCTGCTTCCCGGGGAGACGGCGTGGAAGACCGTGCAGGCGGGTGAGAGCTTTGATGTGCCTGCCAACGCGTCGTTCAAGCTGGTTGTGGACACCATCGTGGACTACTGCTGTTCCTACATCGGATAGCACGCACGTCCGACAAATGAAAAACGCCCCGCCGGGAAGCTCATGTTCCCGGCGGGGCGTTTTGTTTTGCCTTGATCAGTACAGCAGGCCCACCACGGCCCCGGTCATGCAGGTGGCCAGCGTGCCCCCGATGATGGACTTGCCTCCCAGCGAGACGATCTCCCGCTTGCGCTCGGGCACCAGCGAAGCGAGGCCGCCGATGAGGATGCCAAGGCTCCCCAGATTGGCGAACCCGCACATGGCGTAGGTCATGATGGTGATGGAGCGTGGCGAGAGGGTGCCCTGCGGCAGGCCTGCAAGGTGCAGGTAGGCGATGAATTCGTTCAGGATGGTCTTGGTGCCCATGAGCTGGGCCGCCTGTCCGGCCTCTGTTGCCGGGATACCCATGAGCCACACGATGGGCCACATGACCACGCCCAGAATGCGTTCCAGGGTTACGGGAGCACCATGCACGGCAGGCAGGAAGGAGAGGACCTGATTGGCCAGGGAAACCAGGGCCACCAGCACGAGAAGCATGGCCACCACGTTGATGAGCAGCCGTGCGCCTTCTTCCGTTCCCCGTACGATGGCGTCCATGGACCCGCTGGCCTCCGAGACCGGCGTTGCGTTTCCTGCCGTATGGCTGTTGTGCTCCGGAACCATGATCCGGGCAATCAGGATGGAGGCCGGGGCGCTGATGATGGAGGCGGTGAGCACATGGGCGATGGCGCCGGGCAGTACGCTGTTCAGGATGGAGGCGTAGAGGACGAGCACCGTCCCCGAGATGGTGGCCATGCCGCTGACCATAAGGGTGAAGAGTTCGCTGCGGGACATGGCGCGCAGGTACGGCCCCACGATGATGGGCGCCTCCACCATGCCCACGAAGATGTTGGCTGCCACGCCAACGCCCAGCGCGCCGCCGATGTCCATGGTCTTCTGCAGTACCAGTGAAAACCCGCGTACCACGATGGGGATGATGCGCCAGTGGAAGAGCAGGGAGGAGAGGGCGCTGACCACCAGAATGAGTGGCAGGGCCCGGAATGCCAGAGTCCAGCTGCCGCCGGGAGTGATCTCGTCAAAGGGGAGCGGTCCGCCGCCGAGGAAGCCGAAAATGAAGGTGGTGCCTGCCTCAGTGGCCTTTTGCAGAGCGTCCACCATGGTGTTGAGGTGCAGCATGGCGGTGTTGAAAAAGGGAACCTTGAGCATGAGCAGGGCGACAGCGATCTGGAGCAGCAGGCCCATGATGATGGTTCGAAGGTTCAGAATCCGTTTGTGTTCACTCAATACCCAGGCGAGAGCAGTGAATCCGATCAGTCCGAGGGCGCTTTGCAACATGGAGTCTCCAGATGATGGGTACGGGGGCGGTGGCTCAGTCTCGGAAGAGCTGGCGCGTCATGAGGGCTGCGGGGCGGGCGGTTCCGGTGGCGCAGGCAGCATGGTGTCGTCCTGCCGGATGGCTTCGCGCAGGATGCGGATGAAGCATTCGGCGCCGCGGCTCAGCGTTTCCGCCTTGGCGATGTAGACGTTGGCCATGGGAAGCGGTGGAAAGCCGTCTTCCGGCCCCAGAATCCGCGGGTTGGGGGGCAGGGATGCCGCCACCAGTATGGAGACC
>QKEJ01000014.1 GCA_003252375.1 Halodesulfovibrio sp.
CCCATGTTCGACGGCCCGGATAGCGGTGGTCTGGAACAGTAGCGGACGACTGCGCCACAGAGACATGCATGCAAAAGGACGGCTCCCGTTGGGAGCCGTCCTTTTGCATGCGAAAACGGAATGAACCGTCGCGGTGCCCCTGATCGAGCCAGATCGAACCGGATCAAAGCCGGATTAACGTCGGATCAGCGACGAACCAGCCGGGACAGGATACTGCCCAGCGGAGCCAGCATCTCCGGGGCCCACAGGCGGCACAGCAGCATGTATACGCCCCCGAAGGCACAGCCGCTTGCCGCAAGCGCGACCACAGCGGCCCAAAGCGGACTCTGCGCCATGGCGGCCGAGACCTGCCCGACAATGAACCACGCCCCTCCCATGGCCGGAAGCGAAAGCAAAACACTCCGGAACAACAGCCTGCCCACGCCCTGAAAGGCCGTGCTGCCGAAACGCCTGCGCCACACCCCGGACAGCAGCACGGTATACAGGACCACAGAAAGGGTGCCCGCAAGGGCAACCCCGGTTGCGCCGTACGTCCGTCCCAGCCACCAGTACACGGGCAGGGCCAGCAGCGTGGCGGCGGAACCCACCACTGCAGGCGTCACCGTATCCTTGTGGGCATAGAAGGCGCGCCCGATGATCTGCTGGATTCCCCAGAACACCACGGCCAGCAGCATCACCTGCAGCAGGGGTGTTGATTCCGATGTCTGGGCGGCACCAAAGGTACCCTGCTGGAAAATGAGACACAGGAGCGGCTCTGCAGCCACGATCATCCACAGCGAAAGCGGCACGATCACCAGCATGGTGTTGCGCAGGGCCGTGTTCAGAGTGGTGCTGAACGCCCCGTAATCCCGCTTGGCCAGCAGCGACGCCAGAAACGGATAGGAGGCCACACCGGCAGCCTGCGCCACCACCCCCACGGGCACCTGCATGATGCGACGCGCATAGTTGAGCAGGCTGACGGAACCGTCCCCGGCCAGCGAACCGAAGATGCGCACAAACTGTTCATCCAGAACGACAATGGACTGTCCGATCATGAGTGGCAGGGCCAGCAGCAGAAAGCGCCGCACCCCGGGATGCCGAAAGGCAAGGGAAAGGCGCGCCCCGCCCCCGCTCCGCACGGCGACCAGAGGCATCAGGAAACTGCCCAGCACGGCCCCGCCCAGCACGCCCCAGCAGAAGCCCTCCATGCCGGTGTCGATCATGAACCAGCCTCCGGCAATGATGCAGCCGTTGTATACCAGCGGCGTCAGCGCAGGGACGGCAAACTGCCGACGCATGTACAGCAGGCCGGAAAGGCACGCTCCGGCCAGAAAGAACACCTGGGCCGGCAGGATGATGCGGATGAAGGAGGTCAGCCGGGCCGAGGACGCAGCGTCGAATCCCGGAGCGGCGATGCCGGAAAGCCACGGGGCGCCGCACCACGCAACGGCAGTGAGAAGCCCGGCAATAAGGACAACCCAGGAGACCGTTGCGGAAAGAAAACGCCAGCCCTCTTCCTCTCCCTGCTCGAAATATTCCGCCAGCAGCGGGATGAGGGTGATGGAAAAATAGCCACCCGCCAAAAGATAGTTAAGAAAATCGGGGATGACGAATGACGCGAAATAGATATCCGACTCCACGGTTGCGCCATGGTAATAGGAAATGAACTTGTCGCGTATCAGGCCCATGAAGCGTGAAAGAAACACGCTTGCCGCCATGATGAAGGCGGCTGTTCCCATCCTGTGTCGCCCGGTAAGCATACCCATCTCTCGTTCAACTCCTTGCGCCGGTCATTCTTGCAGACACTGCCTACCCTATTGTGCCGCCAAACTCCAGCCGCCAAACTCCGTGCAGGCGATGGCTCGAATCGCAACACAATTGTCAACAACACGCATTACGGTAGTACCAAAAGGAACGACGCTTTGCATATTTTCAAACAGCAACATACTGATTATATTGCTATATACATATTCTCAGATTTCCTTGTTGACACCTGTACCCCAATTGCCTACAAGCACAACAACGCTCATGACGAGGACGCGAGGGATAGGCCCTGAGACCGTCCGGCAACCTGCCACAGCAAGGTGCCAAAGCCGAGCCGCACACCGTGCGGCCCCATGAGGTCGAAAAATTGCAACGCATCGACCTCTCGGCTCAGAGGTCGTTTTTTTGTTGGACCGGCACCCGGCCGGCAGGAAGCACAGCATGAGATGACATACGGGGCGGATTTGTGACCGATTGCGCGCCCCCCAGGCCCATACCAGCCTGAAACCGTACACAGCTAAAACAGTCGGCTGCAGCCCGATGACCGGAAGCTCCGCAACGCGACCTTCCGGGGACAAGGAGAAACCATGCTCACCTTTCTGAACCGATGCACATCCTGCGCACAGGGCACCATCAGCTTCCTGTACCACGACGTTGAAGAGACCCCCATGCCCGCATCCTACACGGACCCGCTGGTCCTTCTGGGAGACATAGCCGCCCTCAACCTTTCTTCCGAGCAGCAGGAACAGCTCAGGACGGCCATCGCAGACGACGTGCGCGACGAAGGGCCCGAGGAAGTCTGGCGCACAAGGGCACTGCGCAAGAATGTCATCCACTCCTTCGGCATCATCGTATAGAAACGCAAAAAGCCGGGCCCAGGCCCGGCTTTTTGCATTCTTCGACATGCGCACGCATCCGGAAGGCCCTATGCGCCTTCAAACCCCAGTACAGCAAGCATGGCTGGCAGTTCGGAATACTCGTGTATGGTGCCGTACCGCTCGCCTTCACGGACATCCTTAGACTGGCGGTTGAGCCAGATACCGGACATGCCCACATTGACGGCTCCCCATACATCCCCCATGAAATCATCACCAACCATGACCACGCGGGACGGCTGCACCCCCAGATCGGAAAGCACATGCATCCAGAAATCAGGCCACGGTTTAGGCCTGCCCACGGAACGGTAGGTGTAGATCCGGTCCATGAGGACTCCGACCCCCATGGTATCCAATGCGGCCCGGATCTCATCTTCCTCTGACTCCGAGGCATTGGAAGCAAGCCCGAGTTCCCATGTAGCCTTGAGCTGCCCAAGCATTGCAGCAGCCCCGGGAACGGGGGCAACAGACTCCCACCCCCTCCCGTATCCGAGATATGCGGGCATGGTCTGCATCAGCGTACCGCCCCAATCAAACAACAAGACCCTTCGTGTCATATTGCCCCCACGCCGTTTCCGGCCAGATCATTCTTACGCCGGAATCAAGCACAGGGAACGGGCAAGGTCAACTGGCAACTGCCCGTCAACCCTGCCCGGTCCCGTCAAATTCCGTTGCGGAAAATATCGCGTCATTACCGGTAGCGAGCGCGCTCCGAGGCAACCATGTTCTCAAGCCCGAACTTCTTGACCCGGTAGCCCATCTGACGGGGAGTAAGCCCCAGATCCTCGGCCGCCTTGTACTGCACCCAGCCTGCCCGCTTCAGGGCATTGACAACCTCATTGCGCTCCATGTCCTTCAAAGAATGCTGGCTGCTGTCCAGAACGCCCCCTCCGCCCCCGGCAGCGGCACCGGTTGAAGCCAGCAGGGGAAGCAGGAACCCGGCTTCAATGCGGGAACTCTCGGCCATGATGACAAGACGCTCGATCAGGTTTTCCATCTCGCGCACATTGCCGGGCCAATCATACCGGCGCAGCATTTCCAGCGCATCGATGTCAAAGGCGATCTGACGGCCATATTCGTTGGCCACCTTGCCGAGGAAATGGTTGAGAAGGCCCACCACATCCTCCTTGCGCTCGCGCAGGGCAGGAATGCGAACCGGGAAGACGCTCAGGCGGTAGAACAGGTCCTGCCTGAATGTACCGTTCTCCACGGATTCCTCCAGATCACGGTTGGTGGCGGCAATGATGCGCACATCGACACGGCGGGTAAGGTTGCTGCCGAGCCGTTCGAACTCCCTGTCCTGCAGCACCCGCAGCAACTTGGCCTGCAGCCCCATGGGCAGCTCGCCGATTTCATCGAGAAAAATGGTTCCCTTGTTCGCTTCCTCGAATCGCCCGGCCTTGGAATTGGTGGCGCCGGTGAACGCCCCTCGTTCATAGCCGAAGAGCTCAGATTCAAGCAGGGTTTCGGGAATGGAGGCGCAGTTCACCTTGACGAAGGGGAAATTCACGCGGTCTGACAGATCATGGATGACCCGTGCAATCAGCGTCTTGCCCACGCCGGATTCCCCCAGAAGCAGAACCGTGGCGCGCGTGGGAGCCACGCGTTCCACCTGACGCTCCACATCCAGCATGACCGGACTGCGGGCCACGATATACGGCCCCTTGATCTCCTTGGAAACACGGTAACGCAGCGAAACGTTCTCCCGCTTCAGCTCGTCGACCTTCTCCTCGACCTGCTCATTCAGACTGATGAACTGGGCGATGAGCGTTGCCACGACATTCAGAAACTCCACATCCTCATCAAAGGAGACCTCGTCCCCGAAAAGACGGTCCACATTGAGCACGCCGATGGGGCTGCCATGCAGAAGGATGGGAACACCAAGGAAGGAAATACGATCTCGCTCAACCTTACGGGCTCCGGTCTTGTCCAGAAACAGCGGATCATTATGGACGTCCGGCACAATATAGGGCCGGGCCGTTTCAAAGATCTTCCCGGTAACGCCCTCGCCAAGCCTGTAGACACCCCGCCGCCGCTCTTCCTGGGTCAGGCCGTGAGAGGCGGTAATCACCAGGGCGCCGCTCGTGCGGTCCATGAGAGTGATGGTGGCGCGCTTCATGCTCAGGTTATCCGAGAGAATAGCCAGCACCTCGTTCATGGACTGCTCGAGATCGAGCGCCTTGTTGATGACGTTACTGATGTCCGCAAGCACCTTGAGTTTGAGACTGGCTAATATATCGTTCATGCATCGTTGTTAGCAAAGGGGATGCCGAAGTTGCCCTGTCGCCGGGATACATAAAAATATACAATAATTTTGATATATTATGCTTTTTAGCCTACATTTCTCGTGCCCGCTTCCCCTTCCAAGACATAATTGTATTTACAAATATGTTAAATGTTCTTTTTTGAATTTTACAATTTTGCAACCAGCTGAGCAACAAATACAGCCACATGAGCGACCACTCAACACACTATAATAATACAACTTATCAAAAACCAGCCGTCCACCCCATGAACGTACTGCGTACATTTTCGGAGGTCAGACGGCACACACCCTACACAGGGCAGGGGTTTTCGTCATTT
>QKEJ01000006.1 GCA_003252375.1 Halodesulfovibrio sp.
CGATTCTAGCGTTATTGGGTGAGGTGCAGGTGTTTTTGCGGGATGTTTGGCGGGATGTCGGAGATGCAGCGAGACCCGACTAATGCGGGGACAGTCGGCTAGACTGCCCGCCGCATTGCGGCGATACGGAATGCGCTTCGGGCGCTGTGGACGGATAGAAGATGGGCTCCCTGGACGTACAGAGGCTCAGGAGTTTTCAGCTTCCCCCTCTGCCCCCTTTTGCGGTGTCCGGGATGGTTGGGGCTACTTGCGGGTCATTCTGTACACCCCGTCCCATTGCTCACCGGGGGCCACAGGCGGGGTGTCGCGGTACTGCTCGCACCGCTTGATGAAGACCTCTGACGGGGTGGTTGCGGCATCGGGGAAGCGCTCCAGGGGCTGGGCTGCCGTGAAGGCCTGGATGGCGTCGTCCCACTGCTGGGCCTGATACAGACTCATGGCGCTGCTGAAGGCAGAAACCAGCGCTGTTTCCTGTTCCGTCAGGTCGCCCTTCATGCTCAGAAGTTCGTATACGGCCACGGGTTCGCTCTTGCCCACCACGGCAATGCGGTCGATGAAGCGTACCTCCACAAACTCCCGGACAGTACAGGTTTTGCCAACCTCATTGGTGAACGGTACGTCCAGCGTATACTCGCTTACGGCCGTGAAGATGCCGTACTGCTTGGCCCCGGCCTCCAGACGGGCGGCCAGGTTCACCGGATCGCCCATCATGGTGTAGTTCATGCGCATGGAGCTGCCCATGTTGCCCACGACCATTTCACCGCTGTTGATGCCGATGCGCATGCGCATGGCGTGCACGTTGACGGGCCAGCGCTTTCCCTCGGGCCAGACATCCGGGCCGTAGTGTTTGACGTTCCGTTCTTCAAGTGATGGATCATGGGTTTCGTCCGTCCACTTGCGGCGTAATTCGATCAGGGCGTCCTGCATGGCAACGGCAACGCGGCAGGCGCGCAGCGTATGGTCGGGAAAGTCGAGAGGTGCCCCGAAAAAGGCAATGATGGCGTCACCTTCGTACTTGTCCAGTGTCCCCCCCTCGGCGATGAGGATGTCCGTCATGGCCGAGAGGTATTCATTCAGCAGTTCAACCAGTTGCGGGGCCGTGAGAATTTCGGAAAAAGTGGAGAACTTCTGGATATCGGTAAAATAGGCAGTCATGACGCGGGCTTCCCCCCCCAGTTCGGGCATTGTGCGGTCTGCGATCATCTCCTCGATGAGCTCCGGGGAAAGATAGGACTTGAAGGTTGCGGTCAGGAACTTCTTGTGCCCCTCCTCTCTTCGGAACTTCATGAGGGTGAGCAGCGAGAAGTTCAACGCCAGTGTCAGGAGCGCGGTCAGAGGCGAGAAAAACATACCCTTGACGGCAAAGAACCATTGGGCTCCGTACATCAGTCCGCCGCCCATGAGGATGCAGGCCATCAGTGCGGGAACCGCGCCGGTAAGGGACAGGATGATCGTGGAAACAACGCCCACCAGCAGGACCGTGTTGAACTCCACGATGCGGGCCATCCACGGGCGGCTGATGAAGTCTCCCTTGAGGATGGTGTCTATGACCGTGGCATGGGCTTCAACCCCGGGGAATACAGGGTCGAAGGGCTGTGCGCGCAGATCCTTGAGACCGGCTGCGGAGGTGCCCACAAGCACCAGCTTGCCCTGCAGTTCGTTGGCAGGGAGGGTGCCTTCAAGCACGTCCGTGGCGGAAATATAGCGGAAACTGCCCCCCTTGCCGCGATACTTGAGGAGCATCCGCCCCCGGCGGTCAAGAGGGATGACCCGGCCGCCATAGCGGATGGATTCCACCCCGCCCTCCTTCATCTTCAACACGATCTGGGAATCGCCGCTGGCCTGCATGAGCATGGAAAGAGCCAGACTTGGATAGATGGCGTCCTTGTAATGGATGATGAGCGGTGTACGGCGCAGCATGCCGTCGAGGTCCGGCACGGTGGTGAAGAATCCGGAACTCGGCGCTGCTGAGCCAAGGACAGGCAGGTTGCACACGGCTTCCGGTGCATCATACAGCGCATTGGCGGGGTCCGGTGCCCCCGGTGCTGTCAGTATGACGGGTTTTACCGGATGCAGAATGCAGGGGTGCTGGGCAACGCCGGAGTGCTCGAAGTTGAAGTGGTATCCCAGCACGAACGGGCCACGCCTGAGGTTTTCGGCAAGCAGGGAGTCGTTGTCCGCAAGGGCGTCGGGAATGCCTGAAAAGTTAAAGTTGACCTTTAGGTCCTGTGCAAGGGTCTGCCGGAGTACCCGGGGCGAGGTCCGGTCCTCCTCGGAAAAGACGGTATCAAGGCCCACGGCGGCTGCGCCGTAGCGCTGCAACATGGCCAGCAGCATGGCTACGCGGTAGCGCGGCCACGGCCACTGGCCGTACTTCTGCAGGGATCGCTCATCAATATCGACAATGACGGGGATGCCTGTGGTCTCGTGGGTGTGTGTCTGGATGAGCAGCTCGTCATAGACCTTGTAGACAAGGCCTCTGAGCAGCAGAGGGTTCCAGATGTAGAAGAGAAGCATGCACAGGGTCAGGGCGATACCGGAAGACAGGACGGTTGTGCGGCCGCCAAGATATGATTTTACGGCGAGGCGCAGTGCGCGGACGTTCAACCCCATGAATCCCCTCCTCGGCTGTTCAATGCGGGAGGCACAGACGGCGGAACGGAACGCGGGAGCCTCGGACAGGCAGTCCGGACAGCAGGCAGCTTCTCAGATTAGGCAGGGGCGGCGTTCTGCTGTTCCGGCTCGTGCGATGCTTCCGGTCGTGTTTTCCAGCGCTTGTGCATCCAGAACCACTGTTCGGGATATGCTGTAACATATCGTTCCACGGTTCGGGTATAGAATTCCGCCACTTGGCGTATCTTATCATCACGCGATCCGTGCAGCTGATCCGGCGTAAGCAGCTCTTCGGCATGCATGGTAAAGCCGCCCTCCTCGTCCCGGGTCATGAACACGGGCATGATCGCGGCGTTGGCGCGCACGGCAAGGACGGCCGGGCCCATGTTCACGGCGGCCGTGTCCTGCAGGAAGGGAAGGAAGATGGCCTCGTTGCGGGGGCAGTTGTGATCCACCAGGAACGCGGCAAATCCTTTGCGCTTCAGGGTTTTCAGAACCGTGAATACGGCCTGACGGTGGTCGACAACGCGTGCACCGCCCGCTTCGCGGAAATGGGTGATGAGTTCGTGCAGGTCCGCATTCTTGTTGCGCCGGACCACGACAAGGGCATCGCGGGTACGCCCTACTTCCCTGCCCAGAACGCCGCCCAGCAGCTCCCATGCGCCCAGATGGGCCGTGATGCCCACGATGGGACCATCAAATTCCAGAGCCTTGGCAAACACGCCGGGTCTGCTTTCCCGCAGGGAATGGATGAAGGGAGGGGTGACCCGGCCGACCAGAAACAGTTCCAGAAAGGAGTTGAAGTTGTGCGTGAAGCTCTGGCGGGCCAGCTGACAGGCCCTTTCCGGAGTCAGGTGCAGGTGATGCTGCAGGGCGTTTGTGGCCAGTTTTCTGCGGGAGCCGACAAGGTGCCACATGCAGGCACCGAAGATGGCGGCAAGCCGTCGCACGCCGTTGAAACCGAGCTTGGGGGCCTGTTTGGCCACAAAGGCGTAGAAGGGACGCATCCGGGGAATCATCCTGTAAATGTAATGGTGTTGAGGCGCTCTTCCAGCAGCGCGGATTGCCGCGCAAGAAACGCGTTGTCCAGCTCTTCGTCCGGGAGCAGGTAGGGCTCGTCAAAAATGGTGTGTACCCGGCTGAAGGGATACGGAACCTGAAACCGGTCCCAGGACGCGAACCGGTAGCCGCGGGGCATGAAGACCCGCATGGGCACGACGTGCGCCCCCGCCTTGGCTGCCATGAAGATGGCCCCTTCCTTGACCTTGTGCCGTGGGCCCCGTGGGCCGTCCACGGTGATGGCGCAGGAGCCGCCCCTGGTTCGCATGGCGCGGGAAACCTTAAGTAACGCTTTAACTCCGCCGCGTGAGCTTGAGCCGCGTGCGGTTTGGGCACCGGTCATTTCCAGAAAGCGGGCCAGAATTTCACCGTCCCTGCTCTGGCTTACAAGTGCTGTAATGTCTATGTTGCCGCGGACATGGGCCAACGGAAAGAGCTCGTCATGCCAGAGGGCGAAGACCATGGGCCGGCGGTCCGCCGCAAGCGCCTCAATCCTGTCCCGGCCCTCATCCGAAAACCGCAGGGTGGCATAGAAGAGCTTGACGATGCCGTACAGAGGGGCGGCAATGACTGACGGGGGAATACGCATCCTACGCCTCCTGGGGCAGGTCGCAGGTCGCTGTATCGTTCTGCTCCGGCGTATTGAACTGCATTTCGTACAGCTTGGTGTACAGTCCGCAGGAGCCGAGCAGCTCTTCGTGCTTGCCCTGGGCCACGATGCGGCCCTTGTCCATTACCAGAATCCGGTCGGCGGAAAGCACGGTGGACAGACGGTGGGCAATGACGATGCTGGTCCTGTGGGCCATGAGGTTTTCAAGAGCCTTCTGCACAATGCGCTCCGCCTCGGAATCAAGGGCGCTGGTGGCCTCGTCCAGAATGAGCAGCGGCGCGTCCTTGAGAATGGCCCGGGCGATGGTCAGGCGTTGTTTCTGGCCGCCGGAAAGTTTGGTGCCCCGTTCGCCCACAACGGCATCGTACCCGCCCTGTAGCGTTTCGATGAAGTCGTGTGCATAGGCGGCCTGTGCGGCCTCCAGAACGGCCTGCTCGTCAATTTCCTGCTGCCCGTAGGCGATGTTCTCGCGCACGCTGATGTTGAAGAGGAAGGTATCCTGCGAAACCAGCGCAATGTTGCGGCGCAGGGTGGCCAGCGTGTATTCGCGCACGTCCGTTCCGTTGATGAGGATCTGGCCTTCCTGCTGCTCGTAGAACCGGGGAATGAGGTTGACGAAGGTCGTTTTGCCCGCCCCGCTCGGTCCGACAATGGCCACGCGTTCCCCGGCGCGCACGGTGAAGCTCACGTTGTCCAGCGCAGGAGTGAGGCATCCCTCATAGGCAAAGGTGATGTCGCGGAATTCCACCTGCTCCAGGGGCGGGGTAAACGGAATGGTGCCGTCCCTTTCCACGGTCACTTCCTCGGAGTCCAGGATTTCGAATACCCGCTCCGCACCG
>QKEJ01000131.1 GCA_003252375.1 Halodesulfovibrio sp.
GCCAGAACTACCTGACCGCCAAAACGCTTAATGCCGCGTCGTTGTCCGTTGGAATCGCGTCCGTTTCTGGAACTACCACCAGCTTTTTTATGTGCCATGACGAATCTCCTGACAGAAAAAAATTACGAGGCCCTAAAAGCTAGGCCTGGATACCCTTGATCTTGAGAGCGGTGAACGCCTGACGGTGTCCCTGCTTCTTGCGGGAATCCTGACGGCGGCGCTTCTTGAAGATAACAACCTTCTCGCCACGGCCATGTTCCAGAACTTCAGCGGTAACCTTGGCAGAAGCAACATAGGGTGCGCCTACTGCGAAGGATTCGCCGCCAACCATGAGAACCTTATCGAGAACGACTTCGCTGCCGGCTTCAGCTGCAAGCTTTTCAACAAAGATCTTGCCGCCTTCTTCAACACGGAACTGCTTGCCGCCCGTTTCGACGATCGCGTACATATATATTCCTCCATAGAAAGAGAGAGGGGAGACTTACCCTCTTTCATCAGGAAAAGTCAACCCAAAAGTGTCGTATTGGTTAAAATCACACTGCCACCCGAAGTGAGCCGCCTCATCTACCACACGCCATTTCCGATTGCAAGCGATTCATGCCATCCTATTCGCAGCCCCTGCCATCAGCGACTGCAAAGGGTTCAGCCCCGCCAACATCTCCGGGCACCACTCTGGAAAAAGTTTTAAGAAAAGTGATTTTATCAATGACAGGAGACACCTCTTATGCCATAAGGGCGTTGAGTGTGTCTCATCTCGTGTCCGGGGAGAAGTACCGCACCAAAGCCCTCCCCCAAGGCTTATTCTCCCCGGACCCCTTTCAACTCCCTCCCTCGTATTCCTTTGCAATCCAGACAACCTGCGTATATACACAGGGTCTGTCGCATATTCCCCGGCATCATTCACCAAAACAAGGCAGAGATCATGAAGGGCATCATTCTCGCGGGCGGTTCAGGCACCCGACTCTACCCCATCACGCATGGCGTATGCAAACAGCTGCTTCCCGTCTTCGACAAGCCGATGATCTACTACCCGCTCTCCGTGCTCATGCTGTCAGGCATCCGCGAAGTCTGCATCATCTCCACCCCCAAGGATCTTCCCCGTTTCCGCGACATGTTCGGCACCGGCGCACAGCTCGGCCTTTCGCTCACCTATGTCGAGCAGCCCAGCCCCGACGGGCTTGCCCAGGCATTCCTCCTGGCGCGGGATTTCATCGGCAACTCCCCGGTCTGCCTTGTGCTGGGTGACAACCTCTTCTACGGGCACGGCATCTCGACCGTTCTGGAACACAGCGCTTCCCTGCAGGAAGGCGGCATCGTCTTCGGCTACAAGGTGCGCGACCCGGAACGCTACGGGGTTGTCGAATTCGGCCCGGACAGAAAGGTGCTGAGCATCGAGGAAAAGCCCGCACACCCCAAATCGCGGTATGCGGTCACGGGACTCTATTATTATGATAGCAGCGTGGTGGAGGTTGCCGCCTCGCTGAAGCCGTCCGCCCGCGGCGAACTGGAGATAACGGATCTGAACAACGTATACCTGCGCGAGGGCAAGCTGGATGTCCAGCTTCTGGGCCGCGGAGTGGCCTGGCTGGATACCGGCACCTTCGAATCCCTGCATCAGGCGGCAGCCTTTGTGCGGGCCGTGCAGGACCGGCAGGGCCTGAAAATCGCCTGCATCGAGGAGATTGCCTACCGCAAGGGCTACATTACCGCCGATCAGGTTGCCGAGCTGGCGCGCCCCATGCTCAAGAACGACTACGGCCAGTACCTCATGGACGTCATCCACGAATAGGTCCGGACGCAGACAAAAGACAAGGCCCGCCTCCCGCATGACGGGAAACGGGCCGTGAAATTCCGACCAGGATAGTCATTCACACCGCGCGCGCAGTCCGGAACACACAGGCAGCCCACAGCCCTGCATTCCGCTTCTTGCACACGCCCGTCACATTCTAGTGATGGTCGAGGTGCTCACCCTTCTTGATGCGGTAGAACGCAGTGGAAACGATGATCACGAAATAGATGAAGATAAGCCCGACGCCCACGAAACCCTGAGGAGTGGAGTGCATCATATTGTGAAAAAGTTCGGTAACCATTCTCAGCTCCTTTTCTCAATCATTTCTTCTAGAACCTGCACCCAAAGTAGTTGCCCCAAAAGAACGAAAAGTCAAGAATCAATTTGTGATTTTGCGCACAATTGAAAGATAGATCAAACAATTTCAGGCTGGTGCAACAAGCGCTTGTCCGGCCACAACATATCGGAGCAAAGACCGTGACCACACAGACACTCACCCCCGGCACCCGCCTGGAACTGACCATCGACTCCCTTGCAACCGGCGGCAAGGCCATTGGCCGCCACGAGGGCATGGCCGTGTTCATCGACCGGGGGCTTCCCGGCCAGACCGTCGTCGCAACCGTCACCCGGGTGAAGAAACGGTTTGCCGAAGCAACGTTCGAGCATGTGCTCACGCGATCCAGCGACGAGATCGCCCCGTTCTGCAGCCATTTCGGCCTGTGCGGCGGCTGCCTGTGGCAGCACCTGCCCTACACGGAACAGCTGCGCTGGAAGCACCGCTTCGTCGAGGACTCCGTACGCCGCATCGGCGGCGCCACCACCACGGACGTTCGCCCCGTCATTCCCTCGCCCCGCCAGACCATGTACCGCAACAAGATGGAGTTCGCCTTCCTGCAGGGACGGGGCACCATCCACCTCGGCCTGCGGCGCTACAACTCACATTCCGTGGTCAATATTCAGGAGTGCCACCTGCAGTCTGCGCGCAGCGTGGCCATCGTGCAGTTCGTGCGGGACTGGTGCAACGCGCGCGACCTGCTGACCGCCTATGACCCGCGGACCGGCAAGGGCTACCTGCGTTTTCTGGTCATCCGGGAAACCTGCCACTCCGACCAGCTCATGATCCAGATCATCACCGCTCCGGACTGGTCCGGCAAGTTCCTGCGCACCAACGCCATGGCCGAACTGGGCCGCGCCCTTGCGGAGGCCTTCCCCGGACTGACCGGCTTTGTGCACTCCGAGCGCAGCAGCAAGACGCAGGTTGCCTACGGCGAACGCACCGTTGCCGTGCAGGGGACCGAAGAACTGCGGGAGACCGTCACCGTGGGCAGCACCGTACTGGATCTGGGCATCGGCGGCGCCGACGCCTTCTTCCAGACAAACACCGAGGCCGCCGAGCAGCTCTTCACACAGGCCATAGGCATGGCCGGACTCACGGGCGCGGAAACCGTATGGGATCTCTACTGCGGCGTTGGCGCGCTCTCTCTGGCTGCCGCTGCACAGGCCGCCTGCGTCGTGGGCTTCGAACTGTCCCGTGCCGCCGTGGACGCCGCAACCCGCAATGCCGAAACACTGGGCATGCATCACGCCAGCTTCCGGGCCGGAGACGTCCTGCACACCATGGCCGACGAATCCACCCGCCCGGACGTCATCATTGCGGACCCGCCCCGGGGCGGCATGCACCCGGATGTTGTCCGGGCCATTGCGGACAGCAATGCCGCACGCCTCGTGCTCATTGCCTGTGATCCGGCAACGCAGGCACGAGACCTCAGCCTGTTGCTCGAACACTACAGCATAGACGCCATTCAGCCCGTGGACCTCTTTCCGCACACGCCGCACGTGGAAAACATTGTTGTGTTGCAGCGACGATAGAAGCAGGCGGCATACGACACAGCAACAACCGACATACTACAGCCATCCCAGTAGACGAAACAGGAAAACTGGTTTACAGAAGGGCGAAACGACATACCCTGTTTGCTCCACTTCACATCATGATGGAGGCAGCCATGCTGTACGTGCGATCCCTGCTTCTTCTGTGCCTGCTCACGGCCTTCGCCCTTCCCTCGCCCGCAACGGCCCGGGCCGAAGGCTCCTATGTGGGCACGGATGCCTGCGCCGAGTGCCACGAGGAACAGCACGCCAACTTCAAGAAGTTCGCCAAGAAGGCGAAGTCGGCGCACAGCGTACAGATCATGGCCCCCAAACTCACCAAGGAAGAGCTTGAAGGCTGCTACGGCTGCCACACCACAGGCTACGGCAAACCGGGCGGCTTCGTGAGTTTCGAGAAGACCCCCCAGCTGGCCGATGCCGGATGCGAGGTCTGTCACGGCCCCGGCTCCGAGCATGTGGAATCGGGCGGCGACCCGACCCTCATCCACAACCCGGAGATGGGGGAATGCCTGCAGTGCCACAACGAGGAGCGCGTCGCCAGCTTCGGCTTCCGCCCCCTGCTGCACGGCGGAGCCCACTAGATTCATCCTGCCCCTGCATACAAAAAAGCCCTCCATCCGGAGGGCTTTTTTTCATCAATACCAAACCATCGGCAGCTACACCTACCAGTCCACCTCGATAATGATCTTGCCGGACGGATCGCGCTTGATCTGGGTGTCATCCACGACGTCGTCGTCCACAACACCCCCGGCATCAATGATCTTCTTTTTTTCCTGCTTGATAAGCTCTTCCAGCGCCAGATTCTGACGCGTGCTCAATTCCAGAAACTGGCAGCCCACCCGATCCCTATGCACAAACTTGACCACCGCCTGCACCTTTTTCATGCGCGCATCTATGGAATCTGTCAGGTTGAAACGGAATACTTGGCCAGTCTCGAACTGATCGGGCTCCGCCTTGAAACAGATGCCCCCCTGACTGATGTCCACCACCGTGAACACCCCGTCATACCGGGCGATATTCATGGAGAAATCGGCAAGCGGGATACGGGGATGACGGCGTTTCTCCTTCCAGTCGACAGCGGCCTCATCCTGCTGCACGCCCGGATGCGAAGGCGCACTGCCCCCCGGCCCCTTGGCCGGAGCGGCCTTCCGGCCTCCGGATGCCTGCCCTGCTGTCGCAGACGATCCTCCTCCACCGGCTCCACCGGCTCCACCTCCCCCACATCCTGAGGATACACCCGATGCAGGCGGTGCGGACGGCGCACCGGCAGGAGCAGCCTTGCTCCCCCCTGCAGCAGCGGCCCCTGAAGCAGAAGCCCCTTTCGAGGCCTGCGATGGGGAAGAACCGGTCCCAGCAGCCCCAGCAGGACGGGTGGCAGCGCCTGCGGCCTCCTCGCGGATTGCGGCCTGCAGGTCGGCAAGCACGGAGAG
>QKEJ01000127.1 GCA_003252375.1 Halodesulfovibrio sp.
AGCAGGTTGCCGCGCACCCGGGACTGAATGTTCTCCTCCGTCACGTCCGCAGCCCTGCCCGCAAACACGGGGGCCAGCGACGCCTCAAAGGCCCGCATCATCGGTTCGATGGGAATGGTCTCTGTGGCGATGCCAAGACTGGCGGCAAGCTGCAGGGAATCATCGACGCTCCCCTTGCTGGAATAGGGCGACGGCATGAGCACGCAGAGCACGTTCTCCGGGCCGAGGGCCTCGGCCGCAATGGCCGCTGTCAGCGCCGAGTCTATCCCGCCGGACAGTCCCAGCACCACGGAGCCGAACCCGCATTTGCGCACGTAGTCGCGGGTGCCGAGCACCAGCGCCTGCCAGGTCTGGGCCTCGGCTTCCGGGGCGTCCGGCTGCACGCATCCCGTCCCGGCAAAGGGATCGCAGACCACCACGTCCTCGGCAAACCCGAGCCCCCGGGCAATCAGCTTCCCTTGGGCATCGAACACGATGCTCTTGCCCGCAAAGATCAGGTCGTCGTTGCCGCCCACCTGATTGGCGTAAGCCACGGGCACGCCGTGGCGTCCGGCAAGGCGTGCGAGCATCCGCTCCCGGATGGCCTGCTTGCCCAGCGAAAAGGGCGAGGCGGAGAGGTTGACCACCATGTCAATGCCGCCGTCCATGAGGTCGGCCACAGGGTCGGTGTCGTACTGACGATGCTCGGTCCAGAACGTCTTGTCGTTCCAGATGTCCTCGCAGATGGTCACGCCGATGGCCCGCCCCGCGATCTCGATCCGGCCGCACCCCGTACCCGGCTCAAAGTAGCGCCGCTCGTCAAAGACGTCATAGGTGGGCAGCAGGGTCTTGTGCGAGACGACGGACACGGTGCCGTCTTTCAACAGCACGGCGCTGTTGAACACGTCATTGCCCACCGCAGCCGTGTTGCGCACCGGTGCGCCGACCAGTACGGCCGGAGCCTCTGCGCCATCCGGCGCAAGGTCCCGGGCAAGCTCTTCCAGAGCCTGCCAGCAGGCCTCGGCAAAGGATTCGCGCAGCAGCAGGTCGCGCGGCGGATAGCCGCAGATGGCAAGCTCAGGCGTGACGCACAGGTCCACGCCCTGTGCGGCGGCCTGACGCACCGCCTCGCGGATGCGCCGGGCATTGCCCACCACATCCCCTACCACGGCATTGCATTGCAGCAGGGCGATGCGCATCAGAAGATGTCCGACATGGTGTAAAGCTTGCCGGGCTTCTGGGCATCCAGCCAGGCGGCGGCGCGCAGCGAACCGGCGGCAAATGTCTCGCGGGAATGCGCCTGGTGCGTCACCTCGATGCGCTCACCGGGGCCCATGCAGTACACGGTGTGCACCCCGACAACGTCGCCGCCGCGGATGGTCTGCACGCCGATTTCCTCCTTGGGACGTTCGCCGATGATGCCTTCGCGGTGGTAGTTGCCCACGTCCTTCAGGTCCCATCCACGGGCCTCGGCAAGGCACTCGGCCAGACGCAGGGCCGTTCCGCTGGGGGAATCCTTCTTCTTGTTGTGGTGCAGTTCCACCATCTCAAGATCGTAGAGTTCGCCGAGATGCTTCACAAGGTCGGGCAGCACCTTCAGCAGCACGTTCACACCCACGCTCATGTTGGGCGCCCAGAACACGCGGGTCTTCTTGGCAATATCGGCCAGCTGTTCCTTCTGCGCGTCATTGAACCCGGTGGTGCCGATGACGATGCCGTTGCCGTGCCGGGCAGCCGCTTCGGCATGGGCGATGCTCGCCTCAGGGGCCGTAAAGTCGATGATCACGCCACCGGGGACCTTGGGCAGCACTTCATCCAGATCCGTGCCCACCAGACACCCCCACGCATCAAGACGCTGCGTATTGCCGGGGCGCTCCACAACGGCGGCAAGCGTGTGCTTGTCGCTGTTCTTCACCATGTTGGCGATGGTATTCCCCATACGCCCGTTGGCACCCATTACGATCACTAATACGCTCATATATGCTCCTTTGGCGTTATCGACAGACCAGCTACAGAAGGCTGTACTGGTCATCCTTTGCTTTGTATGCGGCCCGCTCATCGCTGCCGCTTTCAGCGGACTGCGGCTCCTGCTCCGCAACCGGCTGAATCGGCTCAGTCGCCGCAACCGGTTCCGCAGCGTCAGCGGGTGCAGTCTCTTCCGCACCGTCCGGGACGGAGGCAACGTCCGCGTCCACTCCCCCGCCGGCATGCAGCTCCAGAAATTCCTCTTCGGTCAGCACTCGTAGCCCGAGCTGCGCCGCCTTTGCAAGCTTGCTCCCGGCATCCTCGCCCGCCACCACGTAATCCACCTTTGCGGACACGCTGCCCGCAATGACGGCACCAACCTCTTCCGCCATGCGCTGGGCCGCGGACCGCTTGAGCGTGGGCAGCGAACCGGTAAACACCATACGCTTGCCTGCAAGGGGATGAGAACCGGCAGCAGGCACCGCCGCAGCCAAGTACACGGGCCAGAGCCCGATGGACCGGAACTCCTCCAGCAGGGCAAGATTACCCTCGGTGTTGAAAAAGGCCAAGATGGAAGCGGCCACTTCGGGCCCCACATCCGGCAGGGCGATCAGCTCCTCGGCGGTGGCGGTGCGCAGCGCATCAAGGGTGAGAAAGTGTCCTGCCAGCACCCGCGCCGTCTGCTCACCCACATGGCGTATGCCGAGGGCGCACAGGAATCTCGGCAGCGTCGCGGTCTTCTTCACCGCTGCAAAGGCCTCCACGAAATTCTTTGCCAGCTTGGGGCCCATGCGCTCAAAGCCCATGAGCTGCAGGCGGGTCAGCCCGAACAGGTCCACGGGCGTCTTCACCACCTCCCTGTCCACAAGCTGTTCTATCCACTTCTTGCCCACACCCTGGATATCCAGACCGGCCTTGGAAACGAAATGAATAATGGATTGGCGCACCACGGCAGGGCAGGCCATGTTCATGCACCGCCACGCGGATTCGCCCTCTTCGCGCACCGCATGGGAACCGCACACCGGACACTGGTCCGGGAACACGAAATCCCGCTCCTCTCCGGTCCGCTCCTCGACCACGGCGCGAACCACTTCGGGAATCACGTCGCCGGCACGCTGAATGATCACCGTATCGTTGATCATCAGTTCCTTGGCCCGGATCTCGTCCTCGTTGTGCAGAGTCGCGCGGGAGACGACCACCCCGCCCACTTCCACGGGCTCAAGGTGCGCCACGGGCGTCAGCACCCCGGTGCGTCCGACCTGTATCTGGATGTCCAGAAGCCGGGTCCGGGCCTGCTGGGCAGGAAACTTGAAGGCAATGGCCCAGCGCGGGAACCGGGCCGTGAAGCCCAGCGCATCCTGCAGGGAGCGATCATTCAGTTTCGCCACCATGCCGTCGATCTCAAAGGGCAGTTCAGGACGCAGGGCCGCGAGACGATCAAAATGCGCCAGCACTTCCGCGGGCGAGGCGCACAGTCTGGTCTGCGGCGGAATCTGGAATCCCAGCGCCGACAGTCCCAGCATGATTGCCTGCTGCGTCTCCCAATGCGGAGTATCGTCGCCCCACTCCACCACACCGACGCCGTAGGCGAGAAACATGAGCGGACGGGTTGCCGCCACCGCGGAATCAAGCTGGCGGACGGAACCGGCCGCCGCGTTGCGCGGGTTGGCGAACAGCTTGCCGCCTTCCTTGCGCTGTCGCGCGTTCATGGCGTCAAAATCCTTGCGGCTCATCACCACTTCGCCGCGCACCTCTATGCGCGTGGGAACGGTACCCCCCTCACCTCGCAACCTGAGGGGCAGGTTGCCCACGGTCCGCATGGTATGAGTGACCACTTCCCCCTCTTCTCCGTCGCCACGGGTCAGGGCCGTGGTCAGCACGCCCTGCTCGTAGATGACCTCCATGGCCAGCCCGTCCATCTTAGGATCCACCCAGAACGCGCACACCGCTTCCGGTTCAAGGCGCAGGATGCGCTGCACGAACTCGTTGAAGTCGTCGGCAGAGAAGGCGTTGTCCAGACTGTACATGCGCTGGGAATGCCGCTGCGAAACCAGCCCGGGAAGCACCTCGCCTCCCACCTTGCGGGTGGGGGATTCCGGCGTCACCAGCTCCGGATGCGCCTCTTCCAGAGCAAGCAGCTCGCGGAACAACACGTCATATTCGGCGTCGGTCACCTCGGGATCGTCCAGCACGTAGTACCGGTAGCTGTGGTGCTCCAGCTGGCGTCGCAGCCACTCGGCCCGCGCCCGTACCTCTGTCATGGAATCGGAACTGCTCACAATAAACCCTTTATCTCAATGAAACTGGTATCGTATTACAGGGTGCCGGAATCCTTCCAGCACATCTTCAGCGCATCCATCTGCGCCCGGAAATCATGGCCCATGCGTTCGGCAAGATAGGCCTGCTCGGCCTCGGCAGCGGTCTGCATGAAGCCGGTAATGGTCCGCGCCGTGGAGTGGTAGCGATGCCGGAGCACCACCTGGTGATCCACCACCACGGGCCACCCCGCCCTGTGGGCGCAGAGCGAGAACCAGACGTCCACGCCATAGCCGTATGGATTGCCGGCATGGTCCAGACCGCCCAACGCCTTCCAGCAGGCAATGCTGATCAGGGGGGCGATGCCGTCCACATAGGGGACCGTGCGGTACTGCATGCCTTCGGCGCAGACCATCTGGGGATGGTAGGGGTTGGACAGGACGGACGGGGCATAAATACCCACCCCGGCTACGTCTCCTCCCCCGTTGCCCAGCACTGAATCCATGCGGCGCAGCCGACCGGCAACACGGGCAATGATGGGCGGGGAACTGACAAAGCTGACGTCGTTGTTCAGAAACCACACATGGGTGTACCCGGCTGCCGCCCTGTCCGCCAGAGCGAACGCCAGCGCGCCGGCCCAGTAGAGGTTCCGGTCCGTGCGCAGCCATGCGCGTGGATACGGCTCGGGCGAGCAGTTGTCCAGCACGAACAGGTCGCTGGCGGCATCGGGATCAGACAACTCCAGCTGCCTGTGCAGCCGGGCCGTCATGGCCGGATCGCCGTAATGCAGGATAACGGTGGCAATCTTCACGGTGGCAATCTTCATGGTCCGGTCCGTCCGTGCGCGGGATGCAGGCTACAGGATCTCCTCGAACCGCTCGAAATTGGATGTCGCGCCGACTGC
>QKEJ01000197.1 GCA_003252375.1 Halodesulfovibrio sp.
GGCGATTTCCAGCCGCAGGCGTTCCGCCTCGGCCCGGAAGGAGAAGGCCTTCTGTTGCAGGGCCTTCATGGAAAGCCGGGCTTCATCGAATTCCTTTTCCGAGACGGACTTGGACTTGTAGAGCGTGTCCATGCGCCCGAATTCCAGCCGCGCGTTCTCAAGGTCCGCCAATGCCTGTTCGTGCTGGGCCTGTGCCGCCTCCAGCTCCTTGCCGAGAAGGTCGTGGTTGAGCACCACCATGGTCTGGCCCGCCTGGAGCACGTCCCCCTCTTCGAAGGGGACCTCATCCACGCGCCCCTGTACCTCGGCGGCGACATCGGAGACTTCCGGATACTCTACCGAGCCGATGAAGATGCTCTGCAGGGCAGCCTTGCCCGTGCGGGCCTTGGCCGTCACCACGGGAACGGGAGGCTGCGCCGTTGCGGCCGGTTTTGCTGCATCAGCTGCAAGGGCGGGAGAGGACAGCAGCAGGCAGACAAAGAGGCAGCCCCTCAGCAGGGCGGACAGGCTGCCGGAAAGAACGGCGAGGGGGCGGTCGGGTGTACTATCGTGCATACCAATGCTCCGAGGGGGCGTACCGTCAAAGGGGACCGTGCGTTGAACCGTGCCACGGGTACCGGGCCACATCATGCATATGCTACCCTGTGTACCGCAAATAGGCAAAGAACGGAACCGGATGTTGCACCGTGAGACGGTGGTTAAAAAACGTAAAATGGCGAGTGCTCGCTTGATAGGCCCAAAGAAACAGTTTACATACTCCGAGGTATCAACCAATAAGAGAGTATTCGCCGGAGAAGGCTGCATGCCGCTTCAGCGACAAGGAGATTCCTACATGTTCATAGGCAAGTACGTGCGTGCATTCCTTCCCGCACTCTTGATCGTCAGTCTGCTGGCCGTTGCCGCCCATGCCGAGGAAGGCATGACCTTCGACCTCGAGGCGACCGTGCTCAAGGCCCTGAAGGATAACCCCAGCATCGAGTCCGCCCGTGCTTCCGCCCTGGGTGCCGAGGAAGGGCGCAAGTCCGCCCGCGGTGCGTTCGGTCCCAAGCTGAGCACCTCCTACAGCTACACCTACAAGGACCACAAGAAGAACAACCGGGACAACCCGGTGTATGACAATGACTACTACACGTGGACCACGTCGGTAACCCAGCCCATCTTCACGGGCTTCAACCTGCTGTCGACCTACCAGAAGGCCGAGCTGACCAAGGAAAGCGCCGAGCTGACCAAGGACAACACCGAACTGGGCCTCATTCTCAACGTGCAGGAAAATTTCATCAATCTGCTGATCGCCCGTGAGAACGTACGCAGTGCGCAGGCCACGGTTGATCGCCTTGCCTCGCAGCTCAAGGTGACGCAGGCCTACTACGACGTGGGACTGCAGCCGCGCATCGACGTTCTGCGCGCCGAAGTGCAGCTGTCCGACGCCGAAAACTCCCTGCTGCAGGCGGAAAACACCCGTGAAACCCAGCAGGCCCGTCTGAACACCCTGCTGAACCTGCCCCTTGACGCCAACGTGCAGTACATGGGCGAACTTACCTACATGCCCACGCCCCTGGATCTGGAAACGAGCCTGAGCGTGGCCTCCAAGGACCGTCCGGACCTGCGCATTGCCCGCAAGGCCATCGAGATTGCCGCCAAGGACCTGAAGATTGCCCAGAGCAGCTTCTACCCGCAGGTGTCCGGCTCCTTCAACTGGTCCAAGATGGGCGACCATCCCGATGTGGACGGCAGCGACTACGCCCGGACCGAGAGCAGCGAATGGTACGCCACGGGCACGGTTTCCTGGGAACTGTTCTCCTGGGGCACCACCTACTACGCCTCCCAGCAGGCCAAGCAGACCATCGCCCAGCTGAAGGCTGCCGAAGCCAACACCTGGCAGGAGGCCCTGTACGAGATCAAGTCCCGCCACCTGAGCATTGCCGAAGCGGCAAAGCGTATCAAGGTGGCCCAGAAGACCGTGACCTCCGCACAGGAAGCCTACCGCATGGCCCTTGCCCGGTATCAGGCGCAGGTGGGCACCAACAACGACGTGCTGGATGCGCAGGCTGACCTTTCCTCGGCCGAAGCCTCTCTCACCTCGGCACAGGGCGACTACATGATCGCCATTGCCCGCCTGTACAATGCCGTGGGCGAAAAGAATCCCGGCCTCACGGCAGAGGCGCACATTGCGTCCGCCGCTGCCGCTACCGCCACGGCGACCGAGGCTCCTGCCGCGCAGTAGCCGACGGAACCACTGGAACGCGAAAGGCCGGAGCAGCATCTGCTCCGGCCTTTTTTCTTGCTCGTGTGCGGCAAAAGATCAGCCCTTGGCCAGCATCATGCCCGAAAGCTTCTTGTACAGGGACACGGCCGAGGTGTCAGTCATGCCGGAGACAAAGTCCGTCACCTCCAGCATCTTGTGGTAGAGGCCCTCCGGGGTGTCGTTGTCCTCCGGCACGTGGCGCAGGGCCGGGAAGAGCTTGATGAGCGTGCGGTCGCGTGCGCTCATGGCGTTGGTGTGGCGACGGAACACGGCTCCGCCGAAGGCGTGGAGCAGGGTGTCCATCACCTCGAAGCCCGCGGCCTCGATTTCCACCACCTGCGGGTCCTGATAGACCTTCTCGAAATCGGCCTTGCGCAGGGCGGCAAAGGGAGCACTGAGCGACATGTGCGCGGAGATTCCCTTGGGGAGCGGCTCACCGCGCAGCAACGAGGGCTCGTGCTGCATGAAGCACGCGACAGCGCTCTGGACCACGCCGCCGATAGCCATGGCCCGCAGGAACTCGACGCGCTCGGTAGGCTCGCGCATGGCCTCCAGGGTTGTCCGCCACCAGTCGCCCTCGGAGGGAAAGAGCGGGGCGAGCAGGTCGCGCACCTCGTCGTAGGTGACGCGTCCGCGCCGGAAGCCGTCCTCGATGTCCGCGATGGAGTAGCTGATGTCGTCGGCAGCCTCCACCAGATAGGCAAGGGGATGACGGGCCCATGCGTGCGCCTCGCTGTTGTGGCGCGGCAGGCCGAGATCGTCCGCAGCCTGGGCAAAAATATCCCGTTCCGCCATGAACAGGCCGAACTTCTTGTAGGGGCCGTCCTTGGTCCGCATGCAGGTGGCGTCGCAGGGGTACTTCATGAAGGCGCCAAGGGTGGCGCAGGTCAGACGCATGCCGCCGACGCGGTCGGGAAACTGAAGACGGTTCAGGATGCGGAACCCCTGCGCATTGCCCTCAAAGTGCAGGAAGTCGGCGCGGCAGTCGGGCGGCAGGGCCTCAATGACCGCCTTGCCCGTTGCCGAAGTGCGGAACCATTCCCGGATGGCCTCCTCGCCGTTATGGCCGAACGGCGGATTGCCGATATCGTGCGCAAGGCAGGCTGTGGCCACCACGGTGCCGAAATCGTCCTCGGACAGGGCATCCGGGCCGGAGCATTCGACGCCGAGCGCGGCAAGGATTTTTCCCCCGGCCAGCTTTCCGAGCGTGCGGCCGATATTGGACGCCTCAAGGCTGTGCGTGAGCCTGGTGCGCACATAGTCGGTCTCCGCCAGCGGAAAGACCTGCGTCTTGTCCTGCAGCCTGCGGAAGGCCGAGGAAAAGATGATGCGGTCGTTGTCGGTCAGGAAGTCCGTCCGTCCTTCACGCCGGTACTGGTGCGTCTGGCCGAGGCGGGTGGTGGAAAGAAGGCGGGGCCATTCCATGGTCGGGTGCTCCTCGTCTGGGGGTGAGGCGATGCGCGGCTGGCAAAAATTCTCCGAAAAACATATCCTGTCGCCACGACATGCCCAAAGAAACGATCAGCATGTTGCATACTTCAGGAGTAATGCATGTTGCAACAGTATTGGCGTGCCCTGCCCGCACCGTTCCGGGCCCGGCTGCTTCATGGTTCGGTGGGGTCCTTTCAGTGCATGCGGCTGGCCTCGGGCGCTCTTGCCGACGCCGTGCCGCAGGGAGAGGGGGCGGCACCAAACCGGCAGCTGCTGGATGCAGGCCGAGACCTGCTGCTGGCCGCGTGGGAGTGCGACCCGCTGAACGGCGACCTTGCCCGTCAGGTTGCCGGTCTGGACCAGCAGGCACCATGGCTGGAACGGGCAACCCGGGCCATGCTGCTGCAGCTGGCTGCCCATTTTTCCCGTCCGGACAACCTGCGCTATTTTCAGCGCCTCGTGCAGCAGGGGGATGTGAACAGGATTCGCAGCTACCTTGAGGGTGAGCGGACCAAGGCTCCGGAGAACCTGTACTGGCTGCAGCAGGCGGTGGCTGTGGGCGAACTCTACGGTGAGCTTGCCTGGGCCCTTGCGCAGGTGCGCGAGGGTTGGCCCGCGGGGCTGGAACTGTGCGCCGGGGTACGCATCGGGGTGGAGGCGCACCTGCTTGCGGCCATGGGGCACCATGACGAGGTGGTCCGGCTGACCGGGGGCAACCCCCTTGCTCCGGAATCTGTCGGGCCGGGCCGGTGTCTGCTTGGTGCGGAACGGCGGGCCCACAGCCTGTGGATGCTCGGCGACCGCGCAGCGGCGCACGCCCTGTGGCAGGCCCTGCTCGCCGTCAGGCCGTGGCACGTGAACCTGCTGCTGCGCCTGTATGACTCCCTCATGGAATATGACCGGCCGACGCCCCCGGAGCACGCGTTGCCGGGGCGGACCGCGGCATTGCTCTATTCATGGAACAAGGCGGACGATCTGGACCGGGCGCTGGCCAGCGTGGCCGTGTCGGCGGAAGGACTCAGCCGCATCGTGGCTCTGGATAACGGCAGTACGGACGGGACCGGAGCGGTGATCGACGCCTGGGCCGAACGGCTCGGCGAGCGCATGCTGCCCATTCATCTGCCCGTGAACGTGGGCGCTCCGGCAGCCCGCAACTGGCTCAAGCATCTGCCGGAGATGGCGGAGACCGAATTCGTGGCCTACCTGGACGACGACGCCATCCTGCCTGGCGACTGGCTCGGCCACATGGGGCGCGCCGTGGCCGCCTATCCTGCCGCCTCCGTCTGGGGGGGCAAGATCGTGGACCATCATGCCCCGCACGTGATTCAGTCAGCGGATCTGCACATGGTCATGGCTGCGGGCACGGAAGAGGAGATAGCGGCGGCCTTCAGCCCCGTGCACGCGCATGCCGTGCCCTTCAATGTCACGGATATCCATGCCCAGATGGCGGATGTGGGCGGATTCGACTACATGCGCCCCTGCGTTTCGGTAACGGGGTGCTGCCATCTGTTCCGTACCGCGGAGCTCATGGCGGCGGGCGACTTTTCCCTGTCCCTGTCTCCCTCCCAGTACGATGATCTGGAGCACGACCTGCGCATGGCCCTGCAGGGCCGGTATTGCGTGTATACGGGATTCCTTCCCGTGCAGCACATGAAGCGTACGGGCAAGGCCACGCGCATGTCTCCCGGCCAGTTCGGCAACGGACTCGGCAACAAGTACAAGCTGCACGCCCTGTACGGCAGGCAGGATGTGGAGCGGATCATGCAATCCGAGAACGGCGTGCTGGAACAGGATTTGCTTGAGAAGGCCCAGCGATTGGATCAGGCCCTTTCCGGGGCTTGAGGAATGGCTGGGTCTTTGTGCCATATCCCGTAATGACGGCTGGTTAGCCGTTGTTCCGGTGGTGGCGGAATTTTGGCCCGGTCCGGCTGGTACGGGGGTGCCCGCAGGCCGGGGCGGACAGCAACAGGCAGGAATGGAGCGCGTATGCACGTAAAATATCTGATCATCGGCGCGGGTCCCACCGGACTGGGCGCAGGCCACAGGCTGCGGGAGCTGGGAGAGTCCAGCGTGCTGCTGCTGGAGCGGAATGCCTACACCGGCGGGCTTGCCACCAGCTTCAAGGATTCCGGCGGGTTCACCTGGGACCTTGGCGGCCACGTGGTCTTCTCGCACTATCGCTACTTCGACACGCTTATCGAAGATCTGCTGGGTGATCAGTATCTGGAGCATCAGCGCATTGCGGCCGTCCGCATGCTGGAACGCTGGGTTCCCTATCCCTTCCAGAACAACCTGCGCTACCTGCCCAAGGACGTGCAGTGGGAGATCGTGGAGGCCATGCTGCCGGGCAGGCGTCCGGAAACGCATCCGGCCAATTTCCGGGAGTGGATAGAGGTGGTGTTCGGTGCGGGGATCGCCAAGTATTTCATGGTGCCCTACAACTTCAAGGTGTGGGCGACTCCGGCAGAGAAAATGGCGTACCACTGGATCGGGGAGCGGGTGTCCGTTGTCGATCTGGAAATGGTGCTCAAGAACCTGATTCTCGATCTGGACAACAAGAGCTGGGGCCCCAACAACGTGTTCCGGTTCCCCCTGTTCGGCGGAACGGGCGAGATCTTCACCCGCCTGGGCGACCGGCTGGGGGATGCGGTGCGCCGCAACACGGAGGCCGTGTCCGTGGATCCGGCCACGAAAACCGTGCGGACCTCGCAGGGCGAGATCATCACCTACGACCACCTGCTGAACACCGGCCCCCTGGACCAGTTTGTGCTCGGCGCCATCAATACCGCCAACGAGGATCTGCGCATCGCGGCCACCAACCTGTCGCACAACTCCGTGTTCGTGGCAGGGGTGGGGCTGGACGGCATGCGCGATGATCCCACCTGCTGGATGTACTTCCCGGAAGACAATTCCCCCTTCTACCGGGTGACCAATTTCCACAATTACTCGCCCAATAACGCGGCCAAGCCCGGCGCGTCGCGCGCCCTGATGTGCGAGGTCTCCTATTCCGGCTACAAGCCGGAGAATCTGGACACGCTCATGGACAGCACCGTGCAGGGGCTGGTGAACACCGCGCTCATGGACGAGGCCGACCGGGACCGCATCCTGTCCACATGGTCCTATCCCATCGACTATGGCTACCCCGTGCCCACGCTGGAGCGCGACCCTGCGCTGCGCGTGCTGCAGCCGTGGCTGGAATCGCAGGACATCTACTCCCGTGGCCGCTTCGGCGGCTGGCAGTACGAGGCCGCCAACATGGACCACTCGGTGATGCAGGGCGTGGAATGGGCCGACCGCATGGTAAAGGGCGAGAAGGAAACCACCTACGTGGTGAAGTGATCACCCGTTGTGCGGTCAGAATGGCAACCCGGGGCGGAAGGCGCAGCCTTTCCGCCCTTTTTCATGGCCGGCAGCGCAGGGGCAGGAGCTCGCCGAGGAAGATGCCTGCCTCCGTTACCGTGGCCCGGTGCGGATAGACTTCCACCCCTGCGTCCAGCGCCTGCCAGAAGAGGTCCGCATAGGCAGGGTCGATGAAGTCTGCCGGGCCGAAACAGCTGCCGTCCGCGCGCTGGATCAGATAGAAGAAAGCGGCCCGGTAGCCCTGTCGCACCAGTCCCATCATTTCGCGGATGTGCTTCTGCCCGCGCTCCGTGGCGGCATCGGGAAAGCAGGCCACGTCGTCCTCCACCATTGTCACGTTCTTGCATTCCACCCACAGGGGGGGCGTGCCGTCGGGCCCGTCCATGCGGGCGTCCAGTCTGCTTTCGCCGTATTTGGCCTCGCGGCGGAAGGCTGTGTATCCTTCGGCCCACGGCAGCCTGTGGGCATGAAAGGCGGCCTCCAGCAGGCGGTTCGGGGTCATGGTGTTCACGCCCACCCAGAAGTCGCCGCGCGTATCGGGCAGGCGGACCGCCTCCTGCGTCCATTTGAGCTTGCGGTCCGGGTTGGCGGCAGGGGAACAGAGCACCGGAGCCCCGGGACGCAGCAGCCCCATCATGGACCCGGAATTGTTGGAGTGCACCCAGAGGGACTGGCCCGCGTGTTCAATTTCCACGCTGAAGCGCTTGACCCGCCGGATGAAGGCGCCGGTAATGCAGCCCGGCGGGAAGGGAATGAGTGGTGATTCGTGCATGGTATGTCCTGTGTATTCGCCTAATTGGCTTTCCGTTGTGTCTGCGGTGGGCCTGAGTGTGCTCTCAACTGTTTACAGATGTTGACCAAATTGATACTTCGCGAGAAGCCCGTGTCAGTCAATCAACATGAGAGAGGGACCCCTGCGATGAACATCTCCGACCGTCTGAAGCAGTTGAAGCCATCGGCAACCCTTGCCGTGAACGCCAAGGCCCTGGAACTCAAGGCGCAGGGCAAGGAAATTGTCAGCCTTGCCGTGGGCGAACCCGATTTTCCCACCCCCGAACATGTTCGCGAGGCCTGCAAGCGGGCCATTGACGAAGGGTTTACCCGGTACGCCGCCGTGCCCGGGCTGCCCGACCTGCGCGAGGCCGTTGCCGGGTATTTCAATGCCTTCTACGGGGCCATGGCGGCGCCGGAGCATACCATGGTCACCAATGGTGGCAAGCAGGCCTTGTACAATCTTTTTCAGGCGCTGCTCAACCCCGGAGATGAAGTTCTTATTCCCGGTCCCTATTGGGTGAGCTATCCCCCCATGGTGCAGCTGGCCGAAGGCGTGCCGGTCATCGTGCCTGCCTCCGCCGATGCCGCCTTCAAGGTGACCGTGGAGCAGCTGGAAGCCGCGTGCACGGAAAAGACCCGTGTCCTGCTTCTGAACTCGCCTTCCAACCCCACGGGCGCCGCATACGACAAGGCGCAGATGGACGCCATTGCGGAATGGGCCATCAACAGGGGCCTGTTTATCATCTCCGACGAAATTTACGACCAGCTGGTCTACGCCCCGGCGCAGCATGCGTCCCTGTGCGGATGGTGGACCCGCTATCCCGAGCAGGTCTGCGTGGTGAACGGTCTTGCCAAGAGCTTTGCCATGACCGGGTGGCGTATCGGCTACGTGCTTGCCCATGCCGATCTCATCAAGGCCATGACCAAGATTCAGGGGCAGTCCACGTCCAACGTGTGCACCTTTGCCCAGAAGGGGGCCGTGGCCGCCCTGACCGGCGGGTTCGGCATCGTGGACGAGATGCGCGGCGCCTTCCGCCAGCGGCGTGACCTTGCCATGCAGATCGTGGGTAGCTGGCCCGAGGTGGTCTGTCCCGTGCCCGAAGGGGCGTTCTACATCTTCCCTGACGTGCATCGCCATTACACGGCCGAGATTCCGGATTCCGCCTCCCTGTGCACGGCCCTGCTCGAACAGGCGGGTGTGGCGCTGGTTCCCGGTGCCGCTTTTGGTGACGACAACTGCATCCGCATCTCCTATGCCGTGGATGAGGCGACCCTGACCACCGCCCTGGATAAGATCGCCAAAGTTCTTTTCAAGTAGGTGCACGAAATCGGAAATTGCTGTAGGGTTCCGCTGAGTATCGAACTGCTTTGCACCATGCCTACAACCAGGTTGCCCAAATGGTGGAGCGTTGCACACGAACCGAGAAGGAGCGGACCCCATGATCATGAACACGCTTGACTGGACCAGCGCATGGAACGGCCGGATGGACCGCGACGATGCCGCTGCCTCGGCCATCCGCTGCGGCGACATGGCCCATCGGCTTGTGACGGAAATCGCCGCAGGGCATCTGCCGTTCATCAACCTTCCCTACCGGGAGGCGCTTGAGGAAGAACTGCAGGCGCAGACCGCGTGGCTGCAATCGTTTGATCATATGCTGCTGCTGGGCATCGGCGGCTCCGCACTGGGGGCCCGTGCGCTGCAGAAGGCCTTTTACCCGCAGCAGGATCGTCCCTGCCACAACGGGCGCAGTCTCTGGATTGCCGACAACGTGGACGCCGAGACCCTGGATGCCTGGTTTGACCTGCTGCCGCCCGACCGGACCGTGGTGGTGGTCATCTCCAAGTCCGGCGGAACCATTGAAACCCTTTCCCAGTACTTCCTTTCCCGCTCCTGGCTGCAGCAGTCCCTTGGAGACGGGTGGAAGAAGCATGTGATGGTCATCACCGATGCGGCCAAGGGATACCTGCGGCAGGAAGCAGACGCCCTCGGGCTTGCCTCCATGCCTGTGCCCGACTATCTGGGCGGGCGGTATTCCGTGCTTTCCGCCGTCGGACTGGTGCCTGCCGCCTTTCTCGGCATGGACTGGAAGGCGATGCTGCGCGGCGCCCTTGCCGTGGGCGCGCCGCTTTTCGCCAAGGGCGCCGGGGCCAAGGAACTGGAGCCCCATCCCAGCTGGCGACTGGCCGTGTGGGCCAAAAGCCTGATGGACAAGGGCTATTCCCAGCTTATTTTCTTTTCCTATGTGCCGCTGTGGGCCCATTTCGGGCTGTGGTTCGCCCAGCTCTGGGCGGAGAGCCTCGGCAAGGAAGGCAAGGGCTCCATGCCCCTGGCTGCCGTGGGCGTGACCGACCAGCATTCCACGCAGCAGATGTTTCTTGATGGCCCCCGGGACAAGGCCTGTCTGCTGCTGACCTCTCCCAGCCTTGCCCAGGGACAGCAGTTCGGCAAGGATCTCCCGGAAGCATGGAGCTACCTGCGCGGGGCCCGATTCGGCGACCTGCTGCAGGCGGAAGGGCTGGGAACGCAGATGGCCCTGACCAAGACGGGGACGCCGCTTGTGGAACTGCGCATGGGGACAACCGGCGAGGAAGAGGCCGGTCGTCTCATGGCGCTGCTGGAAATCGCCACGGTGCTGACCGGGTGGCTTCTGGACATCAACCCGCTGGACCAGCCCGCCGTGGAGCTGGGCAAGCGTCTGGCCAATGCCCGTCTGGGGGCTGCAGGCTATGCCGAGGAATCGGCGGACCTTGAAGCGTTCCTCGGTCGCAAGCCCGAACAGCAGGAGTTCTAGTTTGAATCAGAAACCGGTTACGGACCTGTCCTCACTGGGGTTTGCCAAGTTTCTTTCATGGACGTCGCTGGTTCTGATTCTGGTTTCCAGCCTGATCATGTCGGTGGTCATCAGCAACTCCGCCCGCACGTCCCTGCTGCTCAAGCAGCAGGATTTTGCAACGCTTCTGGCGGAGAACCTGAACCATCAGATCTTCAGGCGCTTCACCCTGCCGACCATTATCGGGTACGGGCGCATCGCCCTGCGCAATGAGGAGCAGTACCAACGGCTGGACCAGGTGGTGCAGAGCACCATTCACGGACTGCACGTGAAAAGCCTGCGCATCTACGATTTCAATTCCGTTGTGGCCTATTCCTCGGACCGCTCCGACCTTGGTGACAAGGACATGGCGGGCATGGCCGTGGGGCGCGCCCTGAACGGCAACATGCACAGCTTTGAGATCCAGTCTTCCATTTCGCCCATCCTGGCCATGTTTCACCTGACGCTGCCGCCCGATTCCTTCATGCTGCGGACCACCTATCCCCTGCGTGCGGAGCAGCGGCTGGGGCGCGACGCGCTGGATGAAAAGGATCAGCAGGTGATGGGGGTGCTGGAGATCACGCAGGACATTACCGCGGACTACGGGACGGTCATCCGTCTGCAATGGCTTATCATCTGCACCACCATGGCTTCCTCCGTGCTGCTCTTTCTGCTGCTGGTCACCTTTATCCGGCGTTCCGAACGCGCCATCGCCGACCGCATGCAGGAAAAGGAGCGGCTGGAGCGCGAACTGCACCAGAGCGAAAAGCTGGCCAGCATGGGCAGGGTGGTTTCCTCCATTGCCCATGAGATCCGCAATCCGCTGGGAATCATTTCGTCCAGCGCGGAGCTGCTGCTGCGGCGGCCCAATGCGGATGCCCTGACCCAGAAAATCCTTACCGCCATCCATGACGAGGCCAGACGGCTTTCCAAGACCGTACATGACTTTCTTGACTACGCACGGCCCAAGAGCCCCAGCAAGAATTCGCTGGATGTGGCGCAAGTGCTGGACCAGGCCCTCGGCTTCCTTGAGAACGAGTTGTCGCAGCGCGAGGTGCGGGTGGAGCGGCTCTATGAACCGGGACTCAGGGTGCTTGGCGACAAGGACCTGCTGTACCGGGCGTTCTACAACATCATTTCCAACGGGCTGCAGGCCATCAAGGGAGAGGGGCGCATTTCCATTGCGGGCATCCGCGAGGGAGGGCATGTCATCCTCACCTTCCACGACAGCGGCTGCGGCTTTGACCTGACCAATATGGACAAGATGCTCGACCCCTTCTTCACCACCAAGGATGACGGAACGGGACTCGGCCTTGCCATTGTGAACAGCATCATCACCAGCCACGGGGGCGAACTGCTGCTGTCCAATGCCGACGATGGCGGAGCCATCGTGCGGTTGCGTCTGCCCGCAGAGATGTAGTACCTCTTGCGCAGGGCATCCGGGACTCCCGGTCGCATCGCGCCATTATCGCGCCTACCCATGTGAACAGACATGCCGCCCGCATGCGTGCCGCTTCCCGACGGCACGGCCTCTTTCGGTACGGGCGCCATACAAAGGAATGACGGATTCATGAGTGATCATACCCATCTGCTTGTCCTCGACGATGAGAAGAATTACCTGCTGGTTCTGGAAGCGCTGCTGACCGATGCCGGATACAAGGTGACGGCCCTGAGTGATCCCGAGACCGGGCTTGCCTTTCTCGAGGAGTCCGAGGTGGACGTCATCGTCACCGACATGAAGATGCCCAAGCTTACGGGGGCCGACGTACTGGCCCACGTCAAAAAGAATTATCCCCAGATTCCCGTGCTCATCATGACGGCATTCGGCTCCATCGAGAGTGCCGTGGAGGTCATGCGTACCGGGGCCTTTGACTATATCACCAAGCCCTTTGCCAACGATGAGCTTCTGCTGGCCGTGCAGAATGCGGCGGAACTCTCCAAGGCGCACCGCAAGTATCGCCTGCTGACGGCGAACCTTGAGGAACGCTACGGACTGAAGCAGATCATCGGCAACAGCCGTGCCATCAAGGACACCCTCGCCCTGGTGGACCGCGCGGCGCCCAGCAAGTCCACGGTGCTCATCACGGGTGAATCGGGCACGGGCAAGGAACTTGTGGCCCGGGCCATCCACTTCTCCTCGCCGCGCAAGGACGGCCCGTTCATCAGCGTGAACTGCATGGCCCTGAACCCCGGCGTGCTGGAAAGCGAACTGTTCGGCCACGAGAAAGGGTCGTTTACCGGTGCCGTGGCCATGAAGCGCGGCCGTTTTGAACTGGCCCACGGGGGCACGCTTTTTCTGGATGAAATCGGCGAGTTGTCGCACGACATGCAGGTCAAGCTGCTGCGCGTGCTGCAGGAGCGCAAGATAGAGCGCGTCGGCGGGGGCGAGGAGATCGATGTGGACATCCGCATTGTTACCGCCACCAACAAGGACCTGCAGGAAGAGGTGCAGAAGGGAACCTTCCGCGAGGACCTCTACTACCGGCTGAACGTGGTGCATATCCAGCTGCCTCCCCTGCGCGAGCGGCGGGAGGACGTTCCCCTGCTGGCCAGCCATTTTGCCGGCAAGGTTGCACGGGAGCAGGGTGTGGAACGGCGCGCCTTCAGCACCGAGGCCATGGATTACCTGTCCGGCTACGAATGGCCGGGCAACATCCGCCAGTTGGAGAACGTGGTGGAACGCTGCATGGTGCTTGCCTCCGGAGAGATGATCACCGTGGAGGACCTGCCCCAGGAAATCCGGGACGAGGAAACCCAGCTCAAGAGCGCCGTGGATCTGCTTCCCGTCAAGCTGGACCTGGCCGACACGCTGGAGAAGATAGAGGCCGCCCTTATCCGCCGCGCCCTGGTGCGCACGGATTTCGTGCAGGTGAAGGCCGCCGAGATGCTGAATGTCTCCAAGAGCCTCCTGCAGTACAAGCTCAAGAAATATCAGATTACCGGGCACTGATCCCCACGGGGGATCTGCCCGCAGCACATGCGCATGAAGAACGCCGGGAGCAGCAATGCTCCCGGCGTTCTTCATGGTGTGTCCGATGAATTGGGCTACATGTGCAGGGGGGCTGCACAGGTCGTATCCGTATCCTTGAGCATATCCACAAGGTCCTTGATGTGCGGGCGTGCGGCAAGGAAGGAGGCGACGATGAGCGGGTCGAACTGGGTGCCCGAGCAGCGCTTGATCTCTTCGAGCGCCTCTTCGAAGCTCATGGGCGGTCTGTAGGGACGGTGCTGCAGCATGGCGGACAGCGAATCCGCCAGGGCGATGATGCGTGCTCCCAGGGGAATGCGGTCCCCGGCCAGACCGTAGGGGTACCCCGTGCCGTCGTAGCGCTCGTGGTGATGCAGGATCATGGCCCGGATTCCGGTCATGTCCGAGAACGCCTGCACGGGCCGCACAATGTTGGCGCCGATCACGGGGTGCTGCCGCATGAGTTCCCATTCCTCCGTGTCGAGGGGGCCCTTTTTCTGCAGCACGCTGTCGGGGACACCTATCTTGCCTATGTCGTGCAGGTGTCCTGCAATGTGCAGGATGTCCGAGGCGTGGCAGGGAAGCCCCATTTTCTGGCCCAGAGCCTGGGAGATGACTGCAACCTCTTCCGAATGGCAGCTGGTGTGGGAATCCTTGGCATCGATGGCATTGCCGAGGGACTCGGCAAATTGATGGATGGTGCGGTTGACGGCGTCCTGCGATGTCGACGTGGCTCCGGGGGACAGGGGGGCAAGGGTCATGGCTCCCTGTGCCATCGTGTTCGGAGCCCTTTGGATGGCGTGTTTCATGCGTGTTTCGTGTCCGGTGTAGTGTGATATTGAATTTCGTTATCACTCATAGGAGCATTGTGTGCGCCTGTCAACGAAAAGCGTGGGACACCGGTGCTCTTTCGATGCGGGAAGCGGCAACGTCAGAAAATCAGCCGTTGCTGCGCTCGAGAATCTTGCCCAGCTTGTTCTGGAGCATCTCCGGGGTGAAGGGCTTGGGCAGAAAGGAGGAAACGCCGCATTGCCGGGCCAGTGTCGCCTGTGAGCGGCCAGATTCCGTCGTGGCCATGATCACGGGCGTCTTGGCGTAGGCGGGCATGGCGCGGAGCTTTTCCGTGAACTGTATGCCGTCCATGACGGGCATGTTCATGTCCACGACCACGACGTCAAAGGCGTCCTGCTGACCTTCCACGATATCCAGCGCCTCGCGGCCGTGCTCGGCAAGAGTGACATCGAAGCCGATGGCGGCACCGTGCGTGCGGTAGAAACTGCGCATGGCCGTGGAGTCGTCAATGGCAAGCAGTTTCGGTCTGTCGGCGGCGTCAGCAGGGACGGCTGCCTGCAGCGCCTTCATGTCTGCATCCACGTGGGGGCCTGTGGCATTGCCAAGGGCGTTCAGGAAGATCGCCATGGTCTTGGGGTCGTCACATTTGAAGAGCAGCCCCATCAGCAGGCGTCCGATGACCGGGTCGGTATACAGGAACAGGAACAGCTGTATGGCGTGCGCAGCGATTACGGCCTGCAGAATGCGCTGGGCCTGCGGATCATGGGCGCTCATCCGGTCCGTCACGATTTCCCCCATGCGCTTGCCGAGCATGGGGGTGGCCAGCGCTTCCAGCGCCTGCACGACGGCCATGAGCGTGGAGGGCTCGGCTTCCTTGGGAAGGGCATCCGTCAGGGCGACAAGGCTTTTGACACCCGGAGTCTGGCCCAGGGCCTCGTATATGGCGAAGCCGACATTGGCGTCCACGGCGGCGCCGTGCTCCAGCGCCTTGATGAGCGGATCCGCAGCGGCCTTGTGATTGATGTCGCGCAGGGCGTTGGCCGCCATGATGCGGCTGTCGATGTCCGGGTCCAGCAGGGCCGGTGCGAGCATGGGGATGGAGATCTCGCCACACCGGACAAGGGTTTCCTGCACAATGCGCCGGGCCGCCGGGTTGTTGTGGTGGATGAATTCTATGAGGGAGCGCAGCGCGTCTGCTGACCCCTTTGTGCCGATATCTCCCAGCGCTTCAATGGCCTTCCATGTGGTGATTTCACAGACGTTGTAGCGGTCTTCGGCGTTGTTCGTCCGGATGATCGATGCCAGCGTCCCTATGCTCTGCTCGTCTCCCAGACTGCCCAGATACTGGATGCACAGGGCGGCGACCACGGCGTCCTCGTGCCCGGCATGGTGGCGGAGCAGGGGCAGGGTTTCCGGGGTGCCGATGGAGCCGAGGATGGCCAGCGTGCTCTGCAGGGCCTCGGGGTCCGTGGCGGTAAGGGCCTTTTCCTGCAGTGCGGGAACGGCGGCGGCGAGCTTTCTGCTCCCTGCCATTTCCAGGCAGAGGGCTGCGTAGGCCTGCTCCTTGCTGCCGAGTCCGTCGATGATGAGGGCGTCGTCCTGCTGCAGCATGGCGCGCAGGCTGCTGCGCACCATGGAATCCGCTGCGGTGTCCCCGATGGGGGTGGTGAAGAGGGGCAGGAGCTCGGCAATGGCCTCATCAGCGGGCTTGGCCTGCAGTTCCTGCAGGGCCTGCGCCTGTTCGAGGAAGTCGAGGGATCGGAAGGAGTCGGCAAAAGACATGAAAACCTCCCTGGTCGGTTCGGCACCTGTTGCCGCCGGGGATTATTCGAAACAGAACTCCACGGTGAAATCGCCATTGGCTGTGGAAAAGGGAATGGCCATGATGGGGCTCTTCGTGACGTGCGTGATGGAGTGGTTGTCACCCATGATGACGGAAGGTGTGGCCCCCTGAAAGACCATGCCCATTTCCGCAAGGCCTGCGCGGGCCTGTCCGGAAATCATGTTGGTCACTTCGCCCACAGCGTCCTTGGTATCCTGGAGGAGGTCCTGGATATCATCTCCGAGCATGGCCTTGACCAATGCGATGGCGCATTTCTTGGTAAAGGTCACGGAGATGCTTCCGTTCTTGTAGCCTGTAATGCCGATGACGGCAGAGACATCACCCTGGGCAACCGTATTCTTTTTGACATAGGGTTTGCCAGGGATCGGGTGGATGTCCGCCATGGTGGCAAGCACGTTGACCGTGGCGTTGATGAAAGGCTTGGCAACCTCGATACCGGTACTCATGTGGGGGGGCTCCTTCATTCCAGTGCGTCATTTCTCCGGGTACCCAGGCGCACTGTCGCTATGGGGAACCTGCGGGAGAATACATAATATCTACTGTAGATGAATGAACCCGTAAAGGGGATTATTGTTTGATATCGGTGCCTCTTCGTCAGGCTGCGCAGGAGTGGACGCCCTGCTTCGTGCTCTCGAAATTGCGCCGGATGGAGGCGTAGAGCTTGTTTTCGACGCCGATGCGCTGCTCGATGGTGCGCATGGCCGAAGCAAAGAGCGAGGCTGCCTCGGAGCACTTTCCCTGGGCGTTCAGGACGAGCCCGAGGTTATTCTCGATCTTTGCGGTGAAGGCATCAGCTCCGAGCGCCCGGGCACGGCGGAGCGCCTGATGCAGCATGAACTCGGCGTTCATGAGGTTGCCGCTGGTGAGAGCCGCCATGCCCTGCTTGTTCAGTGTGCCTATTTCCTTTGCTGCGCACATGGTCTGCTCCTCTGTATCAGTTGGTGGTGAGGTTCTGGCGGAGCGTGGAGACGCCGCAGTTGTGGATCATCTTCACGGGAATGTTGCGGGACTTGGCGTACTGCATCACTTCCTTCCGGGCGGCGTGCGAAACCTTGTTGGTGAACACGATCACGAAATCAGGGGTCCCCATCTTCTGGGAGATGCAGTTTTCCTTGCCCGTGAAAACCTTCAGGTCCACACCGTTGGCCTTGGCTGCGTTGATGTATTCCCTTTTCAGTCTGTCCATGCCACCGACGAGTGTTGCGCACATGCTGGTTTCCTTGTGTTTGCAGACCGATGGAAGCGGGATGCTTCTTGGGTCCGGCCATGATTCGAGTGGTACATGATAATGAATTTCATTGTCAACTAAAAAGTTCCTTTTGTCTCCTCCGCAGTCCTGATAGGAGAGCCTAGGTACGTGGTGCCCGTGTGCGGAACGGCCGCCCGGTATACACCCGAAGAGACAGGAACACGGCATGATGCAACAGGAATTTTCGATGATGATGGTAGTGAACCGCAGCGTTCAGTCCGCTTTGGCCGCTCTGTTTGTCCTGGATCGGTGGGCTCGGTGGGACCGATGGGGCCGGTGGGGCCGGTGGTGCGCCGGGCTGGCATGCCTGTGCCTGCTGGTGCTCGGCATGCAGGGCAGGGCATGGGCGCATCCGCACGTGTTCGTGGAGAATAGTGTGGAGATGGTGTTTGACGGACAGGGACTGACCGGGTTCAAGGTCCGCTGGGTGTTCGACGCCATGTCGAGCAGCCAGTATCTTGTCGACCTGGACACGAACGGCGACGGCGACCTTACCAAGGCGGAATGGCAGGCCCAGCGTGACGACATTGCCGGGTTTCTGGGGGAGGAGCATTTCTTCCTGTATGTCCTGGTGAACGGCAAGAAGGCCGATATTCCGCATATCCGGGATTTCTGGGCGACCATGGAAGACGGGGCGCTGGTCTATACGTTCTTTGCGCCCCTGCAGGTTGCCGCGGGCAATGCCTCGGTGCTGCTCTCCATTTACGATCCTACCTATTATACCGATTTCCAGGTGTACGAATCCGACATGCACTTCACGGGAGCCCCCGCGGCGCTCGTCCATTCGCTGGATGATGCTCCGGAGCTCGCCTTTTACAATGGTCAGATCATTCCGCTGGCCCTGAGGATGCAATTCTGATGCGCAGTTCGACGACTTTGTGCGCCACGTCCCTTATTGGCGGGGCGTGCGCATGGCTGATGGTTCTTGTGGTTTTCCTTGCCGTTCCGCATGCGGTGCAGGCCAGTCCGTTCACCAAAGGGGCGCATTCCGCCCGGACCGGGAGCGTCGGTGGAGAGGAGCAAAAGGACAGTGCGGCGGCGCGCGTTTTCGAGGCGCGTGAAGCCGAACGGGCCGCTACCACTTCCATGGCCCCTTCCGATG
>QKEJ01000106.1 GCA_003252375.1 Halodesulfovibrio sp.
CCTGTATGATACCGTGCCCACCTACGGCCAATACATGCTGCTGCACTTTCCTGTGCTCGGGGCCCTGAAGATGCTCCTGATCATCCTTGTAGCCACCCTGCTGTTCCGGGAAACGCCGGATAATCCACCGGAAGCGGCCGAGCAGCTGCCGCCGGTCACCGCCACCGAACGCAAGCTCATGCTGCTGCTCTGCGTCTCGCTGCTGCTCTGGATGACCGACGCAATCCACGGCATATCGCCTGCGTGGGTAGGACTTACCGCAGCCATCATCTGCCTTGTGCCCCGTGCGGGCCTGCTGCGCGAGGGCGCCTTTGCACGGCTGGGATTCGCCCCCCTGTTCTACGTGGCCGGAGTCATCGGCATGGGCGCCGTGGTACGGGAATACCAGCTTGGGGTTCTGGGAGCGCACGCCGTGCTCAAGGCCTTCCCCCTGACGCCCGGTGCAGGAGGCTGGAACTACTCCGTTCTGGCGGGCACCAGCACCCTGGCCGGCATGCTGGCAACCTCAGCGGGAGTCCCCGCCGTGATCACTCCCATGGGCCCGGAACTGGCTGCCGCCTCCGGACTGCCGCTCATGACCGTGATGATGACCCAGGTCATCGGCTTCTCCACCGTGTTCCTGCCCTACCAGACACCGGCCATCGTCGTGGCCTCCCAGATGAGCAACGTCTCCACGCGGACGGTCAACGCCTACTTCATCACCCTGTTCACCCTCACCGTCATCATGCTCATGCCCCTCAACTACGCCTGGTGGGTCCTGCTGGGCACCTTCTAGCCGGCAGCCTCCGCTCCACCATTACGCATTGACAAGGTGTCAAACAGGCTGACACCCGCCGGTGATGCAGACTGTTGCACGCCCGCACGAACGAAGCCGTAACCACCCGGAATATCACTCTCTATAACCAATGGAACAGACTGGCACATCTGGCCTGCTCCTTGCTCCTCCCTGCGCACCGGCGCGTTCCTGCATGGCGTCCGGCAAACGCGGGCCTCGGCCCCATGGAGCACCGCATGACAACTCTCACCACAGAGGCCCCGGCTCTTTCCGGGGTGCTGGGCGCGCCCGTGGCAGCGGAATCGCTGCTGGACGGACTGCCGTGGGGTGTTGCCCTGCTGGATGCCGACAGACGGGTGGTCTGCCTGAACAGCCGGGGCGAGGCCCTGCTGGGTATCGACGTGGCAACCGCCTGCGGCCTTCCGTGCCATCAGGTCATACGGTCGGAGCGCTGCTTCCGGGCATGTCCCCTCGCACCACCGGGCGGTGCTGATGCGGAGGACGCTCCGGTGGACGTCCGTTGCCCCGTTTCCCAGGAGACGGACATCATCGACCGGCAGCGCCGCAAGGTCGCTGTTCGGGCCTGTGTGGTTTCCCTGCGCGACCTGAACGGCAAGGCCATCGGGTACATGGAGGTGCTGGAGGAACTGCAGCACGGCGCCATCCCGGACCAGGAGGCGACGGAACTTGCCGTGCTGGAAGGATTCGTCTCCCACAGCCCGGTCATGCAACCCCTGCTCTCGGCCATGCGCATCATCGCGGAAACGGACTCCAACGTCCTCATCACCGGCGAGACCGGAACCGGCAAGGACCTGCTCGCCGAGGGCATACACAAGGCTTCGGCGCGCTCCGGCGGGCCGTTCGTGAAGGTAAACTGCGGCGCCCTGCCCGAGCATCTGCTGGAATCGGAACTCTTCGGACACATGCGGGGCGCATTCACCGGAGCCGTCTCGGACAAGCCCGGCCGCTTCCGGCTGGCCAGCGGCGGCACGCTGTTTCTGACCGAGGTGGGTGATCTGCCGCTTCCCCTGCAGGTCAAGCTGCTGACCGTTCTGGACGACCAGTGCATCTATCCGCTCGGCGCAACCCGGCCCGTCAGCGTGGATGTCCGCATCGTTGCGGCCACCCACCGCGACCTGGAGGCCATGGTGCGCGCCGGGCTCTTCCGCGAAGACCTGCTCTTCCGGCTGAACGTGGTCCGCCTGCACGTCCCTCCCCTGCGCGAGCGGGAGGGGGATACACGCCTGCTGCTGGACCATTTCATGCGGCGCATGGCCGCCGCAACCAAGCGGAACGTCAAGGGCTTCACGCCGGACGCCCTGCGGCTGCTGTGCGAATACCCGTGGCCGGGCAACGTGCGCGAACTGCGCAACGTGGTGGAGTACGCCGTCCACTTTGCCACCGGCGAACTGGCGGACGTTTCCAGCCTGCCCGCAAGCATTGTCGCGCACCGTCAGCCCCCCGCCTCCTTTCCGGACAGCCTCGGCAGGCCGACAGACGGGGCACTGCAGCCCGGGCACCAGGAGCAGGCCCCCGGACCGGAAAAATCCGGGGCTGCGGAACGGACAGGAAAAGAGGAGCCGCTCTTCCTGTCGTGGCAGGACAAGGAACGCCACATGATCCTCAAGGCACTGGAGCAGACAGGGGGCCGCCGGCAGCTCGCCGCCGACCGCTTGGGATGGAGCCGCAGCACCCTGTGGCGGAAACTCAACATCCACGGGCTTGTCTAGGGGCATTGCCCCGCGGACGTGCAGACGGACGAAGCCATGCGCAAGATTCTCATAGCCCTGCATGGAGACGAGGTTTCCCCGCGGTTCGACCTGACCCGCGAGGCGTGGATAGGCAGCATCCACGAGGGCCAGATCGTCCGCCGCCGCAACGTGGTGCTGCCGCAGGCGTCTGCCGAAAGCCTGTGTCATCTGGCCGTGACCGAGGACGTGGACACTCTGGTCTGCGGCGGCATGGAAGACGAATTCTACCAATACCTGCACTGGAAGCGCATCGACGTGATCGACAACGTCATCGGCCCCCTGGAGGCCGTCGTGCAGGCATACACCGACGGAACCCTCACGGCAGGAGCCGTCCTTCCGGCACAAGGAGGTGGGCCATGTCCCGATGGCAACACTGGCACAAGCGCATAGTTGACGTGTTCACCTTTCCCGAGGGCATGGACGAAGCCCGCTACCGGCATCTCAAGCGCAACATCGGCGTCCTCATGGCCATGGTGTCCATCGTGCCCCTGTGCCTGATGGCCCTCATCAATTTCCACATCTACCGGGCCAACCTCGACAGGGAACTGGAAGTGCCCATGCGCGGACTGGTGAGCAAGACCAAGCACTCCTTCGAACTGTACATCAGGGAGCGCCTCTCCGCGGTCAGTTTCATCGCCTCGGCCTACTCGTGGGACGACCTGTCCAGCGAAACCACGCTGACGCGCATCTTCCATATCGCCAAGCAGGAGTTCGACGGACTCGTGGATTTCGGCCTCATCGATGCCGAGGGACGGCAGGTGGCCTACGTCGGCCCCTACAAGCTCAGGGACAAGAACTATGCCGAGCAGCCCTGGTTTCAGGAAACCCGGATCCGGGGGTCCTACATCAGTGACGTGTTCATGGGCTACCGCAATGTGCCGCATATCGCCATCGCCGTGGAAGGACACACCTCCACGGGGCGCATATGGGTCCTCCGGGCCACCATCAATACCGACCGCTTCGACGAGCTGATCGCCTCCATGGATCTGGATGCCGATTCGGACGCCTTTCTTGTCAGCAGCAAGGGCCTGCTCCAGACCCGTTCGCGCCTCTTCGGCGAACCGCTGACCAGGCTCCCCGTGGACATTTCCTCTCCCGTCTACCAGGCCAACGCCTTCCACATGGACGCTCCGGACGGCAGGCACTACTTTGCCACCTCCTCCGCCCTGCTCAATCCCGACTTCATCCTCGTGGTCATGCGGCCCGTCATGGACATTGCCAGCTCGTGGTACACCCTGCGCAGCGACCTGCTCATGGTGCTGGTGGGCGGTGCGCTGCTCATTGCCCTGGTGGCCTTCAAGCTCACCGACATCCTGGTCCAGCGCGTCATGGACTCCGACCGCAGCCGTGAAGCCGCGTTCCGGGAAATCGAGCATACCCACAAGCTCTCCTCCATCGGCCGTCTGGCTGCGGGCGTGGCCCATGAGATCAACAATCCTCTCGCCATCATCAATGAAAAGGCCGGGCTGATGCGCGACCTGCTGGCCCGGGAAGCCGACTCCCCGCTGCACGGACGCTTTGCGGCGCAGCTGGAGGGCATTCTCGGCTCCGTGGCCCGGTGCCGCACCATCACCCACCGCCTGCTCGGATTCGCCCGGCGCATGGATGTCTCCATCGAACAGCTGGACGTAAACGAGATCCTGCATGATGTGCTCGGATTTCTGGAAAAGGAGGTCGTCAAGCGTTCGGTGGACCTGCGCATGGACCTTGCGGAAGACGCCCCCCTCATTGCTTCGGACAGGGGACAGCTGCAGCAGGTATTCCTGAACATCATCGGCAACGCCTTCGAAGCCATCGCCGACGGCGGCTCCATCACCATCGCCTCCAGAACCGTGGAAGACGGCGTGAGCATCGCCGTCCGGGACAACGGCTGCGGCATGTCCGCGGATACCCTCTCCCACATCTTCGAACCGTTCTTCACCACCAAGAAGGGCACCGGCACGGGCCTTGGCCTGTCCATCACTTACGGTATCGTCCGCAAGCTCGGCGGCCGCATAGATGTGCAGAGCGCCGAGGGAGAGGGAACCACTTTCACCGTGCACCTGCCCTGGGGCAGGGAGGAGGCAGTATAGATGCATCCCGTACGCATACTGTTCATTGACGACGAAACGGCCTTCACCTCCACCCTGCTGGAGCGCATGGAGCTACGCGACATGCTGGCCGAGGCCGCCCCGGACGGGCACAGCGGCATCGCCATGATGGACGCCTCCGCACGCACGGCAACCCCCTTTGAAGTCATCGTGCTCGATGTGCTCATGCCGGGCATGGACGGGCTGGATACCCTCAGACACCTCAGGCAGCGGCACCCCGGCGTCCCCGTGATCGTCCTCACGGGACACGGCTCCACCCGGGACGGCATGCGCGCCATGCAGCTCGGCGCCGTGGACTATCTGGTCAAGCCCGTGGACATTGACGAGCTGGTGCATGTGATCCGCAACGCCGCGGAATGCGCGGATGCGCTCGCGGGCGGCACCTGCCCGGAGCGGGCGGAATGACCCCGGGCAGACGGTTG
>QKEJ01000030.1 GCA_003252375.1 Halodesulfovibrio sp.
TAGGCACGCCGCCAGCGTTCAATCTGAGCCAGAATCAAACTCTCCAGTTCAAATCTGTGTCTTCATGATCAAGGGGGCTAATTCCCTTAATCACGCTAGCTGATATCTTTCTGTCCAACTCGCTATTTAATTGTCAAAGAGCTTTCTTTCACCGGGCGCTCTCACCCGGGCGTCCGCCTTCAGCAGGCGGGAGATGGCGTTCTGCACCATTCTCTTTCGCCTGTCAACCACTTTCCGATTTTTCTTTCGAAGAGGTTTCGGCTTTCGCTTAAAAAAGAACAGCTTCGCGTCGTTCCTCCCGAGGTCTCGTGAACACCCGGTGGGGCCGTCCGTCGAAGCGAGAGCGGTTCTATGCAAAACCCCCTGCCTCGTCAACTGCTTTTTGTCTTTTTTTTGATCCCATGACGCAACAGCCCAAAATAGCACATGAAAAAGGAAAGGGGCGTCCGCCCCTCTCCCAAGGTATCTGCTCCAGCCGCCCTATCCTATAATGGGAGGCACGACCGAACCGTCCGCGACCATGGCCTCCACCTGCGCCACATCCTTGTCTCCCCTGCCGGAGAGGTTCACAAGAAGGATCACATCCCTGCCGAGGTCAGGCGCGATACGGATGGCATGGGCCAATGCATGGGACGACTCCAGCGCGGGGATGATCCCTTCCATGCGCGACAGCATGAAGAAGGCATCAAGCGCCTCCTTGTCACTGGCGTGGACATACTCCGCCCGCTTGGCGTCCTTGAGGAAGGCATGCTCCGGCCCCACGCTGGGGTAGTCCAGCCCGGCAGAAATGGAATAGACCTCTGCGGGCTCCCCCTGCGCATCCTTGAGCATGTAGGAGTTGAACCCGTGCATCACGCCCGGTTCGCCAAGGCAGAGCGTGGCGGCATGCTGCCCGTACTCCAGCCCACGGCCTGCCGGCTCCACCCCGACCAGCTTCACGGACGGTTCCTCAATGAAGTCCGCAAACAGACCGATGGCGTTGGATCCACCGCCCACGCAGGCGATGCAGTAATCAGGCAGGCGCCCTTCCACCTCCATGATCTGACGCTTGGCTTCGCGCCCGACAATGGACTGAAATTCGCGCACTATGGCGGGATACGGGTGCGGCCCCACGGCAGAACCGAGCAGGTAGAAGGTGGTATCCGCCTCCTGCACCCATGCGGCAAGGGCCTCGTCCACAGCCTCCTTCAGGGTCTTCTGCCCGCTTTCGGCGGCAACAACCTTGGCGCCCATCATCTGCATGCGGAACACGTTGAGCTTCTGGCGCTCCACATCCACCGCTCCCATGTAGATGGTGCACTCCATCCCCATGAGTGCCGCCGTGGCGGCCGTGGCCACCCCATGCTGTCCGGCGCCGGTTTCGGCAATGATCTTCTTCTTCCCCATGCGCTTGGCCAGAAGAATCTGGCCGATGGTGTTGTTCACCTTGTGCGCGCCCAGGTGGTTCAGGTCCTCGCGCTTGAGATATATCCTGGCGCCGCCCAGCTTCTCGGTCAGGTTGGCGCAGAGATACACAGGCGTCTCGCGCCCGGAAAACTGCTTCAGATAGTAGTTGAACTCCCGCAGGAATTCCGGATCGTTCCGATACTGCTCAAAGGCACGGGCCAGATCGTCCAGAATGGGCTTGAGCATGTCAGGCACATACTGGCCGCCGTATTCCCCGAAAAATCCTTCAGCATTCGGTGCTCCCATGGACTCAGACATAACGCGCTCTCCTTGTGTATGGGCAGGTACCGGGCAATAAAAAACCGCGGCCAGGTTCCCTGCCGCGGTGTCTATTCTCGTTGTCTGTTTCACCCTTTGCAAAACACAAACGACCCCACGGCGCTGCTAGCAGCGCCACCACCAATTGCAAAGCGTGAAAAAACAAGCCGGTACTGTATTCATGGCCAAATGTGTACAGGCGTGACAGTGCCCCTGTCAAGCATCCCGGACCGTTTCTCCCCGCTCCTGGGCATGGCCGCACGTTCCCGTCATTCCTTCCCTAGAGCTCCAAAAACTCACGCAAAACACAATTCGAACATTGCAAATTTGTAAAATCCAACATACAAGAATGTCCCGTAGATATCGGGCCGACGGGCACAAATCGGCCCATGGGTATGCCGCCGCTGTGTTGAAGGCGCATGACTCTGTTCACAGCATGATTCAAAGGGAGTGTACAACATGAGGAGAGTTCTGGTTCTTGCGCTTGCTGCGCTGATCATTGCCGCATCGTCCCTGCCGGCCTCCGCCGGATACAAGGATGAATACAAGCTCAGCGTCGTCCCCGGCGCATCGTCCGGTTGGGGGCAGTCCGCCACCTTCTTTGCCAATCTCGTCGCCAAGAAGACCGACGGCCGCATCGTCATCAAGCCCTACTTTGCCAGCCAGCTGCTCGCCGGCAAGCAGACCTCGGAATTTCTGATGGTGCGCAACGGCGCCATCGACTTCGCTCTTGCATCCACCATCAACTGGTCGCCGCAAATCAAGGAACTGAACCTGCCCGCCCTGCCTTTCATGCTCGCCATGCAGCCCGACCGCTACAAGGCGCTGGACGCCATTGAAGCCGGTGCCGCCGGCAAGATGATGGTCGCCGCCATTGAGAAGAAGGGCGTAAAGATCATCGGATGGGGAGAAAACGGATTCCGCGAACTGACCAACAGCAAGCGCGCCGTGGCCACCCCTGCCGACCTGAAGGACCTGAAGATTCGCGTGGTGGGCAGCCCCATCTTCATTGACGCCTTCAAGGAACTGGGCGCCAACCCCGTGAACATGAACTGGGCCGAAGCCACCACCGGCTTTCAGCAGGGCGTTGTGGACGGACAGGAGAACCCGGTCAACGGGATCTGTATTCCCGTGAAAATCTGGAACTACCACAACTACCTGACCAACTGGCACTACCTGATCGACCCGCTGCTCATGGGCGTGAACCCCAAGGTCTGGGCCTCCTTCTCCCCCGAAGACCAGAAAATCCTGATGGAATGCGCCGAAGAAGCTGCCCGGTACGGCAAGGCCATCGCCCGCCTGGGCATGGACAACGGCGAATCCCTCGCCTACCTCAAGAGCATCAACATGGTGCCCGAGATTGCCGATCCCTTCGCCTTCCTCACCGAAAAGGGCATGACCGTCATCCAGCTTACGCCGGAACAGACCAAGGCATTCTATGATGCCACGGCCATCGTTCGCGAACGCTGGGTTCCGCAAATCGGCGAGGACCTCGTGAAAGCCGCCGAAGCCGATATGGCATCTGTCCGATAGCACGATTGTACGGGGCGGGAGACGAGTCTTCCGCCCCCTTTTTTATAGATGGCCGCACAGCACGGCCACGTTCCGGGTAAGGATATGCACACCATGGTCAAGTTTGTCTGTGAGCGGTTCGAGGAACTGCTCGGTTCCATTTTGTTATTCGTGATGGTGAGCATTGCCTTCATCAATGTCATCACCCGCTACTGCATCAAGATGTCCCTCTCCTGGACCGAAGAGCTCACGGTGAATCTCTTTGTCTGGGTGGTCATGCTGGGCACGTCGTTCGCCTTCCGCAACAACACGCATCTGGGCGTGACCATGCTGCATGACGCTTTGCCCAAGTGGGCCCGCAGGCTCTGCTACATCCTGTTCCTCGCCATCAGCATCGGCTTCTTCGGCACGCTCTTCTATCTGGGCGTGACAGAGGTCCGTGATGAAATCGACCTTGAGGTCACCACGGAATCCCTGGCTATTCCCGTCTGGTGGTACACCATCGCCACCCCGGCCTTCTCCCTGCTCATCATCATCCGCATCCTCCAGCGTGCCTGGCACGACTGGAAGAACGGCGCGCTTTAGGAGGCCACGATGGAATCGCTGCTCCACGATCCGGCCCTCTGGGCCATGCTGCTGTTCGTTGTTCCGCTGCTGCTGCGGGTGCCCATTGCCCTCGCCCTTGGCGGGGCAGCCCTTGTCGTGGCCTACCAGTGGGACCTGGGCTACGAGATGCTCTCGTACAATTTCTACGCGGGCGTGGCCAAGTTTCCGCTTCTGGCCATCCCCTTCTTCATTCTGGCCGGCATCATCATGGAACGGGCCGGTATCGCCACACGCATCGTGGACCTGATGAAGGCCCTGGTGGGCTCCATGACCGGAGGCCTCGCCATCGCCACCGTGGCCGTAGCCACGTTCTGGGGCGCGGTAAGCGGTTCCGGCCCCGCCACCGTGGCCGCGCTGGGGCTCATCCTCATTCCGGGCATGGCCTGCGCCGGCTATGACAAGCCCTTTGCCACGGCCGTTGTGGCCGTGACCTCCGGTCTTGCCATCGTCATCCCGCCCAGCATCGCCTTCATCGTCTACGGCGGCGTCGCCAACGTTTCGGTGCCCGCTCTTTTTGCGGCCGGGTTCCTGCCCGGGCTCGTGGTGGCAGGATGCATTGTCGTGGCCGTGTGGATCATCAGCAACAAGCGCGGGTACCGGGGCAGCTGCGAACCGGATGCCCCCAGCGTACCCAAGGCGCTCCGGCACGCCTTCTGGGGCGTGATGACCCCGGTCATCAGTCTCGGAGGGATCTACGGCGGGGTATTCACCCCCACCGAGGCTGCAGCAGTGGCCGTGTTCTACGGCCTGTTCGTGGGCATTTTCATCTACAAGACCATCCGGTCGGTGAGTGAACTCTTCGAGATCTTCGCGGCCACGGTCCACGGCACGGCCGTGGTCATGATCGTGGTCACCTGCGCAGGACTCTTCTCATGGGTCGGCTCCACGGTGGGCCTCATCGAGAAGGCCTCGGGCGTTCTGCTGGGCATATCCCAGAACCCGTGGATGGTGCTGTTCATGATCAATATCATCCTGCTGCTGGCAGGCATGGTGCTGGACGCCATATCCATCTACTACGTCTTCCTGCCCATCATGCTGCCGCTCATCAAGCACTTCCAGTGGGACCCCATCTGGTTCGGCGTGGTCATGACCATCAACCTTGCCATCGGGCAGGTAACGCCCCCCGTGGCCGTCAACCTGTACGTGGGGGCCAACATCAGCGGCCTGAGCATTGAGGAAATCAGCAAGCCTGCCCTGCCGCTCATTCTGGCGGCGCTCATCGCCCTGGCCATTGTCGTGGCCTTTCCGGAGCTGTCCACCTTCATGCCCCACATGCTGGGGCTGTGCGACTAGCCCTCCCGCCGCCATTGCATGCAAAAAGAGCCGGAGCATTCGCTCCGGCTCTTTTCATTCACATGACAGGCTCCCGCCGCGTTACACTTCCAATCCCCGCCGCAGCAGTTCCTCGTAGCATTCCGGAGACTGTTTGCAGCGCGCGGCAAGACGGCTGATATATTCAATATTTCCCTCAATGGCCTTGGCGTACAGGTCCTCATCCAGCCCGTACCGTTCTCGGAAATGACGGCGCATATGCACGTAGAGATGCCCAAGACCGGCATCCAGCCGCCGCTTGGCCACATTGGTGTAGAAGGCTTCGGTCTTCATGATCAGCTCAAGCTCCGAAGAGAAACCGGGCAGATTCGCCTCCTCGAACTCCAGGAACAGCAGACGCAACTTCTCCAGATACGTCCTGTCCGCCAGCTGGGCGACGAGGTCCGCCGTCCCGACAATACGTCCCAACACGCCCACCTGAGGCGACACGAACCGGATATCATCGGGGGACAGGTTCAGGATGGTGCAGTTGATCATGTCCGCACAGGCCGCAATGTCGCTGTCATCAAAATTCCGTTCCCGCATGTAGCCTTCAAGGACGACAACACTGCGTTGCTCGTGGCCTATGGTATACTTGGCACCGGTTCCTTCCGTGTCTCCCTCTTCCTGAATCATCCCCGTATCATGGAAATAGGCGGCCAGAAGGCTCAAGAGAAGGTCGTTGCCGGACACGGTGAGACATCCCTCCAGCACGCAGCCGTGCAGCAGACGAGCCGTGGCCAGAGCAACGGAGCAGGTGTGCTCCAGATTGTGATACTTGGCGGTGCTGCGACGATAACCGGGATATTTACCATTAAAGAGGCGTACAATATCCGCATGCACCCTCGTCACGGCATCCCCGACATCCTGCAGCGACATCTCTCCGGCAATGTGGAGAATTTCGCCGAGTACCTTCTCGGGCACCTTCGGATCCACATAATCATACAGGTGCTTTGTGGCGCTCTCTTCGTGCTCCACTGGGTTCGCATGCGTCATGACAACCTCGTTCAGCGTTTGTTCGCCATCCTTGGTAGCAGACTCCGCGTGCTACCGCCAGTATAGTAAGCACATCTGATGCCCTTCTTCACCGGTGCCGCCATAAAAAACGCTCCGCCGGCGTTTCTGCCTGCGGAGCGTCATGCATGTCTATCCATCGGAACGGTCAGCAGATGCGCGGCAACTGCTCTCCCTCCAGCATGGAAAGCAACCGGTGTCCGCCAAGCGGGGTCTCCAGAACCACCTGCCCGGCCTTGCCCGGCCCTGCCGCACCATCACGCACGGTGCCCACCTGAACCGCCTCCTCGCCGTAGGGCATGGAGCGCATCAGTTCAAGCGCAGCTGCGGCCTTTTCCTGCGGCAGGATGCAGATAAGCTTGCCCTCGTTGGCCAGGTACAGAGGATCAAGGCCGAGGAAGGAACAGCCGTTGCGCACGGATTCTCTGACCGGAACAGCATTCTCCTGCAGATTGACGACCACGCCGGACTGCCCGGCAATCTCGTTGAGCGTGGTCGCAAGCCCGCCCCGGGTGGGGTCGCGCAGGACATGGATATCGCCAATCCGGGTAATCAGCGCCTCCACCATGTGGTTGAGCGGCGCGGAGTCGCTTTTGATGTCCGTGGAAAAATTCAACCCTTCCCGCCCGGAAAGCACGGTCAGTCCGTGATCACCCATGGTTCCGGAAACAAGCACGGCATCGCCGGGACGGGCCATGTTGCCGGCGGGGGCCGGGTCGGCGAAGATCTCGCCTATGCCCGTGGTGTTGATGAACACCTTGTCCACCGCACCGCGGGGCACCACCTTGGTATCGCCGGTCACGATGGTCACCCCCGCCTCCTCTGCGGCATGGGCCATGGAGGCCACGATGCGCTCCAGCGTTTCCATGGGCAGCCCCTCCTCGAGGATGAACCCGCAGGAAAGGTACCTGGGACGCGCGCCCATCATGGAGACGTCGTTCACCGTCCCATGCACGGCAAGGGTGCCGATATCACCACCGGGAAAGAAGATTGGATCCACCGTGTAGCTGTCGGTGCTCATGGAAAGCGGTCCGGTCAGCTCAAGGCGCGCCGCATCATTCATGGCGTTCAGGATGGGGTTGTCGAAGTACTTGAAGAACAGGTTGCCGATAAGCCGGTTGGAGGCCTGCCCGCCGCTGCCGTGATCCAGAAGAAGCGTCTGTTCGGAAAGAGAGGATTTGCTCATGATTTGTATAAGTAGGCGTTACACCGAGTATTTGTAGTATGCGGCACAGCTTCCCTCAGTGGAAACCATGCAGGGGCCGACAGGCTTGGCCGGAGTGCATCCCTTGCCGAAGAGCGGACAGTCGCCGGGCTGCATCTTGCCCTTGAGCACTTCTCCGCACTTGCATCCAGGGGTCGGAGGGGTCTCCTGCACGGCAATGTCCAGCGTCTGCAGCGCGTCGAACTCCGCATACGCCTCGCGGAACACGAGCCCGCTGCCGGGAATGCGTCCCACGCCGCGCCACAGGGCGTCCGAGGTTTCGAATACCGAGAACATCACCTCGCGGGCCCGGGCGTTGCCGGTATCGGAAACCGCCCGCCGGTACTGGTTGACGATACGGTAATCCTGCCGCTTGCGCTGCTCCACCATGATGAGAAGCGACTCCAGAATGTCCACGGGATCAAACCCGGTGATCACGCCGGGGGTCTTGTACTGCTCGGCGACAAACTGGTAGGGCTCCATGCCCAGAATGGTGGAGACGTGCCCCGGCAGCAGGAAGCTGTCGATGGCGCACTCGGGATCGTCCAGCAGCACCTTGAGCGCCGGGGGAACCAGCTTGTGGAAGGAGAGCACCTTGAAGTTGGCAAGTCCCTGCTGCTTGGCCATCATCACCGTGCCCGCCACCGTGGGAGCCGTGGTTTCGAACCCGACGCCGAGGAACACCACGGTGTCATTGGGATGGCTGACGGCAAGCTGGATGGCGTCCACGGGCGAATAGACGATTTCTATGCGCGCGCCCTGAGCCTGCGCCAGCTTGAGATTGCGGCCCTTGGGGCCCGGAACCCGCATCAGGTCGCCAAAGGTGGCGAGGATGACGCCATCACGACCGGCAAGATCGAGAAAGGCGGCCACTTCGCTTTCATGGGTCACGCAGACCGGACATCCGGGACCGGAAAGATGGGTTATGCCCTCGGGCAGGAGCGGACGCAATCCGCTCTGAAAAATTGCCACGGTATGCGTTCCGCATACCTCCATGAATCTGAGGGGTTGTTCCAGTTCCGCATGGAGACGCTCCAGAAGCCCCTTGCAGAGCGCGGGGTCCCTGAAGGATTCAGCAACATTCACTATGGCCTTCCTTGCATGCTTGTGGTTGTGGCAGATGGCCGATAGCGGGCTCCGCACTTTCCGCTCTATTCCGGCCGTTTCATTGTGCTACGCGCCGCCAGCCAGTGTGTCAACGGGCACCCTTTGCTTGAATTCTCAAACAGTTCGCCAAACTACTTTGCTTTTGCAAGCGCACTTGCTAAAGCCAAAGGGCATGCGCTACCGTATGCGCAGGTATTCAACTCGGCATGCCTCCGGGCATGACCACAACCGCCTCAGCAGAACCGGGCCATGACTACGCACCCCACACCCGCATGCACTCCGTTGCATCAGGAAGCAACGCCCCCCCTCCGCTTCGGGAACAACCCGATGTGGATGGTGCCGGACGAAACGCTCTGCCGCGAGCTATGGGACACCTACGACATGCCCGCACACATTCGTGATCACAGCGAGCATGTGGCCATTGTCGCCGGATTCATCGCCGAGACCGGCGCCCACAACGGCATGGACGTGGATGTCCCCAGCGTGATCGCCAGTGCCCTGCTGCACGACATAGCCAAATCCTACACCATCACCCACGGCGGCAACCATTCGCAGCTTGGGGCCAGCATCGTCATGGACACCTTCGGCAACCCCCATATTGCCCAGGGCATTCTCCACCACGTGCACTGGCCGTGGCATGTGGATGTGGACGCATGGTTCCTGCCGCTGAGCATCATCTACGCGGACAAGCGTGTCATGCACGACAGTGTGGTGACCATAGACGAGCGCTTCGACGACCTGTACGTGCGCTACGGCAAGACGGAGCAGATCCGCCAGCGGATACATGAATCCTACCTGCAGGCGGTTGCCATAGAAACAGCATTCAGCAGAAGGATGGGGATTGCCCTCAATGCGTATTCTCTTGATAGCGGGCGGATGGTCCAGCGAACGTGAGGTTTCGCTTTCCGGTGCCCGCGGCATAGAAAAGGCCCTGTGCGCCCTCGGGCATGACGTGACCCGCTTCGACCCCGCCCGCTCCATGGACGGTCTGCTCGAAGCCGCAGCCACACACGAGTTTGCCTTCATCAACCTCCACGGCTCCCCCGGTGAGGACGGTCTGGTGCAGGCCATGCTGGAAACGGCAGGCTGCCCCTATCAGGGGGCGGGACCTGCAGGATCGTTCCTTGCGCTGAACAAGGCCGTTGCCAAGCAGATATTCTCCCGATGCGGCCTGCCCACCCCTCCCTGGATATTTCTTCCCGCCATGCCGGAACCCGGCTGGCAGCCCTCGCTCGGCTACCCGCTGTTCGTGAAGTCCAACACCGGCGGTTCCAGCCTGGGTCTTTCCCGCGTGGATGACGCCGCCATGCTGCACGAGGCCATGCAGGCCATCTTTGATACCGGCGACGAGGTCATCATCGAACCTTCGGTGGAAGGAGTGGAGGTCACCTGCGGCATCCTCGGCAACGCGCCCCTGCCGCCCGTGCTCATCCAGCCGGAAAGCGGTGCAGGATTCTTCGACTACACGGCAAAGTATACGCCCGGTGCCGCCCGCGAGATCTGTCCTGCCCCCATCCCCGACGAGATCACCCACGAGGTGCAGCGCATGGCGCTGGAGGCACACATGGCGCTGGGCCTTTCAGGGTACAGCCGCGCCGATTTCATCTATGCCCCGGACGGCGGCCTGCACCTGCTTGAGGTGAACACCCTGCCGGGCATGACCCCCACCAGCCTCCTGCCGCAGGAAGCCGCCGCCGTGGGGTATACCTTCGAGGACCTGATCGCCGAACTCATCAGGCTGGGACAGGACGCCGCCCTGCAGCGCCGACGCACAGCCGCAGCCGCCACAGGGATCACATCATGACGCTCAGCCTGCCGAACTCGCTCCTGCTCAAGGCCTACAGCGGCCTCTGGACCCTCGCCAGTCCCGCGCTGGCCCGCAACAAGCGCCTGCGCCACGGCTACAGCCAGCGCCAGGTGCCCGGCGGATGGGCCGGAAAGGCCGACCTGTGGCTGCAGGCAGCGTCCGGCGGCGAGGCCTACCTTGCATGGGAGCTTCTGAAGGCTCTCCCGGCCGACCGGGACTGGAACCTCCTGCTGACCACCTGCACCCTGCAGGGAATGGAGGTGCTGGAAAAGGCCCGGACATGGTGCCGGGAGCACCGGCCCCGCCTGACCCTGCAACTGTGCTATTTCCCCTTTGACAAGCCCGCGCTCATGCAACGGGCCCTGCGCATGGCCGCCCCCAAGGCCGTCGTGCTGCTGGAGACCGAGCTCTGGCCCGGCCTGCTGGCTGCCTGCAAGCGGCAATCCGTCCCGGTGGCCGTGCTGAATGGCCGCATGACCTCCCGCAGCCTTGCAGGCTATCTTGCCACCGGCTCGCTCTGGAAGGCGCTGCGCCCGCACACCATGCTGACCATCTCGGACAACGACGCCCGCCGGTTTGCCACCCTCTTCGGAGAGCAGGGCGTGCATACCATGCACAACATCAAGTTCGACCGGGTCAGCCCTGCCGATCCGGACACCCCCAACCCGCTGCTGGGCATCGTTGTGGGGGCCAACACCTCACTGGTCACCCTCGGCTCCGTCCGCATGGAAGAGGAAGACGAGATACGCCGCCTCGTTTCCATGCTGCGCGAGGCCCGCCCCAAGACAAGCATCGCCCTCATTCCCAGACACATGGAACGGGTCGTCGCATGGGAAGCATGGCTCCGCAGTCAGGGCATCCCCATGATGCGACGCAGCACCGTGGATGCGCCTCCGGCCCCGGGCACGGTCATCCTGTGGGACGAATTCGGCGAACTCACTCATGCCTATGCCCTGTCCCGGGCCGTCTTCGTGGGCGGCAGTCTTGCCCCGCTCGGCGGACAGAACTTTCTTGAACCGCTCGCCTTCGGCATCACACCGGTCATCGGGCCCTCGTACGGCAACTTCGCATGGGCCAAGGGCCTTGCAGACGAATCACTCGTGCAGGTTGCGGACGATACCCAAGGCGTATTCGACCAGCTGCTGCGCAATCTGAAACGCCCCGCTCCCCGTGACGCCATCCGGGAACGCTTCGGCCGCTGGCTGGAGGAACGGCAGGGAGGCACGCAGGCAGCCGTCAAGGCCATGCTGACGTTTCTGGGATAGACCGATTTCCCCTGCGCCATAAAAAAAGCCGCTCTTCCGAGCGGCTTTTTGCATGCAAAACCGATTGCGTCACTTCTTGCCAAGCTCCCGCAGTTCGCGGGCGTAGCGTTCATTCTCGCTGTACAGGCACCCGCAGTATTGCTGCCGGTACATGCCCCATTCCTGTGATGTCTCTATGCCTTCCTCCCACCCGGTCCGAAAATCACGGTACAGGAACTGGACCGGACTGTCCGCCGTGATGGCCTCTCCCACCTGACGCACCAGGTCATGGCGCTGCTTGCGGGAATAGAGAATCGTGGAGGTCATGTAGTCGTACCGGCCATGTCGTGCGATGGCGTGGGTCCGTTCCAGACGCAGGGAGTAGCAGTACAGGCAACGCTCCCCCTCCCTGTGACTCACGGCCCGGAACCACAGCTTGGGGTCGTACTCGCTGTCCTTGAAGATGACCCGTATGCCCATGCGCTCGGCCACCTCCGCCGCTGTCGCGCGGCGCCGGATATACTCCTGCAGGGGATGGATGTTCGGATTCCAGAAGAACCCGGTCACCTCGAATCCCTCCTCCTGCAATTGCCGGATGGGCACAATGGAACACGGTCCACAGCACATGTGGAGCAGAACCCGGGCCATGGCTAGTCCTTCTTGGGCGAAATCTCGATGCGCAGCTCGTAGCGCTGTTCCATCTCGACCAGCCGCTCGCGCTTCTGATTCAGCAGGTACATGGCCAGTTCGCTGTTGCATTCGTAGCGCAGCGAACCGGTCACCTTGCCGTGCGTGAGCATCTGCAGGATATCCTTGAGGGCCTGCAGGGCCTGCCATTCCATGTTCCGGCGCGTTCCGGACCCGCCGCAGCAGGGGCACAGCTCCGAACTGATGGACAGGGCCGAGGAACCCAGCCGCTGCCGGACAACCTGCAGCAGGCCAAAGCGGCTCATCTTGCCCACATCATGCCGGGCGCGGTCATTCTTCATGGCCTGACGCAGTGTCTTTTCCACCTCGCGCCAGTGATTGCGGTCGCGCATTTCGATGAAGTCGATGACCACCTGCCCGCCTATGTCCCGCAGCTTGAGCTGCTGGGCAATGGTGGTGGCGGCTTCGGTGTTGGTCTTCAGAGCCATGGATTCAAAATTGGTCTTGCCCGCGATCTTGCCGGAGTTGATGTCCACGGCCATGAGCGCTTCGGTCTGGTCAAACACCAGACGCCCGCCCGAAGGCATGGTCACTTCGCGGGAGTAGATCTGCTCGATCTGCTTCTGCAGGTTGAAGCGTTCCCAGAGCGAGATTTCCGGCGCCGTGTGCAGGCGCACCTGCAGGCCGCGACGCGGGAAGACCAGGCTGGCGAACTCTTCCACGGAGCGAGCGGTGGGCTCGTCGTCCACCCACACCTCGGTCACATCGTCGGTCAGGTAGTCCCGGATGGACCGCGTGGCAAGGTCGCGTTCCTGATAGATCAGGCTGGGCGAAGGCTCTGTGGTGGCCTTCTTGCGCACGTCCTTCCACAATCGCTTCAGGAAGCTCAGGTCACGCTGCAGGGCGGTCTTGGGCTGGTCCACGCTGACGGTGCGCACGATCACGCCGAGGTTCTCGCCGGGGTCAAGGCCCTCCAGCAGCTTCTTCAGGCGCACGCGTTCCTTGTCGTCCTCCACCTTGCGGGACACGCCGATCTGATCGCGTCCGGGGGTGAGCACGAGGAACCGGCCGGGCAGCGACAGGTACGAGGTAAGGAAGGCGCCCTTGGAACCCGTGGGTTCCTTGACCACCTGCACCAGCACCTCCATGCCGGCCTTGAGGACCTTCTGGATAAGGGGATATTTGCGTCCCTTGTTGGGATCGTGCGGTGCGGAATAGTATTCCGGATGCACTTCGTCTATCTGCAGAAACCCGTTCTTGTCGGCGCCATAGTTGACGAAGGCCGCCTGCAGGTTCGTGTCGATGTTGTTGATGGTGCCCTTGTAGATGTTCCCCTTGGTCTTGGCCTGGTGAACCATCTCCACGTAGTATTCCTGGACGAAGCCCTCTTCTGCGAGAGAGACCTCGACCTGTTCACCCGGCAGCACGCTGATAAACAGCTTGCGTTTGCCCTTTTTCTGGGTGGTGCTCATATGCATCCTCGTAAAAAGTTCTCCGCACCGGTGCGGCCGGTACGGCGCTACTGGCAGGAGTAGAAAGGCCCGTGCGTTCCATCCTCTGCGGCCGGAGCATTCTCCACCGTGTGGATCATGCCCCGCCTCTCAAGGCTGGCAAGCGCCGATTCCACCTTGTCCAGCGGCAGCGACAGCGACAGGGCAAGCTGCCCCGGCGTCTGCGGTCTGCGTCGCAGCGAACGTTCGATCATATCCGTCGCGGCCTTCTGGTCTCGTTCCACAAGGTCCGCCCGCTGCCCGGTTCTGAGGAACACGGCATCGGAGGTCTCGGGCGTTCCCGGCAACCGGTTGCAGGCTGAGCCAAGCTCGCTGCACCATTGCCTGCGCACCTCGGCGGAAACCGCCTTGGCCAAAGGATACGCGCCGGGACGGGATAGCGTCGTCACGTCCACCCTGTCAGGTGAAAGCCTCGCTACAAACTCCCTGAGCAGGGCCAGATTCGCCTCGGAATCGTTGATGCCCTGCGCCAGCAGTATTTCAAGAAAGATCTTGCCGTGGAACATCGCCTTGAACCGCACGAGCGATTCCGCGATTCCCGCAGCGCTAAGCCCCCCGCAGGGGCGATTCAGCTTGGTAAATTCTTCTTCCACCAGCGAATCCAGCGACGGCAGCACAATGTCCGCCAACGCCAGTTCCTCGCACACGGCAGGGTCGCCCAGCAGCGTGCTGTTGGTGAGGACGGCTACGGGCACTTCGGGCATGATACGGCGGCATCCTCTGATGATCTCGCCCATATCACTGTTCAGGGTCGGTTCCCCGGCCCCGCCGAGTGTCACGCAGTCCGGCAAAATTTCGTTTTCGGCCCGCCACTGTTCCAGTTCCCCCAGCATGGTCGCTGCGGAAACATACACATCGCGGCGCGCGGTCAGCTCGTCCGTAATGCCCACCTCGCAATACAGGCAATCCATGGAGCAGACGCGCCTGCCAAGCAGGTCCAGACCCAGCGACCTGCCGAGCCGGCTTGAAGTGACCGGACCGAATATATAGGTAAACGTCATTGCGGCGAGCAATCCTTGTCTCTCGGTGATTTTCCTGAATATAGCGCGTTGCGTGAAAAAACAACACGATTATTTCACCGAGGGCCCCTGCGCGCCAAGCGCGCGGGACGTTTCACTGCGTGCCGGACCACCACGCAGGTGGCACGACTATCCTTGACAGTCGCTGCAGAGCACAGTACGGCGTTGCACCAACCACGGAGGAAACAATGCCAAAGCACGGTGAACTGGTACTGCTCATCAGCCCCCGAGGCAAGCGATATATGCGCCGGGTAGAGCCCGACAACGACATTCATGGCACGGACGGCCTGCTCAAGATGGAAGACATCATGGCTGCCGGATTCGGCAACATCGTCCACACCCACAAGGGCAAGCCCTACCGCATCCAGCGTCCCACGCTGCATGATCTGGTCAGGGGTGTGAAACGCCAGACTCAGGTCATCTACCCCAAGGACATCGGATACATATGCATGAAGCTGGGTGTTGGCAACGGCACCAAGATCATTGAGGCGGGCTCGGGCTCGGGCAGCCTGACCATGGCGCTCAGCTGGTTCGCCGGTGATCGCGGCGAGGTGCATACCCACGAGGCCCGTGTGGAATTCATGAACCTGTGCCGCCGCAACCTCGACTGGGCAGGCGTGGGCCAGAACGTTACCCTGTACCACCACGACATTGCCAACGGCTTCCTCATCAATGATGCCGACGCCCTGTTCCTGGACGTACGCGACCCGTGGCAGTACGTGAAGCACATTCCCGGCGGCATCAAGCCCGGTGCCGTATGCGGCTTCCTTGTCCCCACCATCGACCAGGTCTCCAGCCTGCTGGTGGAACTGGAAAAGGGGCCCTTCGACGAGGTCGAGGTGTCCGAACTAATGCTGCGCGGCTGGAAGTGCGTGCCCGACCGCATGCGCCCCAACGACCGCATGGTGGCCCACACCGGCTTCCTCATCTTCTGCCGCCATCAGGAAGGGCTTGAAGAAATCCAGGCCCAGAAGACGCTGGGCACCCGCGAACGCAAGCAGGAAGCCGCACGCCTTGAGCGCCTTGCCCGGGATGAATCCGGTGCCGATAACGCGCGTGAGGACGACGGCGCCAGCTTTGCGGATGACGGAGACGACATGGACTCCGGCGAAGCGTAGCCCGCACACGAGCGCATGACGCAAAAGGCGGTCCGAAGGGGCCGCCTTTTTTATGCCCTGTCCATATATTTCTGCCCGACACATAGAATTTCTCAATATTCGCCAACAGATATCAAGATTCCAAAAGAGCTGCCGAACAGGAGATTACATGCATTAACTGTTTCGAATATGTGTCCCGCAATACATGCAAGGAAACATCGGCATGACATCCATCATCCCCACCGCCTTTACCCCGCTGTCGACCGACAGGTCGGGCGATGCGTCCCCGACCATAGAACGAGCCGCAAACTCCATCCTGCCTGTAGCCTGGCAGCAGGGCGACAGGGTGACCATCTCTCTCGACGCCTATGAAAAAGGAAAAAGCACGCAGGAAGCGGAAGCAAGCGCGGAGGGGTTCTGGCGTTCGTATTTCTCCATGTGGACAATCTCGAACGAGCCGGGGAAAAAGCGCGAGATCACGATGGACGGCAACGACATCGAGATACTGGAATACAAGGGCGGACGGCTGGTAAAACAGACCAACGGGAACTTTTCGGCCTCCGGCGTGACACTGGACACCCTCATATACGATACCTCCGGTGACGTGACCCAGAGCATCCACACGACCCTCTCCGCAACAGGCACCGCCAAGGGCACGATGTCCGAAGCCTCCATGAGCAGGCACATCGAATGGTTCAAGCATGGCGAGGTCAGCCGGACCATGGATGATTCAATGCGGCTGCAGAGCCAGTACCGGGGCTACGGCCAGATACGCGACGATATCGGGGGCAGGGAACCAACCATGGAGGAACTGATCGCCGCGGCCATGGAAGAGCAGTCGGACTCCCTTGAAGATCTCACATCCGCATTCACCGCAGACTACCACAACACATCGTACGCAGCGGAGATAGCCGAATACAAGGGCTCGCGTCTCTCCCGCAGGGTCTCCCTGCAGCAAAACAGCGATTTCGTGAACATGACCAACAGGACGCCGGAGAAACAGCAGGGCATGGAGCCCCACACCACGGCGGCCATGTATCATGACAGCACCACCCACCTGTCCATGACGGAATACGACCAGGACGGCAACCTGCTTCGCACCTCGGAGCTGACCGACCGTCAGAAGAACTCCCAGGAGCAGGGTGACGGCCTGCAGGAACAGAGCGTTTCCGTCTCGTGGTACAACAAGGGAGAACTGGTCAAGAGCAGCAGTGGCCACATGACACTGCACGAAGCCCCCGACAAGGAGCTCATGAAGCGAACAAACCTGTTGCAGGTCCTCAACACGTCACACGAGGAGTACGCCACGGCAACACCGCAGACTGCACTGGAGCTGCTGTCAAACGACCTTGAGCGTTCCACCATGGAACCGGACCACTTCGGGCGCTCGTTCACGGAATCCCGATTTTCCAACGCCTTCAACGCGCCCGGCATGATTGCCCAGCGGGGCTCGGGCAACGCCGCGTATTCCCTGCGCTGGAAAACGGAGTTCTACGCGGACGGCTACAAGGTCGCCTCGCAGGAGGACGAGGAATCCGCCGTGCACAACGTCCGGACAACCAGCGGAACGTTCAGGACCGGCGGGGGACTCACGGAAAACGCCATCCCCTCAACCCTCAAGCGCACCAGCCACACGGACCGGAGCTACGACCACGGTCGGGCCACGGATGAGGCATCCATAAATGTCAGCGAATATGTCGATGCTTCTGCAAACGGACCGGATGTCGTGCGCACGCATATTGCCGGTACCGAGCAGCACGGGTTTACCACCAAGACGGACCATCGTTCTCTGGACGGAGGAATCGCCGACAACGACCGGGATTACAATCTGGCATCCACCGGCATGGGCAAGGAGCTCGGCTATTCGCTCGCGGACATGCATGTCCTGTTCGGACGACTGAACACCCGGGTTCTGTAGTCCCTGCTAGACGAACATCACGCGCAGCACGGCGAACAGAATAAGACCGTACCAACCGCGCTGCATGACAACAGCCATTTTCAGGCCGGCGTAGCCTCCCTCGCTCTCGTTCTCTTTCCTCGAATACGCCCTGGGGTGATAGATACAGTTCCCCTCAAGGTGGATACTCTGAATGTGCTCCTGATACTGGGCAATCTGCGCTGCGGCAATCCTGAACCCGGCTATGCCCTCCGCAATAACCTGAATGCCGACATACCCCAGAACCACCTGCATCAGGCACACGCCGAACGAGGGGGGAGCCGTCGCCAGCAGTGCGTAGGCAGCATAGAAAAACCCGTTTGCCTGCATCATCCAGCCCAGCCTGTGGCTGATAAGGTCGTTCTCGTGCCGAATCTCACGCAGCAGACGATCGCAGGTTGCGACGTGCCCCTCACCATGAAGATCACACATACCCCCTCCTCTTCGGCCCTCTTTGTAGATTTACGCATATCATGCCGCACAAGTAGATATACTTCAACATATTATCATTTCTGAACTGCCATGGGCTGTTACACTCTCCGCGACGGAACCCGTATTCCAAAGCCAAGGAGTGTTTGCCATGGTGAGATATCTCCGCATGCTGGTCGTGGCCGTTTTCCTGCTC
>QKEJ01000123.1 GCA_003252375.1 Halodesulfovibrio sp.
ACCAGTCCCATTGCCAATCTGGTCGCCAGCCTCACCCCCGATTCACCCAGCCGCTCCAAGACCAAGGCTGTCTCCCCCGCGAATGGTCCTGCCCCCCCGACTTCCCTTCCCGCTTCCGACACCCCACACGACGAGATTCGCCCCACCCCGCCCAAACAGCCTCAGGCCCACAGTGCTGCGACGCCCCACCCCGAAACCGCAGTCTCCGTAGCGCCTGAAGTCTCTGACCATCTCAAGACACCCGGCAAGCCCGAAAACAAAAGGCCGCCCGTGGCCCATGCAGCCCCCCCGGTTTCCCCCGCGCCACCGGATCCAGAACCAGATACTGCACCAGTTGCTGCACCAGTTGCTGTGCCAGTTGCTATGCCCGCCCCGGTGCCCGTCGCAGCACGGGCCACGCCGCCACATCCGGCAGCAGTCATGACACGGCCGCCTGCGCCACAGCACGCCGAGCCTGCCACGCCTGCCGCGTACGCCGATGAGGCCCAGCCTCTCCCTTCCGCCTCCCAGCCCATGACCCTCCCGGCGGGAAACACGGGCCACCTGTGGATGGCGCAGGTTGGCAGCTACGCCTCGGCGCAGGCCGCCTTTGCGGAACGCCAGCGCCTCGTTCTGGCCGGTTTCTCGCCGGAAGTAATTGTGCTCTTCGACCATGCACACCAGCGCTGGTTCTGCCTGGAAGCCGGCATACACCAGGACAAGACCGATGCGCTCGGCACCTGCAGAGCATACGACGAGCAATCCTCCGGGGGCTGTGTGGTACGAAGCATTTCCCGTACAATGTTTCGCAACCGGGCAAACGGGCGCAGAAGGCCCGGCAAAACCTGGGGCAGTGAGCCAGCGGCAGGCATAAAAAATCCCGCCTGTTTCCAGGCGGGATCAGCAGTACACAATATGGAGTCCGCTTTAGCAGCCGCAGCCATTGCCACCGCAGCCGGAACCCGCAACCGGGGGACGCCTGCCACGCAGAACACTCAGGTCTCCCTCGCCGAAGGCTGCAGCCACGGCCGGTTCAATGAATCCACCTGCCGCAATGGGAGTAATGCCGCTCTGCAGCAGAATTTCCTTGGGATGGTCTCCAAAAGCCGCCACCAGCAGGGTACGGCAATCCTTGAGCACGGCGGCAACCTGCTTCCAGCGATCGGGGCCGCAGCCACGCCCCGGGGCTTCCCGCTGGTCGATCTTCACGTATCCACCGTCACGCTGCGCCCAGATTTCGAAGCTGGAAGCCTCACCCAGATGCTGGTTGATGAGCATACCCTCACGGGTCGCCACGGCCACATAAGGGCGCTCCATCTCCGGAGCGGGCTTAAGCTTGGAACAGGCCTGCAGGGTGCCGCACAGTTCCCCGGAGCGGTCCTTGTCCAGAAGCCCCACGGCATCGGCGCGGCAGCGCTTGCAGTGGGTCATCTGCTTGATGTGCTCACCTGCCACGGCCCGCAGTTCCTTGACCATATCCTTGGAGGGCTCCTCCAGATCGGCAAAGGGCGTATCCGCCGTGGGACACAGGGGCAGCAGGTTCTGAATGTCGGCTCCGAGTTCGGCCACCTTGCGGGTCACTTCCGGGATATGGGCGTCATTGATGCCGGGAATGATGATGGTGTTCACCTTTACCAGCATGCCGCGTTCCTTGGCCCCCTTGATCGACTCGAGCTGCCTTTCGATAAGCCGTTCCGCAGCCTGACGGCCCTGATAGACCACCTTGCCCTCGCGGGCCCAGCTGTAGATCTTCTCCCCTATGGCGGGGTCCACGGCATTCATGGTGACGGTAATATGGGTCACGCCCAGTTCGGCCAGCTCATCCAGATGCGGAGGCAGGTTGAGGCCGTTACTGGAAAGGCAGAACAGCAGCTGGGGATACTTTTCCTTGAGCAGGCGCATGGTCTCGATGGTCTCCACGGCATTGGCCATGGGGTCACCGGGCCCGGCAATCCCTGCAACAGTGATGCGCGGCTCGGCTTCGAGCACCTTGTCCATGTAGGCAAGCGCCTGGGGAGGCGTCAGCACGCCGCTGGTCACGCCGGGGCGCGATTCGTTCACACAGTCGTACTTCCGGTTGCAATAATTGCACTTGATGTTGCACTTGGGTGCAACCGGGAGGTGGACACGCCCGCAACTGCCTTTGCTGTCCTTGTTGAAACAGGGATGGTTATCAACATTCTTAACAACTTTCATGTCCGCCTCCTTCTGTCCTCCGGAGTCTCATGCTCCGTCGGGTGGGTCGCTCTTTATAGATAGCCGTATCCGACGGGGCTGTCGGCCTGCTTCTTTTCCAAAATGACGTTCACGATGCGGTCGAGGAGTGTCTGGGCACCCCGGTAGCCGATATGCAGCAGACGCTGGCCGCCGAAGCGGTCATGCACGGGGAAGCCGACACGGACCAGCGGCACGTTCCACTCGCGGGCGTAGCGGTAGCCCTTGCTGTGGCCGACCAGCAGGTCGGGCGCAAGCTGCGCGGAACGCTCGGCGATATCGTGGAAATCCACGCCCTCATGCACCTCGGGCATTTCGGTCAGGACGTCGCCGCACACGGTCCGGATATGCTCCTCAAGGTTTACGTTGCGGGCGCCGGTGGCGACCAGCACGGGCTTCACACCGATCTCCGCAAGGAAACTGGTCAGGCCGATGACAAGGTCCTCCTCGCCATAGACGATCGCGCGCTTGCCGAAGACATACTTGTGCCCGTCCACCATGGCGTCCACCAGCCGGCCGCGTTCCAGGCCCACTTCACGCGGCATGGAGACGCCGGAGACGGCCTCCAGAGCGGCGAAGAAGGTGTCGGATTCACGGATGCCGATGGGAATGCCCACCTGGTGACAGGGAACACCGAACCGCTTCTGCAGCGAGGTGCCGCCGGATTCGTTCCCTGCGAGCGTGCGCCCGAATTCGATGGTGCCGGCGGAACCGGACATGGCATGGATGGCGCTGATGGGGGTGCCGCCGGTAGGGATGGGTTCGTACTCATCCTTAGTGGCGCCATCCAGGGTTTCCGAGATATCGGGAAGAATGACCGAACCGATGCCGAATGCGCTGCACAGCTCCTTGAGATGACGGATGTCCGCCGGAGAGATCAGCGAGGGCAGGATGTTCACGGTATGATGCGCTTCCGCCTTTTCCGTGACCATCTGGTCCACAATGGCCCGCACGGCGCGGTGCCACCCTTCCATATGCGTCCCCATGTAGCTGGGCGTGGAACAGTGCACGATTTCCGGAAGATCAAGGTCGCCGAACTCCTTGCGGAATTCGTTCAGAATCATGTGCACGTCGTCGCCGATGGTTTCCGTGAGACAGGTGGAGGCCACCCCGATGAGCTTGGGGGCGTACTTCTTCATCACGTTGAGCAACCCCTTCTTCAGGTTGGGGCCGCCGCCGTACACGGCATGCTTTTCCCCCAACGCGGAGGAGGCAATATCCATGGGCTCACGGAAATGGCTGATGATATAGCGCCGCATGTAGGTGGCGCAGCCCTGCGAACCATGCAGGAACGGCACGCCGCCCTCGATGCCCTTGAAAACAAGGGTTGCACCGAGCGGAGTACAGAGCTTGCAGGCGTTCGTCGTGGAGGTGTAGGGAACTCTGCTCATGCTTAGTCCTCCGTGCCGCCGGTGGCAGCCTTGTTTTCGCGACGGGGCACAAAACGCCATACCGGACTCATGGCCGAGGCGTGTATCTCCCGTGCAAAGTTGAGCATGCCCACAAACCCTTCCAGCGCTTCCTTGCGCTCGTGGTTGTGGTCACAGAAACCCACCCCCAGCTTGTATGCGATGGGGCGCTCCTTCACGCCGCCAACGAACAGATCGACGTCCTTCTCCTTGATGAACTTGGAAAGTTCCAGCGGGTTGGAGTCGTCCACTATGACCGTGCCGGGATCAGTGATCGCGGCCAGTTCCTCGTAATCTTCCTTGGTCCCGGTCTGCGAACCGACCAGCACAACCTGCATGCCGAGATGGCGGAAGGCCTTGACCAGCGAGAAGGCCTTGAATGACCCGCCCACGTACATGGCCACGCGCTTGCCCTGCAGGTCCTTGCGGTAGCGGGCCAGTTCGGGCATCAGCTTCGCCAGTTCATCGCGCACCAAGTCCTGGGTGCGGCGCATGATCTCGGGATCGTCCTTGCTGAAGAACTCGGCGATGTCGTACAGCGAATCCGCCATGTCCTCGATGCCGAGGTAGGAGACACGCATGAACGGCGTGCCGAACTCCTGCTTCATCATCTTGGCAAGTTCCATGGTGGCGCCGCTGCACTGCACCACGTTGAGTGCAGCGCGATTGCAGCGGCGTATGTCGGCAATCCGACCGTCACCAGTAATGTTGGCGATGACCTTCAGGCCCATGCGTTCAAAATATTCACGGATGATCCAGATCTCCCCGGCCAGGTTGAAGTCACCAAGGATGTTCAGGGTCAGCGGTTCCACGGCGGCGGGTTCGGCGTCCTTTTCCATCAGGGGGCCCGAGGTGCCCACCAGCCGGAACATGGCCTTGCATGCCGCCAGATACCCTTCACGCTTGTTGCCCTTGAAGCCTTCGGACATGACCGGGATGACGGGGATCCCCTTCTTCTCGGTCATCTTCCGACAGACGGCTTCAAGGTCGTCCCCGATGATCCCCACGATGCAGGTGGAGTAGACAAAGGCGGCCTTGGGCTGGTGACGGTCGATCAGTTCATCCAATGCGGCAGTAAGCTTGGGCTCGCCGCCGAAAATCACGTCCTTTTCCTGCAGATCCGTGGAAAAGCTCAAACGGTGCAGTTCCGGCCCGGAGGACAGCGCACCGCGGATATCCCATGTGTAGACGGCACAGCCGATGGGGCCGTGCACCAGATGCAGGGCGTCCGCTATGGGATAGAGCACCACGCGGGAACCGCAGAACACGCAGGCCCGCTGGCTCACGGCACCGGCAAGGCTTTCCCGGTTGCAGGCCATTTCCAGGGGACCTTCACCGGTCCTGTGCACCTGCCCCTTGCGTTCGTCGAGCAGGTCGTCGTCCAGGATATCGGCCTCATCGAGGTCCGGTTCGCATTCGCTCCCGAAGGAACCGGCAACGGCGCCTTCCATACAGACAGCATCCATTTCGGCTCCGGCCTCTCCCCCGTCCCGTCCGTCGGAACAGAGGGAACCGCAGGAACAGCCCGTTACCGTGTCTTCTGCAGAGGCGCAGCCGCACATGTCTCCCGCAGTGCCACCCGGCATGCAGCCGCACGCGGTCTGCAGGCCTTCTTCAGCCTTCATGGGCTTCAGATCCGGGATAGGTTTCGCATGTATCGTCATGGCATTGCCCCTTGTTGTTCGCGGCGGCCGGTACTGGCCGCTGCATGAAAATATGTCCGGCTGTTAGGGCGCGTGGTGCCGGCGTGCGCCTTCTTGGGGGTAAGGGCCGGACGGGAGCAGCCCCCGCCCGGCCGGAAAAATCCTAGGCTTCGTACAGCAGCAGGTCTTCTGCAGGGCTGCCGTCTTCCAGACCGTCCAGAATGGCGTCGATCTTGTCGGTGCTGTCCACGCCCTTGAACCACCAGTTGTTGGGCTGGATCACCATGATGGGCCCTTCTTCACAGGCCTTCAGACAGCCGGTGGTGGTGATGAGCACGTCGAGCCCGCGGTCGAGCACTTCTTCTTCGATGTACTGCGCAAACCCTTCGGTCTGCTTGAAACAGACGCCCTTGGGTTCACCCTTGGCGCGGAAACTCTGACACAGCATGATCTGATAGGTCGGCTTTGGCATTGCTCTCTTCCTTCTTCACGAAATGGTATGCATGCGGACGATCCGCGTTACTTCTTCTTTCCCTTGCCCTTTCCCTTGCCGCCGCCGTACAGCGCGTCCACCACGCCTTCGATATTCTCCTCGGTCTGGATGACCCGGATACCGTGCTCGGCAAGAACGTCCTTGGGACGGTTCCCGGCACTGGAAACCAGCAGGTACCGGCAATCCTTCAGAACGGCGGCAAGCGCTTCCCAGCGGTTGTCACCGCTGCCCGCAGGCGGGGCAGGACGAGCTTCCAGCAGGGAGATGGGGCCATTCAGGGGACCGTAGATAAGCAGCTTTCTGGCATGGCCGAGATGTTCGTTCACATCGAATCCGTCGGTGCTGGCCACGGCCACATAGGGGCGGTCGCCACCGGGCACCGGCAGGGCCGACTCGGCGGTGATCACCTCGGGACCGGTTCCGCAGGCGTCTCCCATGACACCCACGATCATCTCGCCGCACAGGTCCGGGGCCTGCATGATGGGCAGGAATCCGGCAGCCTCGCTCCGGATGCGCTCCATGACGGCATCATCTGGGCGAGCCATGTCGGTGGCTCCTTCCCACGGCGGATTGTAGGGGACGATATGCATGATCTCGACCCCCAGGGACGCAACCCGCGCAGCCACATCGCCGATGTGCGCATCGTTGATGCCGGGGTACACGGTGGTGTTCACCTTCACGGGCACCCCTGCCTTGCGCAGGGCCACAATGGCCGCCAGCTGATCCCCGACCAGATACTCCGCAGCCTCCACAAGGCGCAGGGTCTTGGTTCCGGGACGTATCCAGCCATACAGCTTCTCCACCACGTCAGGGTCCACCCCGTTCATGAGAATGGTGACATGCGACAGGCCAAGGCCGCCCAGGGCGCTTGCATAGGACGACACGCCCAGACCGTTGGTGGTAACGCACAGCCCCATTTCCGGGTACTTTTCCCGTACCAGACGCAGGGTTTCAAAGGTTGCCTCAGGAGTGGCAAAGGGTTCCGCAGGTCCCGTGATGCCCACCATGGACAGTTCCATGCCGCTGGCAAGAACCCTGTCCAGATAGGCGAGAGCCTCTGCGGGAGTCAGGCTTTGCGGAGCCTTGCCCACCTCGTTGTTGCCGGATGCGATGTACAGGGCATCGTCGTACTTGCAGCGCACGTTGGCCTTGGGGGCCACGGGCAGGTGCAGGCGACCATGCTCGGTACGGGCATCAGGGCTGAAACAGGAATGCGTGGGGGTCATAGCAGGCTCCAGTAGCGTTCAGTGAATGCCCGGGGCCGGGGAAGCCCCGGGCATGGAGTGCGGGATGGCAGCAGGCCGGGGCCTGCCGAATTACAGAACGAGTTCGAAGGTTTCTTCGGGAGCGTCACGGTCCTTGCGATCAAGGAGCTGGCCGACGATCTTTTCGGCCAGACGCATGCCGCCCTTGTACCCCACGGAGGGGAAGTACTGGTGGCCGGGACGGTCCAGAATCGGGAACCCGAAGCGAACGAAGGGCAGGTCCTCGTCACGGGCAATGTACTTGCAGTACGTGTTGCCCATGAGCAGATCCACCGGCTCGTTCTTGATCCACTGGTGCAGCAGGAACATGTCACCCTTGGCGCGAACGTTGGGCTCGTATCCCTTTTCGGCACACAGTTCCTTGATGCGGTCCTCGAACTTCTTGCCGGGGGTGCCTGTCACGATGTGCATGGGCTTCATGTCCAGCGTGAGCAGGAACTCGGTAAGGGCGATAAGCTGATCGGGGTCGCCTACCAGAGCCACCTTCTTGTCGAAGAAGTACTGGTGGTAGTCAGCCATCATGTCGAGCAGCTGACCGCGTTCGAACATCACGGATTCCGGCACCGAGGTACCGCCGACAATACGCAGGGTATCCACGAAGCGGTCCGTGGCCTTCAGGCCGATGGGCATGTCCAGCACGCGGCACGGAACCTTGAACTTGCTGTCCAGGGCACGGGCGGCATCTGCGGAACACCATTCGCCGAGGGCGAGGGTGCCCATGCTGTCACCGGTGCTCTTGATGTCCGCAACGGGCGTTCCGGCCTTGGGGAACATCTCGTACTTGCCGGTCATGGGTCCGTTCAGCACGCCGGAGGTATCCGGCAGCATGATGAAGGGCACACCGACCATGGCGGTGAGACGCTTGATCTCTTCCATGTCCGAAGGCTCAACCCAGCCGGGGATGATGTTCACCTTGTGGTTCTTCTTCCCGGTGGATTCGGCAAGGCCGGTCACGGTTCCCTTTACCATGTTGGAGAAGCCCGTGACGTGGGAGCCCACGTAGCTGGGGGTGGAAGCGAAAACCACGTTCTTGCCGGCAGGAATCTTGCCTTCCTTCTGGGCCTTGTCCACGATCTGGTTCAGGTCGTCACCGATGGTTTCGGACAGGCAGGTGGTGTGCACTGCGATCACGTCCGGCTCATACACGGTGAAGATGTTCTCAATGGCCTGCACCAGGTTGGCCTGGCCGCCGAAGACCGAAGCGCCTTCGGTAAAGGAGCTGGTTGCAGCGGAAACGGGTTCCTTGTAATGGCGGGTCAGCGCGCTGCGGTGATAGGCGCAGCAGCCCTGCGAGCCATGGCTGTGCGGCAGACAGCCCTGGATACCCAGACCTGCATACATGGCCCCGACGGGCTGGCAGGTCTTTGCCGGGTTGATGTTGAGCGCGGTGCGCTCCTTTATTTCGGTAGGTGTATGTCTTAACAGCATGTGTTTACCCGTCCTTCATTATTCCCAGACATAGGTGGCCGAGAGTTCCGGATTTTCTTCCCAGGGCGCCTTCATGCCGGACCAGACCTTGCTGGTGACCATGCGCTTGATGTCCTGATAGAAGTTAATGGCACCCTTGAAGCCGGCGTACGGTCCGCCGTAGTCGTAGCTGTGCAGCTGCTTCATGGGCACGCCCATCTTCTGGATGGAGAACTTTTCCTTGATGCCCGCGCAGAAGATGTCGGGCTTCATCAGTTCCACCAGCTTGTCGGCCTCGTACTGGTTCAGGTCATCGATGACGATGGACTGGGAGTCCATTTCGGGCATCATGCCTTCATATTCCTTGAAACCGAATCCTTCCTCGGCCAGCTTTGCCAGTTCCGCTTCGGTCTTGCGGGGCTTGAAGCGGGTCGGATCCTGTTCGATTTCCAGTTCTTCGATGTTACGGCTATCGGCATCCACCTTGATGTCGGGAATGACGTGACGGCCTTCGTAGTCATCGCGGTGACCGAACTCGTACCCTGCGGACAGGGTCTTCATGCCCATTTCGTTGAACAGTTCCTGATAGTGGTGTGCACGGGAACCGCCCACGAACAGCATGGCCGTCTTGCCCTTGGTGTGCGGGAACACTTCGTCCTGCACGGCCGTGACGGCGGGCATTTCTTCGGCGATCACTTCCTCGACGCGGTCGATGAGCTTCTTGTCGCCGAAGTACTGGGCAATCTTGCGCAGCGACTTGGCGGTAGCTTCGGCACCGATGAAGTTGATCTTGATCCACGGAATGCCGTACTTGGTCTCCATCATTTCAGCCACGTAGTTGATGGAACGGTGGCACATGACGGTGTTCAGGTCCGCAGTGTGCGCGGTGGCGAACTGGTCATACGTGGAGTTGCCGCTGAAGGTGGACACCATGGTGATGCCGCACTTTTCGAGAATGCGCTCAATCTCGAAGGCGTCACCGCCGATGTTGTATTCACCCAGCACGTTGATCTTGTATTCGCCGGGAATCTCCACATCCTTCTCGCCCACGACGTGGGTGAAGATCTGGTTGTTGGCGATATGGTGACCGGCGGACTGCGAAACGCCCTTGTAGCCTTCGCAGGAGAACGCGAACACGTTGATGCCGAGCTTTTCCTTCATCTTGCGGGCAACGGCGTGCACGTCGTCACCGATCAGGCCCACGGGACAGGTGGCGAAGATCGCCATGGCCCCGGGCTTGAAGATCTCGTAAGCCTCCAGGCATGCCTGCTCCAGCTTCTTTTCACCGCCGAAGATGATGTCTTCATCCTGCATGTCGGTAGAGAATGCGTACGGCATGAAGTTGTCACTGGTGGCGGAGGGAGCCTTGGTCTGGTTGCGGCGTGTCAGCCAGGAGTAGAAGCCGCAGCCGATGGGACCATGGGTGATGTTGACGATATCGCGGGTGGGCCCGAGAATAACGCCCTTACATCCTGCGTAGGTACATCCGCGCATCGTGATGATGCCGGGGATGGTACGCACGTTCGCCATGATTTCGGAGTTGCCTTCTTCACCCGTGATATGGATCTGCTTGGCACGCTTGCGGGCAACCTTCGGAGGATACTTCTTCAGAAGCTCTTCCTTCACCGCGTCTGCGTTCATAACTTTCTTTTTCTTCTCGACAGCCATACTGCACCTCATTCGGTTGGCCTTGGTCCGGCCTGCTTACGCGATAGCCTTTTCACCAATCTCGCCGGTCCGCACGCGCACTGCATCGGGAACGGGACAGACGAAAATCTTGCCATCGCCGGGTTTGCCGGTCTTGTTGACCTCGATAAGGGTTTCCACAATCTCACTCACCTGCTCGTCCGGGACAACAATGGTCACCATGCGCTTGGGGTAGAGGCGTTCCTTGTCACCGAGCAGTTCGATGGCTTCCTCGTATCCCTTCTTGGCGCCCTGCAGCAGGTGCGAACTGACCAGTCCCTTGCCGCGGCCGTAGGCTTCCTGCGCAAAGAACGCATCCACGCCTATGTCCGTGAGGGCCTTTTTGGTCTTGTTCATCATATTGATGCGCACAATCGCGACTATTTCTTTCATGCAGCTGCCTCCTCGCCTTCATGCACACCGGAGCTGATGGTGTACACGTCCTCAACGGGAGTGATGAAGATCTTGCCATCGCCGAAGTTGCCCTTGGTGCCGGAGCGGGCGGCCTTCATGATGGTGTCGACCACGAAATCCTTGTCGCAGCTGTTCACGACGCTGATGAGCATGGTTTTGGGGATTTCGTCGTAGGTCACTTCGCCGATCTTGATACCGCGCTGCTTGCCGCGGCCAGCCACGGAAAGCTTGGTTACTGCGGGAAACCCTGCGTCCATGAGGGCTGCCAGAACTTCATCAGCCTTTTCAGGGCGTACAATGGCTCGAACCATGATCATAACATGTCTCCTTTGGTGTTCGTGTCGTATCGGGGTATGATGGACCTGGGGTGATGAAGCCTAGGCTTCCATCAGGCCGTAATCCATGAGCAGCTGTTCCAGCTCTTCGATTTCGAGGGGCGTGGGAACCACGAACATCTTGTTTGCATCAATGGCCTTGGCCAGGTTGCGGTAGTGCTCTGCCTGTCCGCACTCGGGGTTCCACTCGATGACGGTGCGACGGTTGATTTCAGCACGCTGCACGTCGTTGTGGCGGGGAACAAAGTAGATCATCTGGGTGCCGAGCTTCTTGGCGAGCTCTTCAATCATTTCCTTTTCGTTATCCACGTTACGGGAGTTGCAGATCAGGCCGCCCAGACGGACACCGCCGGATTCTGCGTACTTCATGATGCCCTTGCAGATGTTGTTGGCTGCATACATGGCCATCATTTCACCGGAACAGACGATGTAGATTTCCTCTGCCTTGCCGTCGCGGATAGGCATGGCGAAGCCACCACACACAACGTCGCCGAGAACGTCGTAGAACACGTAGTCGAGCGCTTCGGATTCTTCATAAGCGCCGAGGGATTCGAGCATGTTGATGGAGGTGATGATACCGCGGCCTGCACAGCCGACGCCCGGCTCGGGACCGCCGGATTCAACGGACCAGGTGTCGCCGTAGCCCATCTTACGGATGTCATCCAGTTCCACGTCCTCGCCTTCTTCACGAAGGGTATCGAGAACGGTCTTCTGGGCCAGACCACCGAGAAGCAGACGAGTGGAGTCAGCCTTGGGGTCACAACCAACAACCATGACTTTGCGGCCGAGAGATTCTGCCAGACCAGCTACCGTGTTCTGGGTAGTGGTGGACTTGCCGATGCCGCCCTTTCCGTAAATGGCCACTTTTCTCATGGTAACCTCCATGTATGGTACCGTGCGCTATGTGGTCCCCAGTGTAGGGGGGGGGACCAGTTCGACCCGGACCATCCGGGTCGAACACAGTTATCTGGAAACAACTTGAAAACCTCTGCCTACAGAGAGACGTCCTCCCTGTGCTCTCTCTAAGGCAAAGGGCATGCCAAGGCGCACGCAAATGCACAACATATTGTAATCAAAGCAGTTTGCCTGGTTAACCAGCAGCAAAAGCCCCACAATACATTCTCTACCTACATAGTTGGCTACAACAAAAGTGTAGGTAGCTACACTTTTGCACGGCCCATTCACCGCCATAAGTGTCGATTCCTCCCGAAAAACGGGAAGTTGCGCAGAGCACGATTTTGGCCCCCCCCTTGCAACGGAAAGTACGAACTGACAGACCGCATTCTGAAACTTTGATCGATTTGCTGGCCGGAACGCAGAAGGAGAACGCCATGCTGCTCGACACGACACTCCGCGAAGGGGAACAGTCCTTCGGCATATATATTGATGTGGAGACAAAGAAGCGCATCATCGCCACCCTTGCCCGCGTGGGCATCGAAGAGATGGAGATCGGCTACGCCGGCCAGGAGATGCTGCCCGAACTGCTGGATCATGCCCGCCGGACAGCCCCCGACATGGAGCATACCGTGTGGTGCCGTTGCCATGAGGCGGACATCCACAGGGTGGCGGCTCAAGGCGTTCGACGCATCAGCATCGGGGTGCCGGTTTCCCGCCCGCATATCGAAACGCGCCTGCGCAGCACCCCTGAGGCACTCAGGGAACGGCTGGCCGGCGTTCTGCGGCTGGCCAGAGCCTGCGGCATATCCTATGTCTCCCTCGGGCTGGAGGATTGCTCGCGGGCTGATCCGGACGCTGCCCTCGAGATGGCCCGCTTCGGTGCCGAACACGGTGCCGCCCGCATCCGGATTTCCGATACGGTGGGCATTCTCACCCCCGCCGCAACGGCGCAGCTGATTGCCCGCTTCCGGGCTGGTCTTCCGGACCACGTGGCCATTGCCACCCATTTTCACAATGACTTCGGCATGGCCACGGCCAATGCCGTGACCGCGCTGGAACATGGAGCGGACAGTTCGGACGTCTCCATACTCGGCCTCGGGGAACGTGCCGGCATTGCCCGGCTGGAAGAGGTGGCCGCCGTGTGTACGCTGCACGGAGCATATGGCAACAGACAGCCGGTTTCCTACGACCTGGCCGCGCTGCGCACATTGGCTCAGGAGATAGGAGCGCTGACCGGGCTGCATGTGGCCCGCAACAGTCCCATCATCGGAGCCGACATCTTTTCCGTGGAAAGCGGGCTGCACGCGGACGGACTGGCCAAGGCCCCGGGATTGTTCGAACCATTCCCCCCGGAACTGGTGCACGGCAAGCGTGATATCCGGCTCGGGCGCAAGACCGGCGCATCGGCCGTCGCCCATGCTGCCAAGGAGATGGGCTGTCCCCTGCCGACCGAAAGGCTCGCCGAACTGGTCACCCGGGTACGGGAGGTCTCCGACCGGAATAACCGGACCCTGACGGACGACGAGTTCCGCTCGCTGTGCCACGACGTAAGCAACGCAGCAGGCGCATGAAAGAATGCCATCCAGGACTCCTTCGCAAAAAAGAGTTTGCCAATGCATATTACAGCAGTGGCACACCATACGAAAAAAGCGCTTACCACCACACTTCGTATGATTTTCAACACCCCGAAGATTCTTTATGAAGAAACCTTCAAACTGCCGTCACAAACTGACGAAGAGCACTTGCCAACATCTGCATCCACGGATTTTTTCCAATGTTTCCGGTGAATTTTTTTTGCATTTTTCTGCAAAAAACCCTTTGTTACGATGGGTAATTGAACTTTTTTGTAATTTCCGATACGAAGCTATTCGAGCTTATTGACGACATTGCGTGGTTGATCGGGCTTTCGCCCTGTTCCCCTCATCCTGCGCGGTATATCCGCTGCTGAAAAATGCAGCCCGCGCCAGAGCCATTCGGAGGAAATAGTGAAAATCGACAAGCTGAGCTTCCAGATTGCTGGGCAGTTGCTTGACGGGCGCAAGTCCTACAGGGAAATCGCACAGGAGCTTTCCGTTGCGGAAAACACCGTGCGCTCGCGCATCAACAAGATGCAGTCAGACGGCGTCATGGACATCGTGGGACGGCTGGATATCGAAAAGATTCCCGGCCACACCATCGTGTACACCGGCGTACGCCTGAGCGAGCGGGACTTGTTCTCAAAATGTCAGGAACTGAGTGAGCTGCAGGGTGTCATCTCTTCAGCTGTGGTAACCGGCCGTTTCGACATCATCCTCACCCTGCTGCTGCGGGAAGGATTCGGACTTCTGGAATTCTATTCCAATGAAATGTCCAAGATCGAAGGCATCCTGTCCGTTGAGAGCTTCGTGGTGTACAAGGGTACCCGCATGATGGCTCCCTACATCCTTGATCCTGACACGCTGACGGAATAACCGACTTTTTCAGGACCAAACAAAACGCCCGTCCGGCAAGCCGGACGGGCGTTTCTTTTCCTGTATGGAAGCGGGGGCCGCCCCGTTACTCCGAATCGGCTGTAGCAGGGGCAATACGCACCGCGCACACCTTGAATTCGCTGATACCTGCGACAGGGTCCGCCGCATCGCTGGTCAGTCTGTTGGCGGCCGCTTCCGCAAAGTGGAAGGGAATGAACACCGTACCGGGCATGGCCTTGGGGGAGACCCGCACCGCGACAACAATCTCGCCGCGCCGGGATGCCACACGCACCATGCCGCCATCAGCCACGCCCAGGTCCCGGGCGTCCTCACGGGCCATTTCCACGAAACAGGCCCCCTCGCGGGCGGCAAGCCCGCGGGATTTCCGGGTCATGGTTCCGGTATGGTACTGGTACAGCACCCGCCCCGTGGTTAGGATAAAGGGATACTCGGCATCCGGCAGCTCTGCGGGGGGGACGAAGTCCACGGCGTGGAACAGCCCCCTGCCCCTGAGGAAACCCTCCGCGTGCAGGATGGGCGTGCCGCCATGCCCTGCATCGGGACAGGGCCAGTGCAGCCCCTCCTGCTCCAGACGCGCATAGGTGATGCCCGCATAGGACGGCGTAACCCGTGCAATCTCCCGCATGACGTCCTCGGGAGCGTCATACCGCCAGCCAGCAGCCATGCGGTTGGCAAGGTCGAGGATGATTTCCCAGTCCGCCCGTGCCTCTCCCGGCGCCTCCACGGCCTTGCGCACCCGCTGCACCCGGCGTTCCGTGTTGGTGAAGGTGCCGTCTTTTTCCGCAAAGCAGGCTGACGGCAACACAACGTCGGCCCGCATGGCTGTTTCCGTAAGAAAGATGTCCTGCACCACCAGAAATTCCAGCGCATCGAAACACGCCTCCGCATGGGCAAGGTTCGCATGCGACACCATGGGGTTTTCCCCCACCAGATACAGGGCGCGCATGGCTCCCGTTTCCATGGCATGGAACATTGCGCGGGAGGTCATGCCCGGCGTGTCCGGCAGCACGGTTCCCCATGCGTTTTCCACGGACTGGCGGGCCGAAGCGTCGGCCGCGTTCCGGTAGCCCGGCAGCTTGTCGGGCAGGCCGCCCATGTCGCAGGCGCCCTGCACGTTGTTCTGGCCGCGCAGGGGATTGAGCCCGCCGCCAACGCGCCCGATATTGCCGCAGAGCATGGCAAGATTGGCAAGAGCCTTCACGTTGTCCGTGCCGCTCACGTGCTGGGTCATCCCCATGCAGTAGTAGATAAGCGCACGGCCAGAGGCATACAGCCGGGCCGCAGCCTCGACCTGCTCCGCAGGGATGCCGGTAACGGCCGCCACGTATTCCGGCGTGAAAGAAGCCACGCTGTCGCGCAGGGCTTCAAGCCCTTCGGTCCGCTCGGCCACGTATGCGGCATCATGCAGGTTCTCCCGCAGGATGACATGGGCCATCCCGTTGATCCAGGCCACATCCGTGCCGGGCGTGGGACGCATCCATATCGTGGCATGGCGGGAAATCCCCACCTTGCGCGGATCAGCGACGATCAGTCTGGCCCTGTGACCGTCGGGCCGTCCGTGGCGCACGGCGCGCTTGAGCGCCGCCGACAGAACAGGATGGTTCTCCGTAATATTGGACCCCGTAATCAGGACCACATCGGCATTGGCCACGTCGTCCATGGGGTTTGTTGCAGCTCCGCTTCCGAATGCGGCGGCCAGACCGGCCACCGTGGGGGAGTGTCAGAGTCGCGCGCAGTGGTCGACGTTGTTCGTGCCGACCACCGCGCGGGCGAATTTCTGTATGAGATAGTTTTCCTCGTTGGTGCAGCGCGCCGAGGTAAGCACCCCCACGGCATCGGCCCCATGCTGTGCCTTCACCTGTCCGAGCCGTTCAGCCACAACGTCCAGCGCCTCCTCCCACGTGGCCGGTACCAGTTCGCCGTCACGGCGAACCAGCGGCGCGGTCAGCCGCTCCGGCGACCGGATGAACTCATACCCGAAACGCCCCTTCACGCACAGACTGCCGTGGTTGGGGGCCGCATCGGCCCCGGTGACCATATGCACAACATTGTCCCGCACATGCAGGTCAACCTGGCACCCCACGCCGCAATAGGCGCAGGTGCTGCGCACGGCAGTCATATCGCACTGCCGGGGCTTTTTCCGGGCATCAGCAAGAGCGATGGCCCCCACGGGACACACCTGCAGGCACTCCCCGCAGAACACGCAGTCCGACTGGCCAAGGGGCAGGTCATTGCGCGTCACGATCTTGGTTGCAGCGCCGCGGTATCCGTAATCTATGGCCCCGTTCACCTGCACTTCCTTGCAGGCCTGCACGCAACGCCCGCACAGAATGCACTTGGAAAAATCGCGGATCAGGAACGGGTTGGAGGCGTCCGGTGCATGCGCAGGACGGCGGCGGGCAAAGCGCGTCCCCCCCGCACCATACCGGAAGGCCAATGCCTGCAGCGTACAGTCGCCGGAAGCGGGGCACAGCAGACAGTCATGGGAACCGGAGGCCAGCAGGAGTTCAAGATTCATTTTGCGGGAACGCACAACCCGCTGCGATTCCGTCTCTATCTCCATGCCCGGGCCGGCCGGGGCGGCGCAGGAGGCCACCAGCGCACGCGCGCCCTTCACCTCCACCAGGCACATGCGGCAGGCCCCCGTGGGAACCGTATCCTTGAGATGGCACAGGGTGGGAATATCCACATGGTTGCGCCGGGCCACGTCCAGTATGGTTTCACCGGGCGTGAATGTGCAGACGGCGCCGTTCAGTGTCAGGGTATTACTCATACGAAATCCTAGTCTATGGCATCAAAGGGGCAGGCTTCAAAACAGCTCATGCAGCGCACGCAGACATCGCGGTTGATGACGGCCACTTCCTTCTTCTGCCAGGCAATGGCCTGCACCGGACAGGTCTGGAAACACTTGCCGCAGCGCTTGCATTTATCCGCGTTCACGCGGAAATCGAGCAGGGCGGCGCAGCGTTTGGCCGGGCACTTGCGATGCGTGATGTGCGCATCGAACTCCTCCCGGAAATAGCGCAGCGCCGAGAGCACAGGATTGGAGGCGGTCTGCCCCAGTCCGCACAGGGCGGAATCCGTGATCATGGCCGACAGTTCTTCCAGCAGTTCAATGTCGCCGGGTTCTCCCCTGCCCTCGCAAATTTTCTCCAGCAACTCCAACTGCCTGCGGGTTCCTTCACGACACGGAGTGCACTTGCCGCAGCTTTCATCCTGAATGAATTCAAGGAAGAAGCGCGCCATGTCCACCATGCAGGTATGGTCGTCCATCACAATGGCGCCGCCCGATCCCATGATGGCGCCTACCTTGGCGATCTCCTCGTAATCCACCACCACATCCAGCAGGTGCTCGGGGATGCAGCCCCCGGAAGGACCGCCCAGCTGCACGGCCTTGAGTTTCCGCTTCTTGGGAATGCCGCCGCCGATATCGTAAACAATGCTGCGCAGAGGCGTGCCCATGGGCACCTCCACCAGACCGATGTTGTTCACGTCCCCGGACAGGGCGAATACCTTGGTGCCCTTGCTCCGCTCCGTGCCCACGGAGGCATACCATGCTCCGCCGTTGCACATGATCTGCGCCACATTGGCCAGTGTTTCCACGTTGTTGAGGATGGTGGGCTTTTCCCACAACCCCTTGTGAGCCGGGAACGGGGGACGAGGACGCGGCATGCCGCGCCTGCCCTCGATGGAGCGCATGAGGGCGGTTTCCTCGCCGCAGACAAAGGCACCGGCCCCCTGATAGATGTCCACGTCGAAGTCGAACCCGGATCCGAGAATGTCCTTCCCCAGCAGTCCCAGCGCGCGCGCCTGGTCAATGGCAATCTGCACGCGGCGCACGGCAAGGGGATATTCCGAGCGGCAATAGATGTACCCCTGATGTGCGTTGATGGCCCGAGCCGCGATGATCATGCCTTCCAGCACCGCGTGCGGGTCCGCCTCCAGGATGGAGCGGTCCATGAAGGCTCCGGGATCGCCCTCGTCGGCATTGCAGAGCACGTACTTCACGTCCCCGGCACTGCGCATGGCGAATTCCCACTTCATGCCCGTGGGGAACCCTGCGCCGCCGCGGCCCCGCATGCCGGAGGTCTTCATCTCGGCAATGATCGCCTCCGGAGTCATCTCCAGCAGGGCCTTGGCCGTCCCCATGTAGCCGTCACGCCCGATATAGTCCTCCACGGATTCCGGGTCGATGACGCCCTTGTTCCGCAGCGTCCACGGCTGCTGCCGGGCAAAGAACGGAATATCGGCGAAATGGGGAACGGGCTTGCGGGTCTGCGGGTCCCGGTACAGCAGGCGTTCCACCTGACGCCCATGCACGAGCTGCTCGTCCACCAGTTCGGGAATGTCGTCGGCAGAAAGCTTCTGGTAGAAAATGTTGTCCGGATGCACCAGAAGCAATGGTCCGAGGGCGCAGAAGCCGTTGCAGCCTGTCTCGACCACGCGCACGCTGTCGTTCAGCCCGCGCGCGTCAATCTCGGCAAGCAGCCGGTCCTTCACGGCAATGCTGCCCGTGGCGTGGCATCCCGTGCCGCCGCAGATGAAGATATGCCGCATGCCGGGAGCATGCAGCCGCTCGGCGTACGCCGCACGCATGGCGGCAAGGTCGGCGACCCT
>QKEJ01000096.1 GCA_003252375.1 Halodesulfovibrio sp.
TTCAGGCCGCTCTTGTCCAGAATCTTGCGGATAAGGGTGTAGCCGTTGGAGTGCGGACCGGTGGAGGCAAGGCCGATCACCACATCGTGCACACGGATGGAGGAGCCGTCAACAATGCGGGCATTGTCGGCAATGCCGACGCAGAAGCCGGCCAGATCATATTCGCCGTCAGGATACATGGTGGGCATCTCGGCGGTTTCACCGCCGAGCAGCGCGGAACGGGCCTGCTTGCAGCCCTCGGCCACACCGGCCACAACCTGCTGCGCCTTGTCTACGTCCAGCTTGCCAGTGGCAAAATAGTCAAGGAAGAACAGGGGCTTCGCACCCTGAACCAGGATGTCGTTCACGCTCATGGCCACAAGGTCGATACCCACGGTATCATGCTTGTCGAACATGAATGCCAGCTTGAGCTTGGTACCCACACCGTCGGTGGAGGCAACCAGTACAGGTTCTTCCATGCCGGCGAGATCCGGCTTGAACAGCCCGCCGAAGCCGCCGATGTCCGACAGCACGCCGTTGGTATGCGTTTGCGAGACAAGACCCTTAATTCTGCTCACAAGGGCGTTGCCGGCATTGATATCTACCCCCGCCTCGGTGTACGCTCTTGCACGATCATCAGACATGTATACAGCTCCTTACGCGGCATGACTTCTCAAATTTTAGGAAGCCCTTCATAGGCTTTTAGCGACCAAAGAGCAAGGGGTACGCACATGGGTACAAAAAGAACCGTATTCCGCAATCATACCGCTCCGACCAGCGTCCTTACCGCCATACTCCTGCTGTCGGCCTCGCTCCCGCTCGGCTGTCCTCTCTCGGTATCGGCAGCAACACTGGGCACCACCGATACACATCGCGAGGACAGAACCATCGGCACCTTCACGGAAGGGATGCAGATAGGCAGGGATGCGGAAACGGGCGACACCATCCTGCAATCCGCCCCCTCTCCGTCGGGCACCGGGAACGGAACCGATAGTAGCACGCCTCCGCCCGCGATCAACATAGAAATTACACCGCACATGAAAAAGGGGATGCGTCCCCGCACCCAATAGGCAAGGAACCGCGCATGCATCCCGCCAAGCTCTGGAAACCGCTGCACGATGGAACCGTCCAGTGTCGTCTGTGCGCCCACACCTGCGTCATCCATCCCGGAGCGCACGGGTTCTGCGGCGTGCGCCACAACGTGGAGGGACAATTGCGTACCTGCGTGGGGCGATGCATTGCGGCAGCCAATCTGGACCCCATAGAAAAGAAGCCCCTCTACCATGTCCTGCCCGCCACCACCACCTTCAGCTTCGGCACCATGGGGTGCAACTTCAGCTGCAGCTTCTGCCAGAACCACACCCTGTCCGCACCGCCGCGCGAGGGCCGGAAGGTGTGCGGGCAGTGCGCCTCCGGGGAGGTGCTGGTGCACGAGGCGCTCCGCTCGGGCGCACGCTCAGTGGCGTATACCTACAACGAACCCACGGTCTTCTTCGAGCTCATGGAGGAAACCGCCCTCTGCGCCCGTGAGCACGGGCTGTTGAACATCATGGTTTCCAACGGCTACCAGAGCACCGAGACGCTCAACGCGCTGGACGGACTTATTGCCGCCTGCAACATAGACCTGAAGGCTTTTTCCGACGAGTTTTACAAGGAGTACTGCGGAGCCTCACTCGCCCCCGTACTCAGAAACCTCAAAGCCATCGTGCGCATGGGCTGGTGGCTGGAGATAACAACCCTGCTCATTCCCGACGCCAACGATGATGCGCGTGAACTGCGCGATATGGCCCAGTTCATCCGTGACGAACTCGGCGCCAACGTGCCCTGGCACATCTCGCGCTTTCATCCGGCCTACCACCTCACGGACCGCCCCGCCACCGCTCCGGAAGCCCTGGAGCGTGCATGGAGCATCGGCAAGGAGGCCGGTCTTTCCTTTGTCTACATCGGCAACCTGCACGGCCATCCTTCCGAGCACACGGCTTGTCCTTCCTGCGGAAACATTGTAATCCGTCGCACAGGTTATCGGGCCAAACCGACTGATATTCCGGCATGTTCTACATGCGGAACAACCATTCCCGGCCTATGGAGCACTCCATGATTCTTATCAATACGGGCAACGGCAAGGGCAAGACCACAGCCTCCGTCGGCCTCGCCATTCGCGCCATAGGCCAGGGATTTGTCGTGGCCTTCGGCCAGTTCATGAAGCGTCCGGACCAGGCAGGAGAGCAGGAGGTGCTGCACACCCTGCTCGGCGCACGCTTCCACGCCAAGGGCAAGGGCTTCCTTACCCGTGAAGAGCAGTTCCCTTCTCACCGCGCGGTTTCGGAAGAACTGATCGCCTGGGCCATGGAGCAGATGCAGGACGTGGATATGCTGGTACTGGACGAGGCGCTGTACGCCCTGCAGTCAAAGCTGCTGCAGGAAGACGAACTGCGGAACCTGATCGCCCTTTCGCGCCAACGCGACAACCACCTGGTCCTTTCCGGGCGCGGCTGCCCCGACTGGCTGCGGGACGAGGCCGATCTGGTCACGGAAATGACGGAAATCAAGCATCCATACAAAGCGGGCATCCCCGCCCAGAAGGGAATCGAGTTCTGATGTATGCAGACCTGCCTGTTCTCAATACCGAGAACGCCCTGCAGCGTATGGGAGATGACATTCCCCTTCTGCGCCTGCTTATCCGCACCCTGCTGGAGGATGCTCCCGTAAAGCTGGCACAGATGCACGACGGCATGCGCGAGGAAAACCTTGCCCGAGCCTGCCTTGCCGCACATTCCCTCAAGGGAGGGGCCGGGACCGTGGGGGCCGAGCGCATTACCGCAATGGCCCAAACCATTGAACGCATTCTCCGCGCCGACAACACCCTGCCAACATGCGAATGCCTGCACGCCACGGCTCCTGACGCCGAATTCCTGCCCGTGGTGCTGAGCAATGCGCAGCGTGCAGAGATAGCCTCCCTGCTGGAAGCCCTGCCGGACGAATTCACGCGCCTTGCGGAATTTGCGGAAACCCTTGCCGAGCCAGACGAATCCCCCGTCTAGGCCGTGCTTTTCCTCTCCAGAATTACCGGGACTTTTTGCTTGCAAGCCCATGCGGTTTCGACTATCAGTCCGCATACATGTTGCGGAGAGTAGCGCAGGTTGGTAGCGCATCTGGTTTGGGACCAGAGGGTCGCAGGTTCGAATCCTGTCTCTCCGACCATAAAAGCAAAGGGCTTGCAGAAATACTCTGCGAGCCCTTTTTCAATATTACGGCATATCTTCCCCATCGCAGTCTGTGTCCACGCTCCCACCACCTTGGTACAGCCATTTCCATCTCTACAGCGCACAATCTATCGAGAAATGAAATGCCTATCCTCAATATCAATCACAACAATCAATTTGCCGCACGTTTTGCGCATGCATAGTGTCACATGATTGTAACATGATAGCGCATGCGACACCCGCTGCATGTGCCCCCATTCCGTTGATCGCAAGGAGACTGTCCATGGTTCAGAAATTCCGTACATTACTGTTGACCTGTCTTGCCCTGACACTCACCGCGTCGCTTGCATGGGGCGCCCCGCTGGATGCCTTCACCGGCAAGCAGGGCACCATCGACATCGCTGGCGGAACCGCCCATATCCCGGTCATGAAGGAAGCCGCCAAGCGCATCATGACCGCCAATCCGGAAATTCGCATCAGCATTGCCGGCGGCGGTTCCGGAGTGGGCGTGCAGCAGGTCGGTGAAGGTCTTGTCCAGATCGGCAACACGGGCCGCGCCCTTTCCGAAGCGGAAGTCGCCAAGTACGGCCTTGTAAGCTTCCCCTTTGCCATTGATGGTGTCGCCATCGTCATCAACCCAGCCAACGGCGTCGATGCCCTGACCGCAGAACAGGTCAAGGGCATCTACGCAGGCAAGATCACCAACTGGAAGCAGATAGGGGGAGCAGACCGCGCCATATCCCTCTATACCCGTGACGAAGCCAGTGGCACCCGCGAAGTGTTCTTCAAGAAACTGCTCGCCAAGGGCGACATTGCCACCTCCGCCAACGTTGTGCCTTCCAACGGCGCCATGAAGACCGCCGTAGCGCAGGACCCCGGCGCTGTCGGCTATGTGGGCATAGGCTACATCGACGCAACCGTGAAGGCGCCCTCCATGGACGGCATGATCCCCTCGCAGGAAAATGCCGCCAACGGCTCCTACACCGTAACCCGCAAGCTCTACATGAACACCAAGGGGGAACCCTCCGCCCTGGTCAGGACGTTTATCGACTACCTGCTCACTCCCGAAGGGGCTGAAATCATCCGCGCTAGCGGCTATATTCCGCTTGCCCAATAGCATGTCTGTCCGTGAAAGCCGCATCGCGAGCCTTGTGCTCGGAGCATCCGCCATCATCGTGGCCCTTGCCGTGCTTGCGGTCTTCGCATTCCTGTTCAAATTCGCCCTGCCCGTCTTCACCGGCGGGCAGGGTGCATGCATTCTGAGCGGTGTCTGGAATCCATTCAAGGGGCAATTCGGCATTCTGCCGATGCTGGCGGCCTCGCTCTGCATCTCGCTCTCCGCGCTTCTCATCGGCTGGCCTCTTGCGCTGGGCCTATGCTGCTGCATGCACGGATTCACGCCTCGTCCCCTGGGACGATTTCTGTCGATCCTCCTGCGCGGCATGACCGCCTTCCCCACCGTGGTATACGGCTTTGCCGCCATATTTCTGCTTGTCCCCGTCATGCGGGAGGCCCTTGGACACGGATCCGGCCTGAACTGGGCCACGGCCGCCCTCATCCTTTCACTGGTCACCCTGCCGACAATGACCCTTGTCATGGATGCAGGCATGCACCAGACCGAGCGCCGTCTTCGCCTGACCGGTGCAGCCCTCGGGCTCAACAGACAGCAGGTCTTCTCACACCTTGTACTCCCTGCCTGCCGGAGCGACCTGCTGGCCGCTGCCGCACTGGGCTTTGCCCGCGCCCTGGGCGACACGCTCATTCCCCTGATGCTGGCTGGCAATGCACCGCAATGGCCCACGGCCGCCTCGGACAGCATCCGGACGCTCACGGCGCATATCGGCCTTGTGCTCGCAACCGACAGCAGCAGCGCAACCTACGGCTCCCTCTTTGTCGCAGGGTGCCTGCTGCTGCTTGCCAACATGTGCGTACAGCTGATGCTGCGCACGCACCTGCGTACAAGGGGGGCTGCGTGAAGGCACCTGCCGTTCCCCTGCTTCGCTGTCTGGCATGGGCAGCTGCCCTTGTCGTTCCTCTCGCCATGCTGGCCCTGGTCGGCGTACTGCTCCGCAACGGAACAGGCGCACTCGGCCAAGCCCTGTTCTTCGACAGCGTTCCTCCCTTGGCGGCCATCACGGGGCAAGTTCCCGTCTGGGACGGCATCTGGCCCGCCTGCGTAGGCACTCTCTCCCTGCTGGCCCTTACCATGCTGCTGGCGTTGGGACCGGGCATCGGCTGCGGCATATATCTCGCCAGCTATGCTTCCCCGAGAATCAAGGCTCTCCTCGGTTTTGCCATTGATCTGCTGGCGGGAGTGCCCTCCATCGTAATGGGCCTATTCGGCTTCACCCTGCTGCTGACGCTCCGGCATTCCGCAGCCCCCAACGCAGGCCCCTGCCTGCTGCTTGCATCCTGCTGCCTTGCGCTGCTGGTACTCCCCGTACTGGTTTCCACCACCCGAGGCGCCCTTGAGGCCCTTCCGCGACAGCTGCATCTCTCCGGGGCCGCGCTCGGACTTTGCAGATGGAAAACCATGAGGCACATATTGCTGCCTGCCGCAGCCCGGGGCATATTGAGCGGCGTACTGCTTGCTGCAGGACGGGCTGCGGAAGACACGGCCGTCATCATGCTGACCGGCGCGGTGGCCAACGCAGGCCTGCCGGCCGGACTTACAGCACGGTTCGAGGCCCTGCCTTTCACCATATTCTACCGCTCCTCGCAGTACCGCGATGCACTGGATCTGCAGCAGGGATTTGCCACCACACTGGTGTTGCTGGCACTATCCCTCGCATTGCTGGCAGCAGCCACCCGGCTGCAGAGAGCTCTGGACCAGCGATGGCAGGGAATCCGCACCAACAGACCAACTCAACACGCAGACCGTCATGCCTAACACGACCAGCGACTTCAATCCCACCGAACAGGAAACGCAGCCCATCGAACGAGCCGCCCGTTTGAAACACGTGTGCACCTTCTTCGACGGCGTGCAGGTGCTGCATGATATTTCCCTGGAGATCCCCGCGCACGGCATAACCGTACTTGTCGGACGCTCCGGCTCGGGCAAGACCACCCTGCTCCGCACCTTCAACCGTCTGAATGAATGTCTGCCCGGATGCAGGACCAGGGGCAGTATTCACGTCTCCCTGAAAGGGCAGTTCATGGACGTGCACGGCCCCGCATTCCGTGATGCCGCACGGCTCAGGATCCATATCGGCATGGTGTTCCAGACTCCGGATGTACTGCCCGTGTCCATCCGACGGAACATCGAACTCCCCCTGCGCCATGCCCTGGGACTCCCCCAGGCCGACATTGATGAGCGCCTGCAACAGGCCCTGCGCGAATCTGGACTCTGGGAAGAGGTCTCCGAAAGATTGCACGCCCCTGCCGAAACCCTTTCCGGCGGCCAGCAGCAGCGGCTGTGCCTTGCCCGTTCGCTGGCCATGCACCCCTCGCTTCTGCTGCTCGACGAACCGACAGCCTCGCTCGATTCCGTATCCGCCCGAACCATAGAAGCGTTGCTGCAGACGCTGCGCAGACGCTATCCGGTCGTCATGGTCTCGCACAGCCTTGGTCAGGCACTGCGTCTGGCGGACAGGCTGGTACTCATGAATAACGGCAGAATACAGCACATCTGGAACAGACAGGACGGGCTCCCCGACGCCCCCACCCTGGAAACCATGCTGGAGGATGATACGTGCTGCACATAGACATACCGGGAAGGGTCCCGATTACCCTTTCCACCCTCGTGCTCGACTATAACGGAACGCTGGCCAGGGATGGCCGGCTGCTGGACGGTGTGGCCGAACGCCTCACCCGACTCGCGGACATGCTGCATGTTGTTGTCCTGACGGCAGATACGCATGGCTCCGTTGCCTCCGCCGTACAGGGGCTTCCGGTAACCGTGCAGATTATTGCGTCATCCGGCATGGAGGGAGCGCACCGGGACGACGATGCCGATGAGACAGGCGGAGAGGACACGGCCAAACTGCGCGCCATTGAGGCGTTCGGGGCCGCGTCCTGCGCGGCCTTCGGCAATGGCCGAAACGATGCCCTCATGCTGCGGAAAGCTGCATTGTCTGTCGCGCTGCTGGGAGATGAAGGGCTGTCTACGGACGCGCTGCTCGCTGCACAGGTTGTGGTCAAGGATATCCGAGACGGCCTGGATCTGCTGCTGCATCCGGACAGGATACGGGCTACCCTGCGAGTCTAGCTGCCGCTTACAACAACCCTGCTCATATGGTCCCTCCCGAAGCGCCCTACCGTCTGACCAGCGCCGGAAGAAGAGGACCATGTACGTAGGGCCTGCCGACCAGCTGGGGCAGATAGCGGTTGAACAGGAAGATGAACGGAATGCATGCCGCCAGACTCACAAGGGTGAACAGGAGGCAGGCAAGGGTCACAGACCATGGAGTGGCCGTGAAGGTGTCCATGAACCACGCGGCGAACGGACCGTTAAGGAAGTGGTAGAACACGCCGTTCAGACAGAAGATGATGATCGTGTTCTCCCCCATGAACCGCATGAACCGGTTATCCCCGGCAAACGAAGCCAGCAGCATCACCATCAGGGAACCGCACAGGCCCGTGAACACGAACCAGAACACGTGCCCATGGCCGGACAGCAGAACGACCACGGCCTGGAATATCTTGAAGGGGCCCTGGTTCAGATCGAAGGTGAACCATACGGCGCAGGCGGTCAGCAGTACCCCCAGAGCAAGCCCCCCCCGGGAAGGTGTCCCGGAAAGAACCCGATTGCGACGCAACCACAGCCCGACCAGATAGAACGCATACATGGCCGGGGCCTCGTGCACCAGCCAGTAGCTCGGTCCGGGCAGGAACATGTAGTCGACGGTCAGATAATATCCCCCCACATAGAAGCACAGGGCCGCCAGCAGAATATGCAGGTCCGTCTTCAGAAAGCGTCCCACCAGATAATGCAGCAGCTCCACGCTCAGCAGGCTTGCGAGGAACCAGAGCGGAATATTGAAGACAGGCATCCCAAGCGCCGTGGCCGCCGCCCCATGCATGTATCCGGCAACACTTCCGGTATCCACAAGCACAAAGTGGCCTCCGGGAACAATCAGGCTCAGACCGACAAGCAGCAGGCTGAACGCCACATAGGGCAGCACACGCGACGCCCCCTGCCGGGCAAGAAACCTTCTGAGCGGAAGCCGCACCTTGTCCTGATTGAAGACATACCCTGCGAGCAGGAAGAAAAAGACCATATGGAAGGAATAGATCAGCTTGTACTGCATGGTTGCAGCCGGGTCCTTCAGGTACATGATGCGCTCAACAATGTGCCCGTAATAGACAAGAAAAATCCCGAAAAATCGGGCAACATCCGGCATGGCGAGTCGGGCGCGGGAGTGGGATTCTGTGCTCACGGGGAACCTCTCGGAATGGGGATTGCGGCCATGCCGCCACCTGCCGTCCTTTGGCAACGGCAACCATCATGCGGGAGCAAATAGCCATCTGCCTATGTCGATACGCTGATTCATGCCATATTGTCACCCCCATGCCGTCAGTATGTCACACGTTCACCTGCACGATTCCCAGTCGTTCCTGTTTCCTCACTCCCGATATTCATGATAATATACAGGGACTGCGGCGAATCCAGCAAACCGCCCATACCCCAGCGGCATGGCCGAAACAGGATGGCAATGAACGACTTCATCTTCTACGACAGAACGGCACGCCTGTTCCTCCTGTGCGCCATCGAACTGTGCGCCTCGGTTTTCCGCGGGCTCCAGCCAGAAGACTGTCTGCAGCTCTGTACGGACGGGCTCGCGGACCTGGAGCCGCTGTACAAGGCGGACAAGGGCAACCTTGTCGATCTGTGCGAAGCCATTGCCGAGCTCGAAACCTTCACCCGGAGCCATGCCACGGATTATCCAGCCCTGTGCGAGCTGTGCAGCAGGGAGTATGAGCGTCTCTTCGCCACGAACACGTCGGAACGACTCGTACCGCTTACCGCCTCCGGGCACGCAGGCCTTGGCCGGAACACGAAGGAAGGGGAGACGGGAACCGGCGATGTCACTCCCATGCTTGCCATGAAGGCCCGCCTTTCCGCTGTCGGGCTTGAACCGCGCAACACGCCGCACCAACCGCCGGACCATCTGTCCACCCAGCTCGAGTACCTCTACTACCTGCTCTCCACGGGCTGGCGGGATGCCGATGCAGAAGCACGCGCACAGGCGACGGATTTCGTACGTTCCGAAATGCAGCCATGGTGCGCCCGGCTTGTGCAGGCTCTCCACATCCATGACCGCTGCGGACTCTTTGCAGGAACGGCCAATGTCCTCACCTCCATGCTCCATTACATTGCTGATTGATGGTGTCATTTACCAGGCGACCAGTTCCAACGCCCCGCAAACAAGGAAAGGACCGTGATTATCCTTTCCCATTACACGACAATTTACTACTCTGTTCTCATAGAAAGATAACGAACAGCCATCTCAATAGCATCCACAGGAACAACGCAGGCAACAATGGCCAAGTTTCGTCCCTCGACCCCATCCTTCATCAGCGCGTCGCTGCTCTTCAGCATCACGGCCGTGCTGCTCGTCTTCGGCATTGCGGATTACGCACGTGAGCGGAGTCGATATCACGCCGAACTGGAAAACAGGCTGCGGGAAACAACCGGACAGCTGGCGGCCAGCCTTGCCCTGCCCTTATGGAATTTCCAGGATGCTCAGTCCGCAAAGATTGTGGAAAATGCCTTTGCCAACCGCGACATATCAGCCATCATTGTCACCGATTCCCTCTCCAATCGTATCGTCACAGGCAGAATTCGCGGAACTGACGGAAAAACCATCATTTCGGAAACCCTGCTCCCGGACAGCAAGAAACTGGTTTCCGACGACCAGTTCATCCTTCTCAACGGACGGATTCTTGGCAAGATCGCCGTACAGGCCACCACGGAGCATCTGGAAATGCTCGCCCGGCATTCGCTACAACGCATCGTGATGACCATCGGCTTTCTCGACCTCATCATCTTCCTGCTCGTCGGGTTCATCCTCAAACGGCACATAAGCACGCCCCTGCAACATATCGAAAACTTTGCCCGCGAAGTAAGCATGCGGAACCAGACGACCTCGCCCCCCCCGCAGGAAGCCTTTCTCAGCGAGATGAACAGCGTCCGCAACTCCATCACCATCATGGTTGAGCGGCTGCAAAAGCAGTATGATGCGCTCTCCGTTTCGCGCGCCCAGCTCAACGAAGCAGAAACCCGCTATCGGGATTTGTATGAAAACGCGCTTATCGGCATCTTCCGAACGGCCGTGGACGGCCGAATTCTGGCCGCCAACAAGGCTCTTGCGGACATTCTCGGCTATGATTCACCGGAAACCCTGATGACCCAAATCACCGATGCCCCCGAACAGCTTTTCGCCTCCGACAGCGAACGCACTGCCCTGCAGGCCCAGCTTGGCAGGCAGGATCTGGTCGTGGGGCACCGGATTCTCTTCCGGACCACCAGAAACGACGTACGCATCGGTGCCCTGGGCCTTCGCGTGGTCCGTGACACTGACGGCAGCGTCATGCATCTGGACGGCAACCTTCAGGACATCACCGAACGGGAACTGGCGGAAACCACACTGCGAGAGACCAGCACGTTCATTCAGAGCATTCTCGATTCCATGCCCTCCATTGTCATGGGAATTGATGCCGAACTTGGCATCACCCACTGCAACAGCACGGCCCGACAGGTAACCGGCATGACAACGGAAGACCTGCTCGGCACTCCCCTGACGGATGCCCTGCCCCGTCTGGAGGACTGCCGGAAGGCCATTACTGCCGCCGTACACGAGGCAAAGCACGTCGTACTGGCAAACAGACCCCATACCGTTGACGACACTTCCAAACTGGAGACAATCCATGTCTTCCCCGTCTCCAGCAAGGGAGAAAAGGGCGCCGTTGTCCGCATTGATGACGTCACCGAACAGGCACGGATGGAAGAACTCATTCTGCAGACGGAAAAGATGATGTCCGTGGGCGGACTCGCGGCAGGCATGGCCCATGAAATCAACAACCCTCTGGCCGGTATCCTGCTGGGAGTACAGAACATCCAGCGCCGTCTCTCACCGGACATGGACAAGAACACCATCATGGCCAACGAGATGGGATGCGCCCTCAACACCATCTGCCAGTACCTGGAACAACGCGGCATCATGAAACTGCTGCACGGCATACAGGATTCCGGCGAACGGGCGGCGCGCATCGTCAGCAACATGCTCAGCTTTGCCCGGCAAAGCCAGAGCCATCATGCCTCGGCACACCTCGACACCCTGCTCGACAAGTGCATCGAATTGGCTTCAACGGACTACGACCTGAAGAAAAAGTTCGACTTCAAGGCAATCCGGATAATCAGGGAATATGCGAATGGAATTCCGCCCATAGTCTGCGCCGCATCAGAACTGGAGCAGGTTTTTCTCAACCTGCTGCGGAATGCGGCCCACGCGCTGTCATCCCCGCAGAACAGAGACAACGAACCGCGCATCACCATACGCCTGTATGAGAAACAGGAAGATGTGGTCGTGGAAATCGAGGACAACGGCCCCGGCATAGACGACCGGCACAGGCGCCATATCTTCGAACCCTTTTTTACCACGAAGCAGCCAGGCGAAGGAACCGGACTGGGACTCTCCGTTTCCTACTTCATCATCACGCGCAACCACGGCGGAACGATCTGGCTGGATGGCGAGTACCGAGAAGGGAGCCGCTTCGGCATTGCCCTGCCCAAGAACATGCATGCCCTCAGGGTGCTCGAAGAAAACGGCGTTCCCTCCGAGACTTAGGCGAGACTTAAGAAATCAGTTGTACAGCGACTCCACCCGCCTCTGAACATTGCCCAAAAGGGATTTGAGTTCCCGCTCCTGACGCAGAAAGGCCTCAAAGAGCCCCAACCCCACTTCGGCAACAGGTGGGGGGACGGAAAGGTCGTACCCGGAGCACCATTCCGGAGCCTCGCGCAGCTGTACGGCAATGGCCCGCTTCATGGGGGAGTAAAAGGACAACGGCACTTCCAGACTGGGAGCTATGGCTCCTGATCCCGCACTCATGACTTCCTGCAGATCCTTGCGGGTAAAATACGCCAGCATGTCTTCGGCTCCCGGCAGCGCATTCCGTGACGTCATGACAATGGTATCAATGGATCCGATGGCAACCTGGGGAACGTCGGCGTCCACCGCCGGGAAGGGGAAAAAGTCATAGTCCTCCCGCTCGCGCCAGTGCAGGGTATCCGCGTAGTATCCCATGATCCAGGTCCCCATCAGCGTCATGGCCGCCCGCCCGGAACGGACCTCTGCGGCGGCACCAGCCCAGTCTGCCGACTCGATGGAAGGAGAAAAGTACCCCTTGTCCAGCAACTCCTGCCAAAGGGAAAAAACCCGCACCACCTCCGGGTCGTCATACGCAGCCTTGCCCTGCATCAACCGCGCCCTGTAGGCGGGCCCGGCAGTTCGCAGAAGAAGGAAGTCGAACCAGAACTGGGCGGGCCATCCTTCCTTGTTTCCCAAGGCGAGCGGCGCGATTCCTTCCTTTTTCAGGCGTTCGCATACCGCAAGGAACCCCTCCCACGTGGCGGGCGGGCGGACGCCCACCTTGTCAAACACGGCGCGGTTGTAAAAAAACTCCACAACATGCTGGGTCACCGGCACGCCATATTTCTTGCCGCCGTAGGTACATGCCCGGGAAACTGCCGGGGAATACACGGAATCCAGTCCAGCCCGTTTCCATACGGCATCCAGCGGGGCCAGGTGCCCTGCAGCAACCATTGCCTGCGTCCGTTCTCCAGCCCAGTAGCTGAACAACGTCGGGCTTCCGTGTCCCTTGAGCAGCATACCACGGATGGCGGATTTGAACGATTCATGCTCCATTCCCTGAACGACCACAGGAGCCTCGGGATGCCCGGCATTGTACACATCAAGCATTTCTCCGAGCCCACCGGCAAGCGGACCCGTAAAATAGTGCACAAGGACTATGGCGTGATCGGCACGTCCAAAGGAAATTGTGCCCAACGCCAGTATGCAGGCCAGAAAGAGACAGGCCACGCGTCCAAAGAGCAGGGACCTGCCCCCATTCAGGCGGCACCGGTGCGGGATCGTTGCAGAATTGCGGCAGTTGTTCATATGGTCAGTATGCACATTCCGCCTCTGCATGCAATGAGCATGTTTGTCGCCCGACATATTGATTGCCTGATGAATAGCTTGTTTAAAATTTCACAAACTTTGTCCATCAACAATACGATGCTATCAAAGCCACACACTGCTACCGTGCGGTACATTCCGTATCGATAGGCGGATGCAGACATCACTGCGCATAGCCGCCGGATGTCCATCGGCGTCAACGGTCAGGAACCAAGTCATCACGATCCAGGAGGAAGCATGGCAACACGAGAATCCGTATACAGCGTCTGCGGTATGTGCAGCGTTCGTTGCCCCATAGAAGTGGAAAAACAGGATGGGAAGGTTACGTGGATTCAGGGCAACCCCCATTCCGCTCTCAAGGGCGGACTCTGTGCCCGTGGCGCTGCAGGCATCGTGCTGGAGCGCGATTCCGAGCGTCCCACCACCCCCCTCATCCGTGTGGGTGCACGCGGCGAAGGCAAGTGGCGCGAGGCGAGTTGGGACGAGGCGCTGGATTACGTGGCCGATCGCCTGAAAACCATCACCGCCGAACACGGAAACCGCAGCGTTCTGTGGTCCGACCGTGGAGGCCCCTTCGTGGACCTGCATCAGGCCTTTGTGCGCGGTATTGGTTCTCCCAACTACTGCAACCATGACGCTTCCTGCGCCAGAAACGTGCAGCACGCCGCACAGTCCGTTCTGGGCATGGGCCGCAAGATGGTTTCCTACGACTTCCGCAATGCCAAGCATATCATCCTGCAGACCCGAAATATCCTTGAAGCAATCAATGTTGCCGAGTGCAATGCCGTCATGGACGCACTGGGCAAGGGCACCAAGCTCACCGTCATTGACATCCGCGCCTCCGTCAGCGGCAGCAAGGCAGACAATTTCTTCATGGTCCGCCCCGGTACGGACTATGCCTTCAACCTTGCCGTCATCAACGAGCTGCTGACCAAGAAGCTCTACAACGCCGAATACGTGGCCAACAAGGTGACCGGGCTCGAAGAGCTTGAAGCGTTCGTCGCACCGTACACCGCCGAATGGGCTGCCGGGGAAACCGGCATTCCTGCAGAACGCATCGCGGCCTTTGCCAAGGAGCTCGCCGAGGCTGCTCCCAACGTGATCTGGCATCCCGGCTGGATGGTTGCGCGGTACAACGACTCCTTCAACGTCTGTAGAACCGCATACATCATCAATGCCCTGCTCGGCTCCGTGGGTGTAAAGGGCGGCCTGCCGCTGGTGAACACCCCCAAGGATGTGGGCCGCAAGGGCCTGACCAAACTCGTCGACCTCTTCCCCAAACCCGAGGAAAAGCGCGCCGACGGTGTGGGCTGGAAGGACAAGCACACCCAGTTTGATGGCGGCCCCGGCCTTGTGAACCTTGCCTATGACGCCATTGCCACCGGCGATCCCTATCCCGTGAAGGCCTATCTCTGCTTCCGCCACGACCCGCTCATGGCCATGCCCGATCCCGAAGCGCAGAAGAAGAAGTGGGAAGCCCTCGATCTGCTGGTAAGCATCACCTTCAGCTGGTCCGACACGGCCTGGCATTCCGACGTGGTGCTCCCGCTTTCCCCCTATCTTTCCCGCGAAAGCATCATTGCCGGCAAGTCCGGCCCCAAGCCGCAGTTCTTTGTCCGCAAGCGGGCCATGGAACCCACGCAGAACACCCGTGCCGACTGGGAAATTCTTGGCGGCCTTGCCGCCCGCCTCGCCGACAGCCACCCCGGCATGGAAAAGCTGGCGTTCAAGACCATCGAGGAACTCTGGGCCCACCAGCTGCAGGGCACCGGCGTAAGCATTGAAGACTTTGCCGCCAAGGGCTTTGTGGAACTGGCCGATGCCCCCCTGGTACGCGAAGTGGAAAGCTTCCCCACCCCGTCCGGAAAGCTCGAAATGCTCAGCGGCAAATGGTCCAAGGCCGGCATCGACACCCTGAAGCCTTACGCATCTCCGGCCAAGCCCCCGGCAGGCATGTTCCGCATCGCCTTCGGCCGCGTGGGTGTGCATACGCAGGGGCATACGGTAAACAACCCCCTGCTGAACGAGCAGATGCCTGAGAACGTGGCCTGGATGCATGTGTCCAGAGCAGCGGAGCTCGGCATTGCTGACGGCGATACGGTGGAGATTCTCACCAATGGAGCGCCCGCGGGCACCATGAAGGCCTTTGTCACGGAGTGCATCCATCCCGAAGCCCTGTTCATGGTTCACGGCTTCGGCCACAGGCTTTCCGTGGAAACACGGGCCTGCGGCAAGGGGGTTGCCGACCATGAGCTCATGGCTGGCGGACTCGAGAAATGGGACCGTTCTGGCGGAGGCCTTTCCCTTCAGGAACACTTTGTCGCCGTCCGCAAGGCGTAGAGGCGCAGGAGACCACAATGAGCAAATACAAACTCAAGCTGGACAGGAACCGTTGCATCCACTGCAAGGCCTGCGAAGTGCATTGCAAATCCAAGAACAACACGCCCATCGGCATCAAGCTTGGCGTGCACACGTCCTCCCGTCCCGAAATGAAGGACGGCAAGCCCTTCATGAAGGCCTCCTACCAGTGCTGCTTCCACTGCGATGAACCGGCCTGTGTGGATGTATGTCCCACCGAGGCCATGAAGCGCCGTGAATCGGACGGCATCGTCTACGTCGTGCAGGAGGACTGCATCGGGTGTGAAGCCTGCATCGAGGCCTGCCCCTGGCACATCCCCTCCTTCAATGAAGCCACCAACACCGTGCTGAAGTGTGACTTCTGCATGGACCGTGTGGATGACGGGCTCAAGCCCGCCTGCGTCACCGCCTGCACCACACACGCGCTTTCCTTCATCGAGAAATAGCGCACACGCGGCTCGTCGCCGCTCCCTTTGTCCTGCACAAGCCCGCATCGGTTCCGATGCGGGCTTGTTCTTCACTGGGCCACAGGGACTGTCACAGCAGAACCGGGCAGTGGCACAGTTATTCTGGTCACGCCCGCTCAGACATGCTATCATACACAACTGGGCAAAATACAGGATACGGTGTGCATTCGCCACCGTCCCAACAACGAGGTATCAGCATGAGCATTCGCATAAAATTGTACATCATAGGGCTGGTGGCCCTGCTGGGGCTCGGATGCGTCTTTGCGGCCAACCAGATTGCTTCCCGCGTCGTGGACAGCTCCTTCAGAACATCCAACAGCGTTCAGTCAGCCGCCATGGACCTGTTGCTCGCCCGACGGAGCGAAAAGGATTTCCTTGCACGCAAGGACCTGCAATACAGGGACAAGACAGAACAATACCTTGAAGAATGCGTGGTCTTTCTGACCATGGTGGCCACGGATGAACCAACCACTGCAGCAGAAATCCAGCAGATGACCGATCTGCTGGCGCGCTACAAGACCCAGTTCAACGCACTTGCGGATAACGTCGTGGCCCTGGGACTGGATGAGACCAAGGGCCTGAGTGGCATCCTGCGGACTGCCATTCACAAGGTGGAAAAAACCATCACCGCTCAGCAGGATAGCTCCCTGCTGGCGGACATGCTCATGCTGCGACGCCACGAAAAGGACTTCATGCTGCGCGGCAGCTCGAAATACCTCGCAAAATTCGAATCGGGCATGAACGACATGCGCCAGCACCTTACGCAATCCACACTCTATGATGACGCTGCAAAGACGGCCATGCTTGCCCTGCTTGACGAATACATGACCGCTTTCAAGCGCTATGTCACGACTGCCACTGAATCCGCCGGCAACCTCGAGGCACTGCGGGCAACCTCTCACGAAGTGGAGCCGCTGATGGACACCATGGTCGCCGATACGGGCGCCATGCTCGTCGCCGAGCGGAACGCCATCGCCCGGGTGGTGCTGCTCACGGAATCCGTGACTGCCGCCCTCCTCGTCCTGCTCATCGCATGGGTCATCCGCACCATCGTGACCAGCATCGGACAACTGCAGGATGCCTCACGCGCGGTGGCGAACGGCAAGTACTCCGCCTGCTCCACTCTTTCCTTCACAGGGGAACTCGAATCCCTGCGACAGGACATCGTCAGCATGGTGAGCGTTCTGCAGCGCAGCATGGAAGAAGCGAATGCCAAGGAGCAGGATGCGCGGGAACAGTCGCAGCGGGCCCATGACGCCATGGAAGAGGCGCACAGGGAAAAGGAACACGCGGCCGAACTGCTGTCCACCATGCAGCGGGTGGCCCAACGCGCCGCGCACATCGCCGAAGAGCTTACAGACGCCTCGCAATCTCTCTCCCACCAGGCAACCGAGATCAACGAAGGTGCCGCCCACCAGAAGCAGCAGACTGATGAGGTCGCCACTGCCATGGAGGAAATGAACGCCACTGTCCTTGAGGTTTCCAGCAATGCTACACATGCCGCCGAAGGAGCCGAAGAGGCTCGTCAACACGCCGAGTCCGGAGCAAAGATCGTCAGCCAGGTCATCGTTGCCACCACGGAAGCGCACGAACAGTCCGTATCCCTCAGTCAGTCGCTCGATTCGCTGGGTGAACGGGCCGAATCCATCGGCACCATCATGGGCGTCATTACGGACATTGCCGACCAGACCAACCTTCTGGCCCTGAACGCTGCCATTGAAGCGGCCCGTGCCGGTGAGGCGGGACGCGGCTTTGCGGTTGTGGCGGACGAAGTGCGCAAACTGGCGGAAAAAACCATGTCCGCCACCGGCGAGGTCCGTTCGGCCATTCAGGGGATTCAGGAAGGCACACGCGCCAACATCACGGCCATGCACTCCGCCTCGGATGTGATTCGGAAGAGCACGGAACTGACACAAACGGCAGGGGAATCCCTTGGCTCCATCGTGGAGATAACCAACACCACCGCCGACCGCATGCGCTCCATCGCCACCGCCGCCGAGCAGCAGTCCGCCGCCAGCGAGCAGATCACCCGCTCGACTGAGGAAATCAGCGCCAT
>QKEJ01000062.1 GCA_003252375.1 Halodesulfovibrio sp.
TCATTCCTTTGCGACGAGCAGGGCGGCCTGCCTGTCCAGGCATTGCTGCAGCGCCTCCATATCTATGGGCTTGGAAAGATAGTCGTCCATGCCCGCCTTGAGGAACCGTTCCCGGTCCCCGCTCATGGCGTATGCCGTAATGGCGATGATGGGAATGCGCCGCTTGTCCTCCTGCGGCAGGGCCCGGATGAGGGCAGTGGCCTCCAGACCGTTCATCAGTGGCATCTGTATGTCCATGAGGACCATGTCGAAATGCTCGGCGGCAAGGTGGGTCAGGGCTGCCTGTCCGTTGCTTGTCCCCGTGGCTACATGCCCCAGCTTGTCCAGCATGAACAGCAGGGCCTTTCTGTTGATCTCTTCATCCTCCACCACCAGAAGCCGCAGGCTGCGCGTTTTTCTTGGGGCGTCGTCCGCCAGCCGGTTTGCTGCACCTGCCGGTTCCGATGCCGGGGCGAGCAGCAGGGTGAGATGGACTTCGGTGCCGTGCTCCAGATCGCTGGCGATGCTCAGCGTGCCCCCCATGAGGGTGACGAGACGCTTGACGATGCTCAGTCCCAGTCCCACTCCGCCGTGCCGCCGGGTCAGGGCGTTTTCGCTCTGGGTGAAGGGTTCGAAGATCATGTACAGTTTGTCGTCGGGTATGCCGATGCCGGTATCCGTTATGGAAATATGGACGCATCGCTTGCTCGGGTCGGGGCTGAAGGGCAACAGCGATACCGCCACCTGTATGCTGCCACGTTCGGAATACTTCACCGCGTTGCCGATGAGATTGTACAGGATCTGTCGCAGCCGGCCGCTGTCCCCCCTGAGGGTTTCCGGGACGCTGTCGTCTATCAGGACGGTATAGTGAAGGTTCTTCTTGCGCAGTTCGTCGGTAAACAGGGCCGAGACGGGCTTGATGATGTCTTGGAACGAGAAGGGGCTCTCCTGAAATTCCATTTTTCCCGACTCTATCTTTGAGATGTCGAGCACATCGCTGAGGATGCGCAGCAGGTTGTGGCTGGAGTCCAGCGCGATGTCGACATACTCCCCCAATTCCTTGCCCAGGGGGTGAAGCTTCGCCAGCTGAAGCATGCCGATCACGCCGTTCAGGGGCGTCCGTATCTCGTGGCTCATCACGGCGAGAAATTCCGTTTTTACCTTGCTGGCCTGCTCGGCATCCGCCTTGGCGATCATGAGATTTTCCTGATCCTGTCTGTGCGCGGTCTGATCCTCGATGATGATAACGAACAGGCCCTGATGAATGAGAAAGCCGAGAAGCCGGATATAGGCCACGTCGGGAGCCGAGGGCAGACTGCAGGATGTCTCCAGTGCGAGCTTGTTGTGCCTGAACAGATGCTCCAGGCGCGGCGAGATGTCGGGGAAGGACAGAACCTCGTGCAGGTGGGCTGCGACCATGCTGTCCCAGTCCCGCTGGAAAAGAGCCCGTCCGGCAGCGTTGCATTCGAGAATGCGCGCCGAGGAGTCGATGAGCAAAATGCCAAGCGGCGCATTGGCGAAGAGTGTGCGAAAGCGGGCCTCGCTCTTGCGCAGTGCCTGCTCCGTGTGGTTACGCAGGTGCTCGTGTCTGCGCATGAAATAGAATATGGAAAGGAGTGAGAGGGCGCCGACGGCAAAGATGGCCAGGCTGCGCAGGATTTCCGCGTTCTTGAACCGTTCGAGGTCGACATAGTAGCCCTTGAGGGGGACCGTGATGCTGATGCCCCCGCGGATGTCACCCACCTTGTATCCCTGATGTCCATGGCATTTCAGGCAATAGGGTTCCGTGATCATCGGCTTCATGTATCGCAGATATCCGGCGCCGTTCTCGAAAACGATGGAGTGACGTTCGGTAGGATCGGAGTTGAACGATTCCAGAAACGCCCGTTCCCATTCGGTGGGGGCGTTGCCGGGGCTGAGAGGGGTAAGGCTGGTGATGTGCCCCTTCAATTCATTGTTTTTAGCCATGAGTTCCTGCACCATCCGCGTCATGTAGGCAGGGTTGATCAGGGTGAGGTGCTTGCCTTCCGTTGTCGTGATGTCCCTGTCCGGGACCGCAAGGTAGGGGTTGGGCGCGAGTTGGGGGGATATCTCGGCGTAGATGCCGCCCATGCGGGAATTCCAGTGCCGGAAGGTCAGGTCTGTGAGGTAGGCCCGGCGGGCGTCTATCAGGGCGGCATTGTAGAGACTGTCCGTATGGGCAGTCACGGTTCTCTCGTAGGTGTTGTACGAGAAAAGGGCGAGGAACAGAAGGGCAGTAAAGCAGGCCGTAAGGACTTTGCGCATGGCAGATGTACCGCGGTTCTCTGTTTTCATGCAGGGGAGGTCTCTGCATACCATCAGTATAGGGTAATGAAATAGGGATGCCATTATAAGGCGATGGGCAAAATCATGTGCTTGTGCGGGGTATGCAGTATGCTAGGCTTAACTGTCTGTCTGAATACTTCCGGAGGTCGCCATGCGAGTTGCAATCACCATGATCATGTTGTGCTTTCTGCTGCAGGGAATGGTTGTACAAGCGGATGCCGCTGACCAGAAAAAGGTTCTGGTCATCGAAAGCTACCATGCCGATTACGACTGGGATGTCAGCTATATGCGTGGTATACGCAGGGCGCTGAACGGAACGGCCGAGGTGCTGAGTTTTCAGATGAACACCAAGCGGCTGCCCAGAGAGCAGTTCCAGGCGCGTGCGGACGAGGCCTATGCCTATGCCGAACAGGTGCGCCCCGACCTGGTCATGCTGGGGGATGACAATGCCGTCTCCCTGCTCGGACGGCGTTTCGTCAAGGCAGGCATGCCCATTGTCTATCTGGGGGTGAACGGCAATCCGCGCAACTACGGGCTGCACAATCAGCCCAACGTGCTCGGAGTGCTGGAGCGCCCGCTTGTTCAGCGCTCCATCATGCTGCTGGGGAATCTCTCGCCTTCCATCCGGGAGGTTCTGGTGCTTTTTGATGACAGCACCACCTCGCACGAGGTCGCCTACACCATGCTGAACGGGGAAACACAGTTTACCCTTTACGGGATTGCCTGCGAGATGGTGCGGGCCACCTTTTACGAAAACTGGCAGGAACTGGTCATGGAAAGTGCCAGCCGTGGGTATGATGCCATTCTGCTGGGCACATACCATACCCTGCTGGACAGGGACGGCAAGGTGGTGGACGAGGAAGAGGTCATACACTGGGCCAACGAGCATTCCCCCGTTCCCCTGTTCGGGCTGTGGGATTTCACCATAGGCAGGGGGAAGGCCGCCGCAGGCTTCATGCTGCGCGGTGAGGATCAGGGATATGCCGCAGGGCAGCTGGTCCTGTCTTTCTTCAACGGAACCCACCAGACCCAGAAACCCATGACCATTGAACCGACCCTTGTGTTCAGTCGGTACGAGATCGACCGCTGGAAGCTGAGCGCGGATGAGCTCAGGCGCTGGAATATCGTCTGGGTGGACTGATGCAAAAAGCCCCCGGCGGAACCGTCCGCCGGGGGCTTTTGCGTGCGAGGGGGGGGGCTACTCGGCGCTGCCGATGACGTGTACGTCGCGCTGGGGGAAGGGAATGCTTATGCCGTTGGCGTCAAGCGCCAGCTTGATGGCTTCCGTGACCCGGAAGCGCACATCCCAGTAATCTGCTGTCTTGCTCCACGGGCGCACCACGAAATTGACGCTGGAGTCCGCCAGCTCGGAGACAGCCACGGTATACGCCGGAGTCTTCAGGATGCCGGGGTCAGCTTCCAGAACATCGATAATGACCTGCCGGGCCTTGGCGATGTCGTCGCCGTATCCGATGCCGAAGACCATGTCGATGCGACGGGTGTCATTGCCCGTGACGTTGGTGATGACCTGGCCCATGATGAGACTGTTGGGAATGATGATGCGCTGGTTGTCCGGGGATTTGAGCTCGGTGTGGAAGAGGTTGATGGTGACCACGGACCCGGCTACGCCGGCCACCTGCACGAAGTCGCCGAACGTGAAGGGCCGGAAGAGGATCAGCATGACCCCGGATGAGAAGTTGGACAGATTGTCCTTCATGGCCAGACCGACGGCCAGGCCGACGGAACCGAGAATGGCGAGGAAGGATGTGGTATCAATGCCTACCTGGGCGGCCACGGCGATAAAGACGGCGGCCATGGTGGCGTAGTAGGCCACCCCTTTCAGGAAGTTGATGAGCAGCAGATCCATGGATTTGCGCTGCATGGCGGCCTGCAGGATGTGTGCAAACCGTTTGGCCAGCCAATGGCCCACGATGAGCAGAATGAGCGCGATGATAATGTTGGTGCCATTCCTGGCGGCCCAGAGAATGGCCTGGTCCTTGTATTGAAGTATGAGCTCTTGCATCTGCGATACCCCTCTTGTTTTGCACGCATAATACCGCAAGTGAGATTGTTGGCAATGAGAAAGGCCGCCCGGTGGCAACACCGGGCGGCCCGTTCATGTGCAATGGAACAGAATCAGGATTTGAGCTTCTTGCCTATGGAGAAGGCCTTGCCCAGAAAATCGCCAACCGCGTAGTACTCGCGGCTGACAGGGGCGAATATGACCGGGTCCACCTTGAGCATGTCGGGCAGTCCGTCTTCGCGCAGGATGCTGTCCTCAACCTTCACGTCCTTGATTTCTCCTATGAACTGGGTGTGCAGACCCACCTCCACGGTCTGGACGAGGGAGCACTCCAGCACCACGGGGAACTCGTTGACGTAGGGCGCATCCACATGCTCGCTCTTGATGGGCGTAAGGCCCAGCGAGGAGAATTTGTCCTCGTCGCGTCCGGAGAAGATGCCTGCATAATCCGCCTGCGCGAGAAGGGAACGCGGGGTGATGTTGATGGTGAAGGCACCTCGTTCAAGAATGCTGCCGTGCGAATAGGTGGCCGAGCGAAGCGAAACGGCCACGCTTGGCGGCTTGGAACAGCATATGCCGCCCCAGGCTGCAGCCATGATGTTCGGGCGATTTTCCTTGTCGTACGTGCCCACGAGAAACAGTGGGGTCGGATAGGCGATGGTCTTGGCGCCAATGGAAGTCTTCATGACCGACACTCCTTAGGAAGGGGACACCGGAACACGGTGTCGAGCTAGTGGGAATCTCGCGTCCGCGGGATGCGAGGCGAAAGCGAGTACCCTCATAGCACACGTTGGGCGCAGGAAAAAGGGAAAAAGGTGTGACAGGGAAGGATGAAAGAGACGAAATTGGACAAACCGGGGCAGGACAGGAGACCGGAAGCGGTCGAAATTGCCAAATTTGTCCTATGTGGAGCTTGCGTGCGGCAACGCTTTCTGCTAGCGGATTCTGATGTGTAGGGCCTCCGGGCGGTTCTGTGGGATTTCCGGCCAACCGTCCGTCACGATTTGGAAATCGCCAAATTTTCACCAAAGGAAGAAGGATATGTTCAGAAAAACCACTCTGCTTGTTGCTGCAATCAGCGTTGTTCTGCTTTTCGGGTCCGTTGCGTTCGCCAAGAAGGCGTACGTGAACGGCATCGACGCCAACTACCCGCCCTTTGCCTACATTGATGACACCGGCAAGCCCGCAGGCTTTGACGTGGATTCTCTGAACTGGATCGCCGGGAAGATGGGCTTCACCATTGAGCACAAGGCCATGGAATGGTCCACCATCGTGCAGAGCGTGGTTTCCAAGAAGATCGACATGGTCTACTCCGGCATGTCCATTACCGAAGAACGCGCCAAGCAGGTCAACTTCTCCGACCCCTACTGGAAGGTCGCTCAGGTCATCGTGTCCAAGAAGGGCGCCGATCTGACCCTGGACAAGGTTTTCAAGGGCGGCATGAAGCTGGGCGTGCAGTCCGGTACTTCCGAAGCCGACCTGCTGCAGAACCAGGCTGGCAAGGAAGGCAACAACTACGAGCTGAAGTACTATGACTCTGCTCCCCTCGCCATCATGGACATTCTGAACGGCCGCGTGCCCGCAGCCGCCATGGATATCGCCCCCGCCGATGACGCCATTGCCCACGGCAAGGCTCTCGAAATCGTGGGTGAGTTCACCGAGCCTGAATTCTTTGGCGTGGCAGTCCGCAAGGAAGACAAGGAACTGCTCGATACCATCAACAAGGGCCTGAAGATGCTCATGGCCGACCCCTACTGGGCCGAGCTGAAGGAAAAGCATTTCAAGGACGGCGCACACTAGTTCCTGCGCTGTAACGGCTGAACAGGGCCGGAAGGCACGGGTACATTTCCTGTCGCCTTCCGGCCATTTTTTCTGTATAGCGTGCGTGCACGCGCCAACACCAGCACGGAGTACGAAAGCCGTTTCCCCCGCGTGCCTTGCGGCTTTTCCCACAGTCTATCATGCAACAGCTATCCGTAATCATCGAAGCGCTTCCTTATATCCTGCAGGGAGCCGGAGTCTCTCTGGCGATAGTCTGTTTCGCCATGGGCGTGGGGCTGGTCATGGGCATCCCCATGGCTGTGGGCCTCGTCTACGGGCATCCCGTGGTCAGGAATCTTATCAGGTTGTACGTCTGGTTCTTCCGGGGCGTCCCCATTCTCGTGCTGATGTTCCTGTTCTATTTCGGGGTGTTCGACCTGCTCGGTCTGGACCTGAATGCCATTTCCGCCGTCTCGCTGGTGCTGGGGCTGACCAGCGCCGCCTATCAGTCGCAAATATTCCGGGGGGCCATTCAGTCCCTGCCGCAGGGCCAGCTCAGGGCCGCCCGCGCACTGGGGATGAGCGATCCGCAGGGGGTGGTCTCCATCATCCTGCCGCAGGCGCTGCGTCTTTCCATTCCCGCGTGGTCGAACGAATACTCCATCATCCTCAAGGACTCCGCGCTCGCCTATGTGGTGGGCGCCATGGACATATTTACCCGCACGCACTTCGTGGCATCGCGCACCTACGAGCACCTGGCCCTGTTCATCAATGCCGGCGTGCTCTATTTCATCATCACTCTCGTGGGCGTGAAGCTGCTGCTTGCCCTTGAAAAGAAAGTCCGCATTCCGGGCTATACCCATTAAGGAACTAGCATGACCCAGACGCCTGTCCTGCGCGTGGAAAATATCAATGTCACCCTTGGCGGCAAGGCCATCCTGAAGGATGTGTCGCTCTCCGTGAACAAGGGGGAGCTCAAGGTTCTCATCGGCCCGTCCGGTGCCGGCAAGTCCACGTTCCTGCAGAGCATCAACTGTCTCATTCCCCCCGTGTCCGGGAATATCTGGCTGGAAGGGGAACGGGTGGACATAGAGAATCGCAAGAAGTTGCATGGCTACCGCGAACATGTGGGCATGATCTTTCAGGACTTCAATCTTTTCGATCATCTGCGCGCTGCAGACAACGTGTCCATTGCCCTGCGCAAGGTCAGGGGCATGAGCCGCAAGGAGGCCCACGCACGGGCTTTGCAGGAACTGGACAGGGTGGGACTTGGCGACAAGGTCAACCTGTATCCGGCGGAACTGTCCGGCGGGCAGAAACAGCGGGTGGCCATTGCCCGTGCTCTGGCCATGGACCCCACAGTGCTGCTGCTTGACGAGCCCACCTCGGCCCTCGACCCCGAACTGGTCGGCGAGGTGCTGGCCGTTATCCGCGACATGGCCCAGTCCGGCCTGACCATGGTCATGGCCACGCACCAGATGGATTTTGCCCGGGCGCTGGCAGACGAGATCGTCTTCATGCAGCAGGGCCAGATCATCGAGCAGGGGTCTCCCGCCGAACTGCTGGCTGACAAGTCCGGTACGCGGACCGCGGACTTCTGCAGCAAGCTTTCCGATCTCTGCGAGGGGAGCTGCTAGTGGACATGCCGTTTCTGGATCTGCTCATCCCCGCACTGAACCGGGGGATGGCAATGAGCGCCATGCTCATCATTCCCTCCGCCATCTTCGGGGCGATTTTCGGGGTGCTGGTGGGCACACTCAGGGTGTTCGGCCCCCGCCCGGTGCGCCGCATCTTTGATGCGTATACGGCGCTCTTCCGCGGTGTTCCCCTCATGGTGCAGCTTTTTGTCTTCTATTTCGGGCTGCCAGCCTTCGGCATCTACTTCGAGGCGTACGGCGCCTCGGTTACCTGCTTCATTTTGTGCAGTGCGGCCTATCAGTCGGAATACATCCGCGGGGCCCTGCTCTCCATCCGGGATGGCCAGCTCAAGGCCGGTGCGGCGCTGGGCATGAGCAAGCTGCAGACGGTGCTCTGGATCGTGGTGCCGCAGGCGTTTCGCCGGGCATTGCCGGGGTGCGGCAACGAGATCATCTACCTGATCAAATATTCGTCCCTTGCCTACCTCATCTCGTGCATGGAAGTGACCGGAGAGGCCCGGGCCATTGCCGCCAAGACCTTCCGTTTTACCGAAGTGTTCACGGTTCTGGCCGTGTACTATCTCTTCCTCGTATCCATCGCCACCTGGCTGCTCAAGGTGCTTGAGGACAGATTGCACATTCCGGGATTCGGCCGGCAGAAGTAGTTTCCGGATTTTCGACCGCCCCGTCAGCGACTGCTGTCGGGGCGGTTTGTCCGTTGTATCGGGGCCGTGTTCAGGCCCTGCGAGAAAAGGAGTTCAGCATGCAGACTGAGGCATCCGTTCCCTGCCGTCTCACGGAAGCCGCCCGCAGGGCGCTTGTCACGGCGCTTGGTACCGATAAGGTTCTTGAAAGCCCGGGCGAACCCTATGACCGTGATTCTTCGAGCTACAGTGCGGAGCCGGAACTGGTGGTGCTGCCCGAATCGGCAGAAGAGGTGCAAACGGTGATGCGGCTGGCCAACGAGCATCGTTTCCCGGTCATCCCCCGTGGTGGGGGCACCGGTACCTCAGGTGGTTGCATTGCGCTCGGAGGCGGGGTGATCCTGTCGCTGGAGCGGATGAACCGCATGCTGCGTATTGACCGGGAGAATCTGGTGGCCGAGGTGGAGCCCGGCGTCATCACGTTGGATCTGCGCAATGCCGCCGCTGCGGAAGGCCTTTTCTATCCGCCCGATCCGGCGGGCATGGATGCCTCCACCATCGGCGGGAACGTGGCCACCAACGCGGGGGGACCCGCCTGCGTGAAATACGGCGTAACCCGTGACTACGTGCTGGGCGTTGAAGCCGTTACGCCCACGGGCGAACACATCAGGGCCGGCGTGCAGACCCGCAAGGGCGTGGTCGGCTATGACATGGCGCATCTGCTGTGCGGTTCCGAGGGCACGCTGGGCATCATTACGAAGCTGACCCTCAAGCTTATTCCCATGCCCGCTGCCACGGTGGGGCTGGCTGCGGTGTTTCCTTCCATGGCCGACGCCATGCGGGCCGTGACCGCCATACTCACGTCCGGGCACCTGCCTTCCGCCCTTGAATTTCTGGACCACAAGTGTCTGTCCCTCGTGGGGGATGACCTGCCCTTCCGTGTCCCCGGCGCCACGGCATCCCTGCTCATTGTCGAGCTCGACGGGGTCGCCTCGCAGATTGCGGAGGAGATCGGGGCCGTGGAGGCCATTTGCACCGCCATGGGAGCCACGCACCTGATGCCCGGCGGAACCAGCGAGGAACGTGAGCGGATATGGAGCGTGCGCAGGCAGACCTCCACCCGCATCCGGGCGCATGCCCCCATCACCATTTCCGAGGATATCGCCGTGCCCATCGGGCGCATTGCGCCCTTCATCGAGCTGGTTCCGGCCTTTGAGGAGGCGTACGGGCTTGATATCTTCTGCTTCGGCCATGCGGGCGACGGCAACATCCATCTCATTGTCACCGCGCCCGAGCGCAGCGAGATCCACCGGGTGGATGAAGGCATTCGCGCCATTGTCCGGCAGGTGCTGGACATGGGCGGCACGCTTTCCGGCGAGCATGGCATTGGCGAAGCCAAGAAGCATCTCCTGCCCATGGAGCTTTCAGGGGAATCCATCCGCCTGCAGCGGGGTATCCGGCAGGTGTTTGACCCCAACAACGTGCTCAACCCAGGCAAGGTGTTCGGCTAGCGCGCCGGACATTTGGGTTCATGACGTTTTCAGGGCCTCCCGCTGTGCGGGGGGCCTTTCTTGTTGCATGGCCGGGGATGGGTTGTTGACCGTCTATGCAGGGGCAGGTATTGGTATATATGGTGGAGATGTTTATCTTGTATCGCTGCCGGCATATCGTGCGGGAATGGGATTCACGAATCTGTCCGTTCCGCTTCGTCGGAACCGTTGCCTGAACCTCTTGGTAGGATGAGTGGCCGATGGGATTTACCGAATATCCGATCCATGTTGATCAGCTCTGCATCGGCGTGTTTGTGCGCCTGGAGGGTGCGGATGGCTCGGTGTCGCTCCCCGAGAGTTTCAAGATAGAAAAGCAGGAGCAGATGGAGGCCATCCGTCGCTCGGGCCTGAAGCATGTCATCTGCGTGTTGGACAAGTGCGACAGGCTGCCCATTCCCCTGGAGGCTCCGGCCAGTAAGAAAGCGGCAGAGGAACGGCCGCGTACGCCGGTATCCAGGGAGTTGTTGGGGCTCAAGCGCGAAACCATTGAGCGAAACCGGGAGCGCAAGGCCCGGTTCGCCCGGTTCGAGAAGCAGTATGACCAGACCATGGTCAGCGTCACCAAGGTGATGCGGCGCATATCCGGCAAGTCGGACGAGGCGGTTGCGGAGGCGTCATCTCTGGTGCAGGCCATGGTGGATACCTTTCTTGGTGATGCCGACGTGGTGGTGGGCCTGATGACCAACAAGCCCACGGATGAGAAGAAGCACTACCACGCTCTGAATATCACGGTCCTGTCCATGATGCTGGGCAAGGAGTTCGGCCTGGATGCCGAGGCCATGCACATCCTTGGCATGGGCGGGCTGTTTCATGACGTGGGCAAGGGCAGGGTGCCCATTCAGCAGCTCAAGGGGGGCAAGGCCACTTCCATGAGCGCGATGCTGAAATCCCATTATCGGGCCCATCCGGAGCAGGGAGCACGGCTTGTGCTGGAGATGCCCGACTTTCCCAAACAGGCGGTGCGCATCATCCTTGAACATCATGAGGAAATGAACGGAGCGGGCTTTCCCAAGGGGTTGTCCGGCGAGGACATCATGCCCTTTGCGCGCATTGTGCGCGTGGTGGATGCGTACGAAAATCTGCTCAACGACGACGAGGGCGGAGGCAGCACGCCGCATGAGGCGCTGAAGCAGCTGTTTGCACTCGCAAAGCGGGTCGGCACGCTTGATCAGCGCATCGTATCCGTGTTCGTGCGCTGCCTGGGCGTGTACCCTCCCGGGACCATCGTGCAGCTCTCCAACGGGGCCACAGGCATGGTGCTGTCCACCAACCCCGCCAAGGCGGCCCGTCCCACGGTGCTGCTTCACCATCCCGACGTACCGCGCAAGGAAGCGCTGGTGGTCGATCTGGCCACCGAGGAGGCGCTTGAGGTTACCGCAACCCTCCGTGCCGAAGCGCTCCCAAGGGAGGTCTATGCCTATCTTTCGCCGGTTTCCCAGTACAATTATTACGCCGAGTCCATGCCCAAGGGGAGCTGAGGTCGCATGAGCACGTTGTCCGCCCATGCCATCCACACCTTTCTGAGCGCCGTGCGTGAGGCGGTGCGTGTGCACGGTGACGTCCGGCAGTTGTCAGCCCTTTTGACGCAGGCGCAGGGGCTGATGCGGGACCGCCATGCCGCGCCGACCAGAGGGGAGGAGGCGGCCCCGGAAGATGCGCAGGATGACCTCGTTCTGTATGAACGGGACAATTCGGACCTCGCGCACATCGTGGCCAGCGTGCTCCACGGTACGGCAGAGGAGGGGGTGCACAGGCATTGCCTGAACCTGTTGGCCGCGTTGGGAGCTCCCGGGGAAGCCTACGCCGTGCATTACCTGCTTTCCGGACAGACTCGGGCCGAGATGCTGGTCGGCATGGTGCAGGGGGTGCCCGCCGAGCAGCGTCTGCTGCTGTACAACACCCTGTTGCGGCGGCCCAGAAACATTGCCGGTACCCACGACCCGTTGGTGGAATCCCTGCAGCGCGACCTTGCCTCGGTCATCAACGAGGACCCCGAGGAGGGGCTGGTGCTGCTGGATGGCCTGCACAGGCGGGGCGATACCCTGTGCAGCGTGCTGCAGCATGCCATGCTGGGAAGCCGGTTCGGCCTGTGGCTTGAGGAGCTGCTGCGCATGGAGCTCAGCGCGGAGCAGCTTGCCTACATGGCCGGTGCCGTGTCGGTCCTGCGCTCGCGCGGGCTGGCCGCACTGCTGGTGCGGCACTGGCCCAGAATGCGCGGCGAGGCGATTATTCCTCTTATCCGGTGCGTCGCCGTGTGCAGTGATCCGGCGGATGAACGCGTGCTGAAGCTGCTGATCGCAGCCTCGGGCCATGCCCGGCCCGTGGTGCAGGATGCCGCTCTCGAGGCTCTTGTGGCGTTGGGGACGCCCGAGGCAGGCGCGCCGCTGGCAGCGGCCCTGGCGGACAGGGGCGTAACGCCCTTCCTCTGTGCCCTGTTGCTCAGACTGGATGAGCGCGCCCTTGCCGGGGTCATGCGGCAGGTGCCATCCTCCATGCGATCCGCTCTTGTGGCACGGCTTGCCGCAACGCTTTCGGCCTTTGACCGGCAGGGGATGCTTGCCATGGCTGCGGGGATGGAGATGCCTGCCACGCGCAGCGCCACGGGCGAAGAAGCGGCCGCGCAGGTCCGCAAGTTCGTGTCCGCGCATGCGGAGGTGAAGTTTGCCCCGATCCATGAGCCGTCCGGGCCGCGTGCGGAGCCGCCCGAGCAGGATGAGGAGGACGACGCCGGCGGGCTGCTTTCCAATGTACGCTCCTTTTTCTCGCGGGAGCGCAAGCCCGAGGTGGAGGTGCACCCCCTGAGTCTTGTGGAGGATGGCAGCACGGTTGTCGGGCAGGACTTTTCGGGCGGCAGTCTGACGCGATTCCGGCTGCGTGCGGTCACTTTCGAGGAGTGCTCCTTTACCGGAGTGGACATGGCCTTCAGCGTGCTGGACGAGGTCCGGTTTGTCCGGTGCCGGTTGCATGGGGTGCGCCTGACGGAATCGAGACTGCGCAGGGTGCTCTTTCAGGACAGTGAAGCCGTCCTGTTGCTGGCGGACCGCTGCCGCATGGAGCGGACCCGCTTCGAGGGCACCCTGTTTGATACCTGCGATGTAGCGGAGGCCAGATTGGTGGGCTGCCACATGCGCAACAGCGCCCTGCGGGGCTGCAGGTTCTGGGGCTCCATCTGGGAAGGGGGCAGCCTGCTCCGTACCATTGTCGATGCTTCGGATTTTGGCTGCACCCGCCTGCAGCAGATGTCCCTGCAGGGAAGTCTGTTCGGTGATTGCGTGTTTTCCCGGTCTGACATGCGCACAGTAGAGGCACGGGGAACGCTGTTCTCCGGCTGCTCGGCGGCTCATTGCCGGGTTCAGGAACCGGATACGGACGCCCCCTTTCTGCTGGAGATGGCAGACTCCTGGAGGGATGATGCGCTGCGGGCCATTGCCGATGATATGGCCGGGCTGCAGTTGCCTCCTGCCAGTGCCGGGCTCTATCTGCTGCTGCAGCGATGGGCGCAGATAGCCGATGCCCGGCGGCGCCGGACGCGCATGCTTGAGCAGAACAGGAACCGGCTGAGCTGGTGCCGTGCAAAACTGGGCAGGAATGGCGATATGGCCATGCTTTTGCCCCTGCTGCTGCAGAGTGCCGCCATTCCCTCGGCACACGGCATGGTCGCTGCGCTGGCGGCGGGCATTCGGGGGTACGAGCCGAACCGGGCCGCACTGGATGCCATGGAGCGCCGTTTCGGCGAGGCATACGTTGCCCCGGAGTATGCGCCATTTCCCGTTGAGGCCGTATTTTTTGCCGGGGCCGCCGGAACCATCGCCCAGACGGCAGGAGGGCCTTTCGAGGTGTGGGTGCTGCATGACGCCATCGGCGAGGCAGCCGCCCTGATTGAACCGTTCAGGGAGAAGCTGGATACGTTGGCCGCGTGGGCTCTGCAGGAGCTGCATCTTGTCATCAGCTTCCGCCTGCATCACGTGCGGGCTGTGCGCGGGAATCGTTTCGGCTTCGAGGGGACGGACTCCGGTGACGATGACGCCGTTGCTGCGGGCGTAAGCCAGTCGTTGCTGCTCAAGGCTGGACTGTATCGTACGATGGTTCTTCTGGCCGGGCGCATGCCCGTATGGTGGTGCATCCCGTCCGCACTTTCCGATGCCGAATACGCGGCCAGCCTGCCCGTGCTGGAGAAGGGCGTGGACGCGGTTCCCCTGCTGGATATGGGGCCCTTGACTTCGCTGCCCGTGCAGACAGTGCGCGGTTGCCTGTTCTGGTATATCGCGCGTGCACTTTCCGTCCCCTTCCTGTCCCTGCTTGCCTTCGGGCAGCTTGAGGAGATGGTTGCCGGACGTCTGCGGCAGGAGGACGTGGATGATGTGGGCGAGCTTTTGTGCAACCGCATCAAGCGCCTGGTGCATGTCGGACAGAACGGCGTGTGGGATGTTGATCCCGTTGCTGTGCCGCTGCGAAACATGTTCGCCTTCTACCAGGCGCAAGGCCGGATCGACGTGCTGGAGCTCATCCGGCAGGCATACCTGCGCAAGTGCGGACCGGCGGGCATGCAGGCCTCCACATGGGAGCATGGGACGCAGGGGATGTCATTGGGAGCGGAGTTTCTGGAATATTTCATGGGCTTCAGCAGTGACCCCGTGGGGCGCAAACTGGCCGACCCCGCCATGCAGGGGGGGGAGAGGGCGCCTTCGCTGCTGGAGCTGCAGGAGCTGGGAGAGCGTCTGAATACCTACCTGCTGGAAACCTATCTCCGGGTGAGCGGACTGCTGGGGCTGCACCCCGGCGGGGAGGTCCTGCGGGAGTCTCCGGCACCGGAGGAGCTGCCCGAGGGCGTGTCCGGGCGTGACCTCAGCATGGCCGGAAGACGGATCTTCGCCTGGCTGGAGCCGCGTCCCTACAAGATCATGCGGCTGCCTCTCATTGAGCCGCCCTGCATGCTGCTGGAGGGCCTGGAATTCCAGTGCGAACAGGAACCGGGGCAGCCTCCCCTGTGGTCGGTGCAGGCGCGGCTGCCCAAGCTTGCGGGACGCAAGGCCATGCGGGAGGAGCTGCGATCGGACAATCAGATCGCCAAGCTGCTCTGCTGGCTCATTGCCAACGAATACTGGCGGCCCGGTATACTGGCAACCGGCTCCTCCCTTGCGCTCAACGTGAGCATGCGTGACATCGTGGACGCGTTGGAAGCCCTGTACGGGGTGTGTGCGCCTGTATCCTTTGACAGGCCGTGGCGGGCCTATCTGGAGGACGAGCAGGTCGTGCAGGCCGTTGTGCTGGTCAATTTCGGCGTGTCACGCGAGGTGCGTCAGATAGAGACGGCGTCTCTGATCTACCTGACCAGCTGGGGGGAACTGTTCTGCATGCCGGATGTGCCCGGAGCACCGGCGCTGGCCGAGCATGCGCCGGAAACCCTGACCTCGCTGCTGCACTGTCCCCATGAACCGGGCATGGAGCTGCGCCTGCACCTGCCGGAACACTTCCCCGCCGGGATGGCGCGGAGCATTCCGTTGTCCTAGGGACGCTAATGCCTGCCGGTAAAGCGGACCTGCTCAAACAGCTTCTTCTTCTGCGTTGAGACGATATGGAAGTACTGGTCCTGCGGAATGTAGATGAAGGGGACATCCTCGGTCCTGCGGAACAGGAAGTATGAGAGGATCATCCTGTTGATGGCCTGGTGGCCCACAATCATCAGGGCCTCGGCATTGCCCGACAGGTAGAGGGCCTTGCGCAGCCCCTTGTCCACCCGCTCCTTCATGGCCACGTAACCTTCGCCTTCCGGGTAGATGTAGTTGTACTTGTCCTTCTGGCGTCTCCGGTATTCGTTGGGCCAGGTGCGCTTGATCTCCTCGTAGCGCATGTGTTCGCATATGCCGGCGTTGATCTCGTCGAATTCCGGCAGCGCCTTCATGGTGCAGTGCTGCTGTCCGCGGCAGATGGGGGCGGCGGTCTGGTGTGACCGACGCCTTGTGCTGGTGAAGATGTAGGGGATGCTGAACCCCTTGAAGTGGCGGCCCAGGGCTTCCGCCTGCTCCAGCCCCTGATGCGTCAGCTCCGAATCCCCGCCGATGCGGCCTTCCATGTTGTACAGCGTCTGTCCGTGGCGGACCAGATAGAGGTTGCGAATCCAGTCCGAAACGAGAATGTCGCGGATGGTGACATAGTAGGGCACGTTGTGGCTCAGCTGTTCGTCCAGAATGCGGTTGCGGAGCGAATCCACGCGGACCCAGCAGGGCTCGTTCCCCAGCGGGGAAAAAATGGATTCGTAGTATTCGATGCGCTGCTTGAAGCTGGCAACGGCATCCGCCTCGCTCAGGCTGGCGAATTCCGGGAGGCGGGTCTTGCGCAGGATGCTTGCCTCCACAAGATCCTGATCGTCGTTGCGGCATTCCACCCACAGCAGGGGGTGGTCGGTCAGCGTCTTCTGCACCACCCGGCGCCGCTCCGCGCTGACGTTCGTGGCATCCAGAATGGCCACGTCGCCGTCTCCGGCCAGAAACGCCTTGGCCCGTTCCATGTTCATCAGGGCCAGGTTTTCCCGGGCACCTACCCCATCCTTGTTTTCGGGGCTGTAGAATTCCGGGTGGGAGGATGCTTCGCCGAGGATCTGCCGGCGCAGGTCACCATTGTTGAATATCTTGACGTTCAGGTCTTCCTGGGCAAGCCCCTCCAGCAGTTTGGAAGAGACGGTGGTCTTGCCCCGGGCCGGGAGGCCCATCATGGCGATGTAGAGTTTACGCATGGCTGTTTCCGGCTCCGTTGTTCGATGCTCAGCAGGGTCTCATTCGCTTGGCGGGCAGTGATGTCAGGTCCGGCGCCCGAAGAAGGCAGTCATTCGCGCGAAGGACTTGTAGAAGGGCAGCTCAATTTCCTCGGGACGCAGACGCCATTCCCAGTTGCCGGCGGGAACGGCCGGGGTGTTCATGCGGGCGGAGCCGTCCAGTCCCAGTACGTCCTGCACGGGGAAGATGGTGGTTGTGGCGATGCTGCTCATGGCAATGCGCAGGGCTGTTTCCGCCACCGTGTCGTCGCGTACGGCGTGCCCTGCGTAGGTCTCGAAATTGTTGCGCCCCTGATCGCCCGCCTCGTTGGCGAACCATTCCCGCATGGGGGAGTTGTCGTGCGTTCCCGTGTAGAGCACGCAATGTGTTTCGTGGTTCATGGGGGCGTCCGGATTGTCAATGAGACTGTCGCCGCCGAAGCCGAACTGCAGCACCTTCATGCCGGGCAGGTTGAAGGTTGTCTTGAGTTCGCGCACGTCCGCCGTGATGATGCCCAGATCCTCCGCAATGAGCGGCAGGCCCGTGAAGTGGCGGGTCAGGGTATGGAAGAGCTGCATGCCCGGTGCATCCACCCAGCGGCCGTTGATGGCCGTTTCCTCGGCGGCGGGTATTTCCCAGTAGCCGGCGAATCCCCGGAAGTGGTCGATGCGGACAAGATCGGTCAGGGCAAAATTGTGACGCAGCCGTCTGACCCACCAGGAGAAGCCGTCCCGGGCGAGGGCGTCCCAGTCGTAGACGGGGTTTCCCCAACGCTGTCCGGTCCTGCTGAAGTAGTCCGGGGGCACGCCTGCCACGCTGACGGGCTGGCGTTCCTCGTCCAGCTTGAAGAACTCAGGATGCATCCATACATCGGCACTGTCGTAGGTCACATAGATGGGAACATCGCCCACAAGGCGGATGCCCGCGTCGGCACAGAAGGCGTGCAGGTCGTTCCACTGGCGGAAGAACAGATACTGCACGAAGGTCTCGAAGAGCATTTCCTCCTTGTGCTGGGCATCCCATTCGGCAAGCGCCTCCTCGTGGCGAAAGCGCAGGGGGGTAGGCCACTGGGACCACATGGCGCCGCCATGGTGCCGCTTGATGGTGACGAAGCGAGCGAAATCCGGCAGCCACGAGTGCTGGCGGCAGAAGCGGCAGAACTCGAAATCCTTCTCTATCCAGTGCCGATTGCGTTCAAAGGCGGCCCGGAGGACCCTGTGGCGATGGGCCTCCACGGCGGGATAGTCCACCCGCGCGGGATCATCCTGCAGGGGGCAGTCTATGTCCGCCCAGGAGAGCAGACCGTCCTCCACCAGCTTTTCCGGGCTGATGAGCAG